>CAIYYI010000001.1 GCA_903930345.1 uncultured Verrucomicrobiota bacterium
CCTGCCACCGGGCGGGCAGCCTTTTCCGGTCACTGGCACGCTGACAGCAGGCTGAAGTTGCGGCCCCTAGGGCCGCATGGGGTGGCCGTGCAAGCAAGGATTATGGCTTGTTCCCCTGGAACAGGGCCAGCGCTGCGTGGTATTCCTTCTCCAAGTCAAAGCCAATAGAAGTTCCAGGCGCAATGATCTGGAATCCCACGTACAGGTAGCAAAGGAGTTGGAGTCCGGAATACTCGCCGGGCATCAGCTTGAGCGTGTACCGTTTCTCCCCCTTGTTAATGTCGAAGCCATTCCGACCGGTCATTGCGATTTCCCCTGTGATTCTCTTGATTTCAGCATTTGTGAGCGGCGCAAAGGTTTTCAAAGCCG
Organism: uncultured Verrucomicrobiota bacterium; assembly: GCA_903930345.1. Lineage (GTDB taxonomy): Bacteria > Verrucomicrobiota > Verrucomicrobiia > Limisphaerales > CAIYYI01 > CAIYYI01. Next base: position 370 of record CAIYYI010000001.1, read on the forward strand.
CCAAACAGTGCTGGACGGCCTCCACGCGCGGAGCACCTGCACCTCCGTGCGCGAAGGTCTGCTGTGCGAGCCCGCTGCTTTCCTGGCGGGCTTGTTCTGCAATATCCGTGTGCGGATTAATCCTAATGGCTTGCGCGTAAGCCTCTCCCGCCTCATCGGCACGGCCAGATTGGCTGAGGGCATGTCCCAGCGAAACCCATGATTGTTGGTCAGCAGGTTGCAATGCAACGGCACCCCGCAGGTGGTCGATGGCTTTCTCGAACTGCGCCAGTTTCAGGAATAGAGCACCCAGGTTTTGATGCGCATAGAAATTATCCGGTTCGGACGCCAGCGCGCATTCCAGGGTCTTGACGGCCTCCTCGCTCTTGCCCTGGCGGGCGAGCGCAACTCCCAGCGCAACCAGGGCGCTGCAAAAAGAATGCTTCAGTTCTATTGCCCGACGCAGGTGCTTTTCCGCCTGGGGCAACAGACCAGCATCGCTGAGCGCCATGCCCAGGTTGTAAAGCAGTTGCACGTTGTGCGGTTGGTGGCTCAGCAACAGTTCGAGCAGTTGGATGGCTTCAGACTGCCTGCCTTGTTGGAGCAGGATCCCGATGGCCTTCAGAGGGCTGGGGCGGGCTGGATCGGGATTCCAGGTCACGGAGATGCGCTCGTCATCCACCACAAAGGTTGCCCGACCGCCAAACCCTTCAAACGCCTGCTGGAGGAATGTGTTGACCGCTTCCCGAAAGGCCGGTGTGCCGGGCGTGCGTGCGCCAGCAGGCAAGAGCTTGGCATCGAAAGCGGCGGGCGCGATAGTGAAGGATTGCTGCGCCATTCTGTTCAGTGTGTGGTTTCCTGCGTCCACCGGTACCAGCTTTCCAGACCCAGCTTGCTGGCCCAGGCGTCGATCAGCTTTACATCCGAACCAGGCTCCTCAGGGATGGCATGCCAGAGGTCGAGCAAGGCACGCCCCTGGGCCAGGTGACCTGTGGCCTGGTAGGGCAGGGCGTTCTGTGGTTGCTGTAGCCGCTCAGCCCAGTACAGGGCAAAGGCAGTGCTCATGCTGATATTGGCGGCCAGCGCTTGGTCAGGCATGACGGCCTGTAAATCGGGGCGCAAAGCGGCGGTGTTGTCGTTCAGTTGCTTGGTAATGGCCTGGCATTGCAGGTCAGCCAAATCCGGAAATTGAGCCGTGATCCAGGCATCCACCCTCATGCCTACCGGGATGGAGCGCAACTGGTTCAGGATGCCATTGACCAGGAAGGCGGTGAGATCGGTAATTTCCTCTTCCTGCATCCCGGACATCTTGGGGTTCTTGACGACCCACTGCCGCGCGGCCAAGCCAGCCATACTGGTGCTCGTGAAATCAACTCGATCTGCCACAGGGAGAGCAAAGCGACGCAGCAGGAAGGCGCACTGATAGACAATCAGGTAATCCAAAGCGGTGCTGGCCTTGGGCTGGTACGCAACACGGTGAAATGGTGTCGATCCTCGTGCAACCTGCAAAGTGGCCAGCATGTTCGATGGCAGGCTGGCGTCTGGC
>CAIYYI010000002.1 GCA_903930345.1 uncultured Verrucomicrobiota bacterium
AGCCCGTGGCAAGCCAGGCATCGTGGCGGCTGATCTGGCCCTGGCTGAGCCGCCCTTGGCCACGCCTGGCGACAGGCACAGCCCTGGGTTTGCTTGCGGCAACCTTCTTCTGGCAGCAACATCGCGCCACGGAACAAAAAAGCCTGGCCACCACCATGCACGCCTTTGCCCCGGTCGCCGCCTTGGGGACAGGCCCCAAAGTGCTGAGCGTGGAGGTTTTCCAGGATTTTGACACCATTCAGAAGCTGGTTCCGGAGCGGCCGATGGCGGATGTGGACCTGCTGGCAGCCCTGCATAATTGACCCATGCGCTTTTGGGCGGTCATTTTACTCGGTTGGATGGCCTGGACGGCAACGGCCCAAAATGCCGGTGCGCCCCCCGTGCCCCCCCAGGCCGCCCTGCCGCCGCTGCCCCCTCCCCCCCAATCGCCCATAGATCTGTTTCGGGATCTGCTGGCCACCAACGAGGTCGGCCGGGCCGCCTTGCTGACCAATCGCACCGCCCAGCAGCAAACCCTCATCCGCACCAAACTGGCGGAATACCTCATCCTGCCAGCCAATGAACGGGAACTGCGGTTGACGGTCACCGAATTGCGGTGGTACCTGCTGCCCTTCCTAGGTGCGCCCGCCACCAATCGCACGCTGTTTTTCGCGCACTTGCCCGCCAAGTATGGGCCGCTGATCACGGAGCGCCTCCGGCAATGGGACCAGCTACCGGCGGAATTGCGGGAGGTGTTTCTAAAAAACGAGGCGGCTTTGGGCCATCTGCTGCGGCTGAGTGTCACCCCGGCGAATCAACAGCAGGAGGTTCTCGCCACGCTGCCCCCCACCCAACGGCAACGCGTGGAGGCAGCCTTCGAACAATGGCGCCGCCTGACGCCGGGCACCCGGGAGGCTGTGACGGCCCAGTTCAACCAGTTTTTTGAGCTGAGCGACCAGGAGAAGGAGCGGGCTCTGCGCACCTTCGCCCTGCCTGAGCGCCAGCAGATGGAGCGCACCCTGGCGGCCTTTGAGCGGTTGCCCAGGGAGGCGCGCGAGCGGTGCATCGCCTCCTTCGCGCGCTTTGCCAGCATGCCTGCGGAACAGCAGCAGCAATTCCTGCGCAACGCCACCCGCTGGGTGGAAATGACCCCGGCAGAGCGCCAGTCCTGGCGCGAATTGGTGAAGCAGCCCCAGGCCCTGGAAATCTTCCCCCCCATGCCCCCGGGCCTGGTCCCCTTTCCCGGCAAAGTCGCAACCCTGCCGGCCGCCGATCCGGTGCGGTAGCCGGGCGCCTCACCTCTCCCCCCCGGGACCACGCCCGCCAATGGGGTTTCATTTTTCCCACCAACCGGCAAAGTCCTCGCGCGGACGCGCCACGCGCATCTGACCGCCCTCATGCCAAACCACCGGGGCCAGGCCGTGGGAGAAGCGCGTCTCCCAGGAAAGGTGGTAGGCTCCGGCATCCATCCAGACCAGGTGATCGCCGGGCTGCACGCTGCGCGGCAGGGGGCGGCGGGCCAGTTGATCAAAGGCCATGCAGGTGGGGCCGTAAACGATCGTATTCAGGCAGGGGCCCTGCCGCTGCGGCACCACCAGCAATTCATGATCCTCCCAGGTGCTGACCAGGGCGTGAAGGGTGCGGCCGCCATCGCAGATCAACTGGCGCACCCCCTGACGTTCCTTGGCCTCCAGCACCCGGACCACCAGCACCCCGCAACGGGCGGTGACGAACCGTCCGTTTTCCAGCCAGATTTCATCCGTGCCCGGAAACCGCTCGGTGGTCCGGCGCAGGACGCCGGCCATCTCCCGCAGATCGAACGCGGCATTGAGGAAGGCGCCTCCCGGTGCCCGGGTGTGCGGCGGGGGAAAGCCCCCGCCCAGATCGAGATTGCGCGGGGTAAAGCTGGCGGCGGCACAAATCCGGGCCACCTCTTCAAGGGCGGTCTCATAGTTCCCGGCCCGGGGCACATTGGTGCGCAGGTGGAAATGGACCGTCTCCACGCGCAACCCCTTTTGCTGCAACAGGCGCAGGGCCGAGATGGCCTCGGCGGATTCCATCCCGAACTGGGTGGGTTGGTCGGGGAAGGCGGGATCCACCTCCTGGCTGGTCCGGCACCGCACCCCCAGGGACCACTCCAGCCGCCGGGCCAGCGGCAGCAACGCCCGCATTTCGGTCAGGGAATCGAAATTGACGCGCAGCAGCGGACGCGCCACCTGCGGCAGCCAATGCTGTTTGGCCGGGCCGTTGACCAGGATTTGCTCGGGCGAGAATCCTTCGGCCAGGGCGGCGGACAGCTCAAACTCGCTCACCACCTCCACCCCGCCCCCATGCGCCTTCCAATACCGCAGCATCGGGGCCAGGGGCTGGGTTTTGCAGGAGAACCAATGACGCACCGGGACGGGGCATTCCAGCGTCGCCAACTCCTCAAACACTTCGGCCAGGGGATCGGTGGAGAACAGGTGGAAAGGGGTGGCCACCCGGGTCAGCGCCTGCTGAACCAGTCGTCGCCAGAACTTGAGGGTGGCTGGACGGTGACCGAACACGCCGCATGGAAGCTTGCCGGGGTGCCTTCTGGCAAGCGCAAAGCGCGGCAAAGGTCGGCACCCCACCCAAACGCCCGAAGTGGATTGAATGACATCCGGAGGAGACACGTCCAAGCTGCGGTCCGAATCAACCCGGTTGCCCTGAACTATGAAGAATCTCCGCCTGTCCCGCTTTTGGTCTGCTCTGGCGCTGCTGGCCGGTTCCCTGCCCTCTCTGCATGCGGCCGCCGATGCGCCCGCCATCCGCCTCAACACCCTCGGCTATCTGCCCGGAGCGGAGAAGCGCGCCACCCTCAGCCTGCCCGCCACGGAGTTCACGCTGGTCAAAGCCGGCGGCAACCAGATCGTATTCACGGGCAAAACCACGGGGCCCATCACCAATATCGATACCCGGGAGAGTGTGCATATGGCGGATTTCACCGCTTTCCGCACGCCCGGGGAGTACCTCATGCGCAGCGCGGAAGCGGGGGAATCCGCCCCGTTCCGCATCATGGACAATCTGTACCGGGAACCCTTCATCACCGTCACCCGCGCGATGTACCTGTGGCGGTGCGGCACCGCCGTGACCGGCACGCACCAGGGCAGCACCTTTGCCCACGGCCCGTGCCATCTGGAGGACGCCTGGCTGGATGCCGTGGGCGGCGGCCACACACGCCAACCCAGTCCGGGTGGGTGGCATGATGCCGGGGATTACAACAAGTATGTGGTCAATGCCGGCATCACCGTGGGCGCCATGCTGCGAGCCTGGGAGGACTTCACCCCCGCCCTCCGACCCATCCGGCTGGGCCTGCCCGAGTCTGGCGGACGGCTGCCGGATTTTCTGGCGGAAATCAAATGGGAAACGGACTGGCTGCTGACCATGCAGGCGACCGATGGTTCAGTCTTTCACAAGGTGAGCACCCGGCGGTTTGGCGGTTTTGTGCTGCCGGAGCGGGAAAGTGCGGAGCGGCTCTTTGTGCCTTGGAGCAGCGCCGCCACGGCGGACCTGGTGGCCATCCTGGCCCAGGCGGCCCGGTGCTTTCGCCCGTTTGATCCCGATTATGCCAAACGGTGTCTGGAGGTCGCCCGCAAAAGCCAGCAATTCCTGGATACCCATCCCGAAAACCACGACGCGGATCAAAACGGATTCGAAACCGGCCGCTACCCCACCCGGGATGCCGATGATCGGGCGTGGGCGCTGGCCGAGCTTTGGGAAAGCACCGGAGAGGCCGGCTGTTTGCAGGCCCTGGAGGAACGCCTGCGGCAAAGCCAGGCGCGGGTGAGCGATAACTTTGACTGGTCGGATGTGGGCAACCTCGCGGTGTTCACCTATCTCCGCTCCGCCCGGACCGGGCGCAGCGAGGCGTTGGTGAAGCAGGCCGCCACCAACCTGGTCGCCACCGCACAAAACATCACCCAAACCCGCAGCCAGCATGGTTACGGGCGTCCCCTGGGGCGGCGTTATAATTGGGGCTGCAACGGCACGGTTGCCCGCCAGACACTCGTGCTGGCCACCGCGCACCGCCTGGCTCCGCAGGACGTGTACCGGGAGACAGCTTTGGATGCCTTGAATCATCTGTTCGGACGCAACGTGCATGGGCGATCATACGTCACCGGCCTGGGACACCGACCGCCCATGTTTCCGCATGACCGCCGTTCCGGAGGCGACAAGGTGGATGCCCCCTGGCCCGGCTATCTCATTGGCGGCCCCCATCCGCAGCCTGCCAACTGGAATGACAGCCAGGACGATTACCGCACCAACGAGATTGCGATCAATTGGAACGGGGCGCTGATTTACGCTCTGGCCATGTTTGTCGAGGCTGAGTGACACCTGCCTCACCGACCCCGAACATCGCTCTGGCGCAGGGCTTCCAGCGCCTCCAAACCCGGCAGACCGGCCCCGTAAACCGCAGTCTCACGGGCGGTGGGCACCCAGAAGCAGCGCCACTGATCCAGCCAGCCGTCAAAGGCCTGCTGGCCGCGCTCATCCGCCCCCAGCGAAAACCCGGTCGCAGGCAGCATCAGGCGGCCCCAACCCGTGGAACGCCAGCGCTGCACCACGCGCACCGGCTCCCGCAGCCCGCCCTGGTATAAAATGACCTGCCCATAGGGCTGGCTATCCCCGCGTGAACCCAGGGATGGGGCCAGATAGGCGACCCCGATAAAAGTCCAGGCACCAGGGCTGACTTGAACCGCTGTGGAGACCACCTCGTTCGTGGTGCCCCATTGCAGGGCCAGTTGCCCGGCCCCACCCGCCCGCAGCACCAGGCCCGTGCCCCCACGCGACCAATGCAAGAGACACGCTCCGTCCGTTAACACCTGTTCCCCCTCCGGCCGGTACCACCCGCACAGGGCCAACCCGGCCAACCCGGCAGAAGCCTCCCTCATCACCCGGGACCACTCCGGACCCGCCAGGACCTCGGCCCGCCCGCCGTTGCCCCCCATGACGGTCACATTCGCGTTATCAAGGGCATGATCCGCCGGTTGTCCGGAGACGCCCGAGCCCGGCACCCCCAGGAAGGACTCCGCCGGAGCCTCGCCCGGGCCGTGCAATTCCAAACGCAGGGTCCGCGTGCCCTCGCTCTGGTAACCCGCCCGCCCGCCCGGCTGTGTCCAGGCCCGGTCGAAACCCAGACTCAGCCAGGGCGTGACCGGTGGGGGATTGGTTCCTGTCACGCGCCACAGTTTTTCCAGTATCCGCGTGCCCACCGGGTCATGGGTGCGCAGTGCGGCGCGGTCAAACGGCGCATATTCGCCCCTCAGGAAATAGGCGCAGGAAAGCTCGGCAAAATACTCAAGCTGGTTGTGGGCGGCGTAAGCCCTGGCCACCCGGTCACCATTCACATCCGGCACATTCTCATACAGACCCTGCTGCCGGGCATGCTCCCAGGCGGCCAGAATGTCCGCCTGCGTTTCCGGCCATTGTTCCAGGTGCCAGGCATGCGCGAACTCATGCACCAGCAACTGGGTGGCCCAGTGGTCGCTGAGCCAGACATAATTGCGGGCCGAATGGATGATCAGACAGCCGCCCATGCGCGGATCGAGCCAGTCAAAAAATCGGGGCGAGCGCCACTGGATGTACTCCCCCCCGTTATCGCGTCCACCCAGTTTGGACTCCTTGCCCAACATCAGGAAGATGGGCAGACGCCGCAGCAGCTCGTGGGAGGGTGGCGGAAACAGCCGGCAGAGATCCGCCAGCTTCCGGTCCAGCCGGGCAACCGCCTGGCGCGCCAGGGCGGGATGCTCCTCGGCCAGTTCGCGGGCCATCCAGATCACCCAGCCCTGCGCGTTGGTCAGTACGAACTCGCGGGCGGGCTGGCGGTAATCGACCCGCGCCACCGGCTGAAAGGAACGGGTGGCCTGGCGCTCCGCCGCCGGCAGCCCCCAAGGCAGCCAGCAGCCGAGACCGAGGCCCAGCAGCCATCGGGCCCAGGTCCGCCAGCAGGTGTCAATGCTCACCGGGTTCATGATTTGGGGCTGGCTGAGGGCAGCAGATTGGCCGCGAAGGTCAGGAATCCCAGCACGTCGGCGGCAATGAGCGAACTGGAGCAGGTGACCGCCAGGGGCGAGGCGGCCACGCATTTAGCAATGATCCCGGAAAAACCGAGCAGCGCCACCGCCAGGTGGAGCGACAGCCTGCCGGTCAGCCGGGATTGGTCGGGCATGGGTCCATTGTCACGGAAACCTGCCCGGTGTCAATGCGGCGGCTGCTCACAGAAAATACAGTCAAATCAAAAGACACCAACACGAGAAAAACAGCAAAGCCGGGAGCCGGTGAAATGGCCGCGATTTTCTTTCGGTTAGACATTGGCGATCGGCGATCGGACCGGTATCGTCCTGGAAATTTATTTTATTATGCAAACTGTTTTATCCTCGGAATTCAAACGCGGCATGGTGTTCATGATTGATGGCGCCCCGCAGGAATTGGAGGACTACCATGTCTCCGGCACGGCCCAGACCCGTCACAAGCTGCACAGCCGCCTGCGCAACCTCAAGACCGGCAAGGTGATCGACAAGGTCTTCGCCGAAAACGAGCGTTTCCCCCTGGCGGATCTGCAAAAACGACGGGTCCAGTTCAGCTACCAGCAGGGAGAATCGTACATGTTCTCCGACGTGGAAAACTACGAGGAGCTGGACCTGCCCGCCGACCAGATCGGGGAACGGCGCTGGTTCCTCAAGGAAAACGAGGAGTACACCGCCCTCTTTCTGGAGGGGAAATTCCTGGACATCAAAATGCCGGCCAGCTCCTCCTTCAAAGTGCTGGAGACCGACCCGCCGATCCGCAGCGGCAACACCTCCAACTGGAAGCCGGCCAAAATCGAAACCGGTTTCGAACTCATGGTGCCCATGTTTGTTGAAACGGGCGATCAGATCTGGGTGGACCCGCAACTGCGCAAGTACCAGGGCAAGGACACCACTGAAACCGGTGCCAGAGGCTGACCGCAGCGGCCAAATTAGTTCTGGCCCGCCGCTGACAAGCATGGTAGTGCTATCCCATAGCTCGTATGGGATTTGCTGCCTTAACCAAGTTTTTAAGGCCCGGGTTTCCAGTTGTCACCCGGTCGGGGCTTCTTTGCCCGACACCTCTCAACGGATGGGTGCCGGATGGATGGGTTGAGCGGTTCTCCGCCCGCACTCCGCCGTCGGCGCGATCACAACCATGAACACCCTGGCCGCCAAAGCCGTTCTCCGGGTCGTGTTGCCGTATGTGGTGTTTGCCGGACTGTGGATCCTGCTTTCGGATCGGCTCCTGGCGTCCATGATGCCCGACGCGGCCGCGCGTACCCAGTGGTCCATCTACAAGGGCTGGGCCTTCGTGCTGGTGACGGCTTTGCTCCTGTATTTCCTGCTGCGCTTTGAACTGAAGCTGCGGGAACGGGACCAGGCCGCGCTGCGCGAAAGCCAGGAGCTGCTTCGCCACCGCCAGGCCCTGCTGGAAGCTGTCACGGAAGGCACCCCCGACGCGGTGTATGTGAAGGACAACGCCGGCCGCTACCTGATGTTCAACGAGGGGGCCTCCCGGTTTGTGGGCAAGCCGAAGGGGGAGGTGCTGGGGCGCGATGACACCGCGCTCTTTTCGCCGGAGGATGCCCGGCTCATCATGGAGGGAGACCGCCGCGTGCGGGAGTCGGCGATCACCCAGACGTATGAGGAACAGATCACCATCCAGGGAAAACCCCGCACTTTTCTGGCCACCAAGGGTCCGGTCCTGGATTCCCAGGGCCGCGTGATCGGCCTCTTTGGGATCGCCCATGATATCTCGGAACGCCAGCAGGCGGTGACCCGGGTGCGGCAGGCGCACGATTTTTACCTGCAAGTGTTGCAGGAGGCCCCCGCGCTGATCTGGCGGGCCAACACCGACGCCAAATGCGACTGGTTCAACCAAAGCTGGCTGGAATTCACCGGCCGACCGCTGGCCCAGGAGCTGGGCGACGGCTGGGCCGAGGGGGTGCATCCGGATGATTTCCAACGTTGCCTGCGCACCTATCTGGACGCCTTTGCCGCCCGGCAGTCCTTCAAGATGGAGTACCGGCTGCGCCACCACTCGGGTGAGTTTCGCTGGCTGCTCGACGTCGGCCGTCCGCTGCACAACCTGTCCGGCGAATTCGCCGGCTACATCGGCTATTGCTTCGACATCAGCAACCTCAAGGAGGCCGAAACCCGCCTGCGCCGGAGTGAGGAACGCTTCCGCAGCACTCTGGATCAGATGAAGGAGGGCTGCCAGATCATCGGCTTTGATTGGCGTTACCTCTATGTCAACACGGCGGCTGAACAGCATAATCGGCGGCCCGGGCGGGAACTTCTGGGCCGGACGGTGACCGAGGCCTGGCCCGGCATTGAAAACAATCCGGTCTTCGCCGCTGAACAAAAGTGCATGGCTGAGCGGGTGTCCGTCCACATGGAAAACGAGTTTGTGTTTCCCGATGGCGCCAAGGGCTGGTTCGATCTGGGCATCCAGCCCGTTCCCGAGGGCATTTTCATCCTTTCCATCGATATCTCCGAGCGCAAGCGGATGGAAGAGGAGCAGATGGCCATGGAGGGGCAGATGCGCCAGCAGCAAAAGCTGGAGTCCATCGGCACCCTCGCGGCGGGGGTCGCCCACGAGATCAACAACCCCATCAATGGCGTGATGAACTACGCCCAACTGATTCTTGACTGCCCGGGCACCCATCCCGAGACGCTTGGGTACGCCCGGGAAATCATTCTGGAGACCGAGCGGGTGGCCACGATTGTGCGCAACCTGCTCAAGTTTGCCCGGATTGAGAAGCAGACCCACAGCCCGGCGTTGCTCCAGGACGTGGTGAGTCAGACCCTGTCCCTCATCCGCACGGTGATCCGGAGCGACCAGATCACGCTGGTGGTGGAGGTGTCGGCGGACCTGCCGCCCATCAAATGCCGCAGCCAGCAAATCCAGCAGGTGTTGATGAACCTGCTCACCAACGCCCGGGACGCCCTCAACCAGCGCTACCCCGCTTATCACGAGGACAAGATCATCCGGCTGAACTGCCGCCTGCTGGAGCGGGATGGACGCCGTTGGATGCACATCCTCGTGGAGGACCACGGGGTGGGCATTCCCCAAGAGATGCAGGAACGGATTTTCGACCCGTTCTTCACCACAAAACCAAGGAATGAAGGCACCGGCCTGGGGCTCACGATCAGCCACGGCATTGTGAGGGATCACCACGGGTTGCTCTGGCTGGAAACCGAACCGGGCCAGGGCACCAAATTCCACGTCGAGCTGCCCGTGGACAACGGATGGAACCTGTGAAAATGGCAGGGGAGGCAAAACCTGATCATGCTGAAAATCCTGATCGTTGACGATGAGAAGAGCATCCGGCTCACGCTGGGAAAATTCCTCTCCGAGGCCGGCCATGAGGTGCAAGCCGCCGAGGACGCCCCCGCTGGGCTGGCGCTGCTGAGGCAGCAGACCTTCGACCTGGTGCTCAGCGACATCGTGCTGCCGCGCACCAACGGCATGGAGATGCTCAAAGTCATCCGCGCTGAAGATCCCGAAATCCCGGTGGTCATGATGACCGGCGAGCCCACCCTGGAAACGGCGGTGGAGGCGGTGCGGGCGGGGGCGTTCGATTACCTCAGCAAACCCATCAACAAGGCGGGCATCCTGCGGGTGGTCGAGCAGGTCACCCGCCTGCGCACCCTGCAACTGGAGAAAGCACGGCTGGAAGAGGCGAACCGCCAGTACCGGCAGAACCTGGAGCAGATGGTCACCGAACGCACCGGCACCTTGCGCGAACAAGCGAGGCTGCTGGACCTGGCGCACGACGCCATCGTGGTGCTGGACATGGAGGGGGGGGTGCGGTATTGGAACCAGAGCTGTGAACGGCTCACCGGGCACACCGCGGCGGACGCCCGGGGCCGCCCGCTGGTGGAATTGCTCCAGACGGATTCCGGCACCTGCCAGGCGGCCCGGCAGGTGGTGGCTGAGACCGGCCAATGGAATGGGGAACTCAGGCTCAGCACGGACAAAGGGGCATTAACGGTCCTGAGCCGGTGGACGCTGGTGCGCGATGAGCATGGCCTGCCCCAGTCGGTGCTGGTCATCAACACGGACATCACGGAGCAAAAGAAAATCGAGGCCCGGTTCCTGCGCGCCCAGCGGCTGGACAGCGTGGGCCAGTTGGCCGGCGGGGGTCGCCCATGATCTGAATAACATCCTTTCCCCCATCCTGATGGCCATCGCCCTGCTCCGGGAGGAGACGATCTCGGAAGGCGGGCTCTCCATGCTGGACACCATGGAATCCAGCGCGCAACGGGGGGCGGACATCATCCGACAGCTCCTCACCTTCGCCCGCGGTTCGGAGGGCCAGAAAGTCCCCGTCTCCACCAGCCGCCTGATCATGGAAATGTCCAAAATCATTGGGGAAACCTTCCCAAAATCCATTTCCCTGCGCACGGAGGTGGCCACGGGCCCGTGGCCCATCATGGGCGACCCCACCCAGTTGCACCAAGTGCTGCTGAACCTGTGCGTGAACGCCCGGGACGCCATGCCCGGCGGTGGCACCCTGACGATCACCGCCCAGAACGTGCTGCTGGACGCCTGCTACCTCCGCATGATCCCGGAAGGGAAAGCGGGGCCGCATGTGGTCCTGCACGTGGCGGACACCGGTTCGGGCATGGCCCCCGCCACGGTGGACCGGATTTTCGAACCGTTCTTCACCACCAAGGAAATGGACAAAGGCACCGGTCTGGGGCTGGCGACCGTGCTGGGAATCGTCAAGGGGCATGGCGGCTTCATCCAGGTGGAGAGCCAGTTGGGCCGGGGCACCCAGTTTAAAATCCACCTGCCCGCCGCACCGATCGCCCAGCCTGGCTCCGGCACGGCCACCGCCCAGGCGGCACACTCCCAGGGAAAGGGCGAACTGGTGCTCCTGGTGGAGGACGAACCCGGCATCTGCGAGGTCACCCGCAGGGCGCTGGAGAAGAACGGATATCGCGTGCTATTCGCCAGGGAGGGGACTGAGGCCATCAGCCTGTTCGTCCAGAACCAACCGGCCATCCAACTGCTGTTGACCGACATGATGATGCCGGTGATGGATGGGGAGGCGACCATCCGTGTCCTGCGCGGCATGCAGCCCCACCTCCGGATTGTGGCCGTCAGCGGGGTGCCTTTGAAACCCGTCTTTTTGGAGGATTCCGAACTGCGCGTGCAGGCCTGGCTGCAGAAGCCCTACACTGCGGAAACGCTGCTCAACACCGTGCGCCGGGTGCTGGACGCCGGGGCTCATTGAGCCTTGGGACCACCCCCGGCCATGCGGAAATAATACACAGAAATGGCGCAGGGTTCCAAGCTTTGCCCGGGCGGCCCGCGTAGATTGGCCCCCGTAGCCCAGCTTCATTGTCCGTGGTCAGGTGGCCGTGCCGGTCCACCCAACCATTCCGGGCCGGTCGCCAGGCTCAATCACGCACATGCCATGAAAGAAACGCTTCGAATCGCCGTGACGGATCGCCACAACCGCCGCCAGTTTCTGGCCACCACCGGGGCCGCCGCCCTCAGCCTGGCCATGTTCAACCCCGCCCGCGCGGCGGAGGCCGGACCCAAGCTCAAGGTGGGCATCCTCGGCTGCGGCGGCCGGGGCACCATGATGCTGGGCCTCTTTCAGAAGCACGGCGGATTCGAAATCGCCGCCACCTACGATTACTTCCAGGACCGGGCGGACGCCACCGGCAACAAGTACGCGGTGCCGGCCGGGATGCGTTTCACCGGCCTGGACGGCTACAAGCGCATGCTGGAAAAACAGGTGGATGTCATCCTGATCCAGTCCCCGCCCTATTTCCATCCGGAGCAGGCCGCCGCCGCCGTGGCCGCCGGCAAACATGTTTACCTGGCCAAGCCGGTGGCGGTGGACGTGCCCGGCTGCCAGTCCATCGCCGCCAGCGGTGCCCAGGCCACCGCCAAAAAGCTGGCGTTCCTGGTCGATTTTCAGACCCGCGCGCACCCCTCGTTCCAGCAGGCGGTCAAGCTCGTCCACGAGGGGAAGATCGGGGAGATCGTCTCTGGCGAGGCCACCTACCAGTGCAACCTGATGTTCGCGGAGAAAGGCAAGCAGTGGGAGAAGGACCCCGGCAATCCCGAGGTGCGCCTCCGCAACTGGGCGCTCGACAAGGTTCTCTCCGGGGACGTCATCACCGAGCAGAACATCCACTGCCTGGACGTCGCCTCCTGGATCCTCAACGCCGAACCCGTCAAGGCCTACGGCACCGGCAGCCGCAAGCGCCCCTTCGGCGAGTGCTGGGACCGCTGGTCGTGCATTTATTACTACCCGGACGGCGTGCTGCTCAACTTCAACTCCCGGCAGGTGGGCCGTTATTGGGATGACATCCAGTGCCGCGTCTATGGCACGGAGGGCACCATTGACACGCACTACGGCGGGGATGTGCTGGTGCGCTGCGACGACGCCTACAACGGCGGCAAAACGCCGAACATGTACGTGGATGGGCCGGTGCGCAACATCGCCACCTTCCACGAGAGCATCACCCGTGGCGATTTCTCGAATCCCACGGTGCTGCCCAGCGTCCGCAGCAATCTCGTCACCATCCTGGGCCGCACGGCGGCCTACCGTAACACCGAGGTCACCTGGGCCGATCTGCTCAAAACCGGAGAGAAACTGGCCTTCAACCTGAAGGGGCTGAAATCCTGAACCGGTCCCAAACCCAACCCCACGCCATGAGACATTATCCGCATTCATACCCCTCCCGCCGTGAATTCCTCGGTTCCACCGCCGCGGCCCTGGCCGGGCTGGCCTGCCTGCCCGCCCTGACGGCAGCCGAGCCCAAAGTGCGCTTCGGCACCTGCGTGATGGGGCTGGAGCCCGCCAAAAAAGCCGGCTTCGATGGGGTGGAGGTGCGCGTGGGCAATCCGGCTGACCGGCTGGAGATCAGCGATCCCGCCGTCCGCCAGCGTTACCGGGAGCAGATGAAGCTGACCGGCATCCCCATCTGCTCCCTGATGATGGGTTTGCTCAATGACTGCCCCCTGGCCAGCGATCCGCGCGGCCCGGCCTGGCTGGAGCAGAGCATTGAGGCCGCCCATGACCTGGGCGCCAAAGTGATCCTGGTGGCCTTCTTCTCCAAAGGCGATCTGCTCGATCAGGCCGGCAAGGTCAAGGAGCGGGATGTGGATGCCGTGGTCGCCCGCCTCCAGGCCGCCGCCCCCCGCGCGCGCGATGCCGGGGTGACCCTGGCGATTGAAACCTACCTCAACGGCCGCCAGAATCTGGACATCCTGCAACGGGTCAACCACCCGGCGGTCAAGATGTACTACGACTGCTTCAACACCGGCGGCACCAAGGGCTACGACGTGCCGGCGGAGCTCCGCCTGCTGAAGGACCGCCTGGCGCAGATTCATTTCAAGAACGGCCCCCATTATCTGGACAACGGCCAGGTCAAGTACGAGCCCATCGCGGCCGTCATCAGGGAGATCGGCTTCAGCGGCTGGATCGTGCTGGAAACCGGCAACCCCAGCAAGGACCCGGTGGCCGATGGCACCCGCAACCTGCAATATTCCCGCAAGCTGCTGGCGTAAACCGCCCCTGGGGGGCAGTGCTACGCCGACCGGCTGTCCCGCACCGCCCGGAAGAGCGCCAGCAGGTTCTCCGTGGGAACGTTGCTCTGGACGTTGTGGATGCCATTGAACACGAACCCGCCGCCCGGGCTGAAAATGTCGATGCGCTCGCGGACCTCTCGATAAACCTCCTCCGGCGTGCCGAAGGGCAGCGTCCGTTGCGTGTCCACGCCGCCGCCCCAGAAGACCAACTGTCGGCCAAACTCCCGCTTCAGCGTCCGCGCGTCCATGTCCTTGGCTGAGCACTGCACCGGGTTCAGGACATCGAATCCGGCGTCGATGAACTCCGGCAGAAACGGCCACACTGAGCCGCAACTGTGGATGAAGGTTTTCCACTTTGTCAGCTTGTGGATGCGATCATTCACAGCCTGATGGAATGGCTTGTATAGCTCCCGGTACGTTTTCACCGAACAAAACTGGCCCGTCTGCGTCCCGAAATCCGTGCCGGAGACAAACACCACCTGCGCGCGATCCCCGACGGCGGCCGCCAGCCGGTCCACATTCTTCAGGGCCGCCTCCAACTGACGCTCGAAGATCCGGCGCACGAAGTCCTGGTTGGTCACGGTGGCCATGTACCATTCCTCCACCCCCCGGATACCCTTGGAATGCTTCATCCACGGCGCGGGCACCAGGGCGATGTCGCCAAACGCGGTGCCGGGCAGGGTCATGTAAATGCCGTAACTGGTGGTGTCGTGATAGTGGTGCGCCAGCCGGGCAAAGTGTCCCACCTCCTCAGGGCTGCTCGCGCCGAATTCCTCGCAGTTGTCCTCCAGGTCCAACCGCCCCTCCTCCAGCGGCTCCTGGCGGCGGGTGGAGTCGAAAAAGAAGGCGTCCTTCGGCATCCAGGCGCTGGCGGGCACACCGGTGTCGCCTTCTGGATAAATGAGCCAGCCGCCATCCTCCGCCGGCGTCACGTTGAACTGGCCCGGCACCAGCACCGGGGTGCCGTCGAACATCGTGAACGGCTTCCACCCCTCGTTCCGGAACCCGAACATGGTGCCGGGCCCATGCACGCCCACCACATCCAGCCCGAGCGCCTGCCGCAGCTCCTCATCAATCTCCCCCAGCATCTGGTACGATTCGATGACTTTCACGCGGTGGTCGGAGGCCCCGAACAGCGCCTGGCGCAGCCGGTGTACCGCCCCCACCCCCATGCCGGTTTGGAAGCCCGCGCCAAAATCAACGCAGAGCCGGTCCGGCTCCTGATGGTTCAAAGTCGCCGCCAGCCGTTCTCTTGAGGTCATCATGTTTTGATGGCGAGGCTGTTCCCTGCTCCTCACTGCCCCTTGAGCCGCCGCTGGGCGCGCTCCTTGATGCCGGTATCCTGGCAGACGGCCAGAATCCGGTTGAGCGCCTGCTCGAATTCCACCTTGTTCTTGTCCCTCAATCCCTGGTTCTTCGCCAGCTCCACAATGGCCGTGGCGGCGCGGTTGACCAGCTTGGGCTGCTCCAGGCACGGCACCGCCAGGCGCAGCGCCTCGATGCGACGCACCTCGGACAGGCGCTCCAACACCAGGTTGCGGTCCTCATCCCGCTGGGACAGTTCCATGGCCTTGGTGAGCATCCGCAGCTTCTCCCCATCGGTCAGCCCCTCGGGCAGCGTGGCCACGCGGATGAAGGCGCGCAGGGCGGCGTTGCGGTCGGCCGGCTTCTCGGCTTTTTGCACAATCGCCAGCAGCGCGTCGCCCACCGTGTCGGTGGCGTCGGGCCAATTGTAGAGGGCGCGCTGGCCGGCCTCGGCCACAGGGGCCTCGGTGCTGGCCAGGGCGGCCTTGATGGCCTCGAAGGATTTCGCCCCTCCCACACGTCCGAGCACTGGCAGCAGCAGAAGCTGCTGGGCGGGGGCCGCCGCCTGATAGGCCGCCAGGAGGGATGCCGTCGGCTGATCCTTGCCCCCGATCCGCAGGGCCGCGCTGGCCAGGGCGCGTTCAACCTCGTCCCGGTCGCCGCCCGGCTTGGCCTGATTGAGGAGAACCACCAGGGCGGGCAGATGATCCGCTCCCGCCAGTTTGCCCAGGGCGCGCAGGGCCGGTTTGCGGTTTTTCGACTCCGCTTTGCCCGCCTCGGACAGAAGGTCGGGCACGGCATTGATGGCACCCCGGGCCTCCAAGGTTTCAATGAGCGTTTGCCGGAGAGCGGGATCGGCCTGCTCGCGCAGGGCCACAACCAGGGCGGCATTGGCCTGGGGATCCGTGATCCGGGCCAGGGCGTCACGCGCTTCCGCCGCCAGATTGCCGCCCGCCGCCAATAACTGGACCAGGGTCGGCACGGTCTGGGCATCACCCAGGCGGCCCAGGGCGCTGATGGCAGCCAGCCGGATCTCCTCGTCGGAATTCTTCAACAGACTCAACGCCAGCGGCTGGGCGGCGCGCTCCCCCTTGGCCGCCAGCACGCCCAGCACCATCGCCTGCGCGGAGACTGGCAACGGCGGGATCCCCGCCAGCACGGCGCGCAGCGGCGCGGCCTCCAGATCGGCAAGGTGATCGGCGGCGATGCCGCGCTTGCCCGCATCCTCGGTCGCCAGAAGCTTGAGGGTCAGCGGGGCGGATTTCTCTCCGGCGCACTTGAGCTGGCCCCGCAGGGCGGCCAGTTGCACCGCGCGGGTTTCGGCTGGCTGGTCCAGCTCCTGATAAAGACGGGCGGCAACCGCCGCTTTCCCCTCCTGAAGCAGACGCTCGGCGCATTTCAGGACGGCTTCCGCCGAGGTGAGCCGGAGACTGGCGGGCAGCGTGGCCCGGGCACGGGTAACCGCCTGGGCGGCTTCCGGTCCGCCAACATCACCCAAGGCATTCAAGGCGGCGGCCAGAAGACGTTCATCCGATTCCTTCAGCAACCCCGCAATGGCCGGGACGCTGGCCGCGTCCCGCCGCTGGCCCAAGGCCTGGACCAGGGCGGCCCGCCAGGCGGGATCGCCCCCGGCGGCCAGCGCCTTCCGCAGGGCGGCGGCGGCGGACGGATCGGGATTATGCTGCAACGCGCAACGCGCCCCCTCCCGCACCCGGGCCTCCGGACTGCCCAGCAGACCGGTCAGGGCGGGCACGGCTTCCGCGCGGCCAACAAATTGCAGATGGTGGAGCACCCACACTTTCGACTCCACCGGATGATTTTCCGCCAGCGCCACCGTCAGCACCCGGGCCAGCGCTGCGCGCTCCTTTTCGGCTCCGGGGCGGGCGGCCTGGTGTGCCAGTGCCTCAAAGGCATCCAGCGGTTTGCCATCCGCCTGGTTCAGCACCGGCAGCAGGGGGGAGAGCGCCTGGGCATAGGCGGCGTGGATCTGCGCCGGGGAATCCCCGGGGGAGACGGTCACCAGAGCCGGGGCCGGCGTTTTCACAGCGGCCAGAGCGCCGCCAGACAGGCCGAGCACCAAGGTCAGGACGAAGGAAGAAATCGTTTTCATAAGGATCTGAAAATTTGAGCTTTGAAATATGAGGTTTGATCGTCAGGCCAGGTGCCATGGGGAGCGCATCGGTCGGGAGAGCCAGCGGTTGGCCTCCTCGTCGCCCAGGAACTCCTCCCGGGCCGGATCCCACTTGAGCGGGCGGTTGAGCCAGTAGGCCAAGTTGCCCAGGTGGCAGAGCGATACCGTGCGGTGCGCCACCGCGATGTCGCGGAACGGGCGCTGCCGCGTGCGCACGCAGTGGAGGAAATCGCCCAGGATGCCACCCCTCCCCTTGTAGTTGGGAATGACAATGTCCGGCGTGTTCCCCTTGGGGCTCTTCTCGTGGATTTCCCCCTTCGTGCCTTTGAAGGTCAGCAGGCCGTCCTTGCCGCCGCCGTGGTGGATGCGCACGCCGTTGGCAAACCGGAAGGTCAGGCGCGGATTCTCCTTGCCGTCGGGTGGCAGGATTTCCACCGGCCCGGTCTCGTGCAGGTTGCTGGCAAAGAGCGCGCCGCCGAACCCGTGGGCGCCCCAGTCGGTCATGCCGCCGCCGGAATAGTCGCGCCAGGCGCGGAAGTTGAGCAGCGCCTGGTTGTACGGCACATACGGTGCCGGCCCCAGCCACATCTCCCAATCCAGCCCGGCGGGAACCGGCTGCTCCGGCAGCGTGCTCGGGCGGGAGGGTCCGCCCACATTCACCCAGACCTCCTGCAGGTCGCCGATGGCCCCACCGCGCACCATTCGATGGAACCAGTTGTAATCCTCCCACACCCGCTGGCTGCCGCCGGAGAGCACGCGCCCGTACCGCCGGGCGGCGGCGATCATCGCCTGCCCCTGGCGGATGGTGAGCGTCTCCGGCTTTTCGCAGAAGACGTCCTTGCCCTGGCGGCAGGCCTCGATGGCCACCAGCGCGTGCCAGTGGTCGGGCGTGCCGATGGCGATGGCGTCGATGTCCGGCCGGCTGGTGATCTCGCGGAAATCATTCACGGCCAGACAACCCTTGTCGCCATAGCGGTTGTCCACCATCTCCTTGGTCTCATCGCGCGCGGATTTCATGACGTCGCACACGGCCACCATCTGGACCTCCTTGAAGCCGAGCAGGCCGCCGGTGTTGCTGCGCCCGCGCCCGCCCACGCCGATGCTCCCCATGACAATCCGGTTGCTGGGGGCGGGGCGGCCATCAGCCCCCAGGGCGGAGGCCGGGATGAACAGTGGCGCGGCACCGGCCGCAAGCATGGCTTGGATGAACTGCCGACGGGGAAGGGATGATTTCATGAGATTTGACGCTTTTCGGGTTTCCGGCCTCTGACCCGGGCCACAGGAGATCGAAGGCACTGGTGCCGTTGCCTGGTGTGGACGGTTGGCGATCATTGTTTTGCCCATTCTGGTGTCGTGGGGACTGTAAGCGGTTGTGTATCGTACGCGAGCAAAAAACACTTTCAACCGCCATTGCAAAATGGGAAGGAGGCAGCCTTGGTCTGCAGGCACCTCCCGATCAGCGCGTGTCCTCAAAACAGACTTCACCACCTGCTTGCGGGCAGGCGACCGAGCGTGCTCCACCGCATCCGACAACCTGACCCCGAGCTTTCCGAATCAACGACTGTGTTATTGTGCTTACGACAACTGTGTTATTGTGCGCTGAGGTCACACCCCGCAAACAAACCCCGGATCAGGGCTTCTGATACACGCGCACGTAGTCCACGGTCATTTTCTGGGGGAAGATGCTCTCGTCGATGCCCTTGACGCCGCCCCAGGCGCCGCCGACGGCGACGTTGAGAATCAGATAGTGGGCCACATCAAAGGGCCAGGCCTCCTGCCCGGTGCCTTCGTTCGCGAAGCTGAAATACTTCTGATCATCCACGAAGATATCAATCTTCCGGGCGTCCCATTCCACGGCGTACACGTGGAAGTCCTGATACGGCGCCTTGACCTGGACGGTCTTGCCCTTCTGGGTTTTCTTCACGTGGTTGTATTTGCCACAATGGATGGTGCCGTGAATGGTGTCCGGCTCGTAGCCGACGTATTCCATGATGTCGATCTCGCCGCAGGCGGGCCAGCCCTTGGTCCGGTCATTGCCGAGCATCCAGAAGGCGGGCCACATGCCGCGACCCTGGGGAATCTTGATGCGCGCCTCCAGGCGGCCGTAACGCCAGTTGTGCAGCCCCTTGGTGGAGATGCTGCCGGAGGTGTAATCGCTGAACTCCCGGCCGGACCGGCTCTTGGGATCGGCACCCGGTTTGTAGCCGGGATTGGGAAACTTTTCCCGGATCGCCTCAATGACCAGCATGCCGTTTTCCACCCGGACATTTTCCCTGCGCTCGCGGGTGTAATACTGGGCCTCGTTGTTGCGCACCCAGCCCTGCTCATACGTCCACTTGGCCGGGTCGGGCAGGCCGGGCTTGTCGAATTCATCGGCCCAGACCAGCTTCCATTCCGGGCCGGGGGTTGGGGCGGCGGTCAGGGTCACGGCCGCCCAGAGGCAGGCGAACAGGAGTGCGGAGCGTTTCATTGGCGGGGATTGGTAGGGGGGGCTGGGCGGCTCACATCGTCAGTTTTTCCGGGGCCGGGTTGACCTGCCACTTCTGCTCGGGCTGGTCCTTCCAAGGGGCCAGCACCATCCGCACATCGCCGCCGGTGCCGGTGGCGGTGAGGGCCTGGCCGGTCTGGGGATCGGTGATCTTGAAGAGCCCGTCCGCCAGCTTGGTGATTTCCCAGGCCTGCCGCTGTTTGGCCTCCGCCGCGTAGGGGATCTGCTGCACCGCCTGATCCTTGGCGGCAAAGGTTTTGGACGTGAACAGGTTTTTCAGGTGGTACTGTCTGCCGGTGGCCAGGGTGGTCTGCCAGGTCATGCACTTCCACGGCTGGCCGGGGTACAGCACGATGCGCGTGCCATCCTTGGAGTTGGCATCCTCCGGCCGCAGCAGGTCGCCAAACTTCTGGTTGCGAATCTGGAAGTTGGCCGGAGCGGTGATGTCCAGTTGGGCGACGGCCTGGAAGGCCAGGCAACCGAACAGGGCGAGGGCAAGCTGTTTTTTCACAACAAAGCGACGGTTGGATCAGGGTTGCGCCTCAATGGTCACCGTGTGGGTCACCGGGGTGAAGGCGGTTTTGATGGCGGCGGCCAGGGGGTCGCGTTCCAGCTCGGTTTTCATCACGGCGGAGGCCATGTCAGC
This sequence comes from uncultured Verrucomicrobiota bacterium, assembly GCA_903930345.1. Lineage (GTDB taxonomy): Bacteria > Verrucomicrobiota > Verrucomicrobiia > Limisphaerales > CAIYYI01 > CAIYYI01. The sequence continues at coordinate 20,140 of CAIYYI010000002.1, forward strand.
CTTGGCTTCCTTGCTGTGGAACACGGTCTTGACCTGCTTGGTCTCAAAGTTCTGTTTGGCGGCCACGGCGTCATCCACCTTCTGGAAGGCGGCGGAGAAGGGGTTGACGGCAAAGTCCGCCGCCAGGTTCACCCCGGCGCGCAACTGCGCGGCGGCATAGACCTGCGTGTTGGTCCCCCAAGTGACGCGGTAGGATTTGGCGGCCGGCTTTTTCACCACCAGCAGGAAGCGGTTCAGCTCCTGGTTGAAGGGGACGAGCGACATGCCGGAGCGCATGGAGCTGTCCTTGTTGATCTCGCCGGTGGCGCAGAAGGGGTAGCGGGAGCTGGTGACGGTGAGGGTGCCGTTGGTGAAGCCCTTGACAACATGGCCGGAGCTGGCCTGGGCGGTCTGTTTGTCCAGGTTCACCGTGAGGGTGCCGATGGAGCCATCCAGGCCCATGGCTTTCAGGTAGCTGTGGGCCATGACCAGGTGGCCGGCCCAGCCGGGGTGGACGCCATCCTTACCGGCGATGGTGTAGCTAAAACCATACTGTTCGCGGCCATAAAACCCGGCCTTGTACATCGGCCAGAAAACATCGGCAAAGCGGATTTTCTCCCGCGCGGCGATGTCGATGCCGATATCGCGGTACGCGCACAGGGAGAGGTTCTGCGCCTCCAGGGTGCCGTTGGCGCTTTTCACCCAACTGGCGATCTTATCCACGCAACCGGGGGAGCCCAGCACCACGCGGGCACCGACCGACTTGAACGCGCGCGCCACGGCGGTGTAGCGTTCGCGGTACCACTGGGCGTTGGGCTCGTCGTAGGCCCGGTACTTGAAGTCATTCATGCCATAGCAGGTGGTGGCGATGGTGGGCTGGAAACGCAGGCAGTCATTGGTCATGCGGCGCAGGAACCCCTCCGCCGTCTCCCCGCTCCAACCGTACTGGCGGGCAGTGATCTCCAACTCCGGCACGCACACGGTCAGGTACGTCTCCATGATGCGGGAGTACATCTTCTGCTCTGTGATGGAATCGCCGCAGATGGCGAGGCGATCCCCCTTTTGCAGGATCAGGCCATACGGCTTGGGCGCCAGGCGGGGATGGAACAGGCCAAAGAATGGATGATCCGGCTTGGCCTCCTCCTTGATGGTTGCGGCAGAGGCGACCATGAGGGAGGACAATAAACACAATGTGGCCACCCACCCGAGGGTGAGGCGGCGCCCGGCGATTCCTGAAAGTGAATGCATGGCCGTAGGTGATAGCGGATTAATGTCCGGACGACAAGCAGATCGTTTCGACGGTGATTCCAAAATTCCAAAACTCAGCGCGCCAGCGGCCCGCTGAACTGGTAGGTGCCGGAGCCGGCCTCCAAAACCGTGCGGCCCGACTCGGATCCGACCACCTTCACCCCGCCGCTGCGGCTGAGCGGCCGGCCATTTTCCCGCACCAGCTCCGCCTGGGCGATGGGCAGGGAGACCGTGGCCGTGCTGTTGGGCGGGATCACCACCGTGTGG
>CAIYYI010000003.1 GCA_903930345.1 uncultured Verrucomicrobiota bacterium
CTTGAGCAGTAACTCCTGGAGTTTGAGCTTCCGTTCGTAGTTCTCCTTGCCAAGGGTGTAATCGTCCATGGCGATGACCTGAGTGCGCACCAAGTGCTCATTGTTTGTCAAATCCCGCCCCAGTTTGCAGAGATCATAGTAATTCTGCACAAGCTGGGATTGGTTGTTGTAAAGCTGGTTTTCCATCGTCACCCGCAAGGTCTTCAGATCATTGACGGCCCGGGCTACTTCCGTTTCATAACTGGAGATTTCCAGCATTAATTTGTCGTTGGTGATTCGCAGGATCGGGTCGCCCTTCTTGACCGCAGTCCCTTCACGGATGAAAATCTCCTCAACCCGGCCGCCCTCGGTGGCATCCAGATATACAATCTGGATAGGTTCCACGATTCCGATGACGGCAATGTAGTCCTGAAACACATCCTTCCGGACCTTCTCGATGGTGATTTTGTTCCGATCAATGTTCACCTTGGAACTGCCGTCCGTCCGCAAGAGGTAGACCAGTATGGCGGTCACAGCCATGGTGGCCACGGCGTAGCGGATCAGGCGCTTTCTCCGTTTGATACCTGCATCGATGGGTTTATCCATCGCATCGGTCTCTCGTGGCTTGGACAATTCATTCATAACGCAAAGCCTCCACCGGGTTGCGGGTGGCGGCCACATAGGCTTGATGGAACACGGTGATCAAGGCAATCACCAACGCCGCCATGCCGGCAAACGCAAACGTATGCCACGACAGACGGGTGCGATAGGCATAATTTTCCAGCCACCTGTTCATAACGAAGAATGCCACCGGGCAGGCGATGACAAACGCGACCCCAACCCACCTCGCAAACTCCCCGGTCAACATGAAGATGATTTCCATCGCTGTCGCCCCATTGACCTTGCGAATGCCAATTTCTTTGGTTCGTTTCTGGATCGAGTGCGAGGCTAACCCGTACAGCCCCAGGCAGGCGATGAAGACAGCCAGCAGCGTGAACAGGGTAAAGAGGGTGCCAAACTGCCGGTCGCCCCGGTATTGCTGGTCAAAAGCTTCGTCGAGGAAACGGTATTCGAAGTTGTCGAGCGGGTAGATTTCTTTCCAGATGCTACGGATCGCCTCAACCGTGGCGCGGATGTCCTGCGCTTTGATCTTGATGGCGTAGTGGCCGACGTCATAGAGCCACTTGTAGCCGCAGTAGTAGACGACCGGGCGGATTTCCTTCCGCAGCGACTCCTGGTGGTAATCGTTCACCACTCCGACGATTTGAAACTGCTTGGCGCCAATCCAGATGAAAGAGTCCACCGCCGCCCGGGCGTCCGGAAACCCCAGTTTCCTTACCGCCGCCTCGTTCACAAGTATCGAGGTGGATTCCGCAGCGGTGTTGTCCGAAAAGTTCCGCCCCGCCCGCAGCGTGAGCTGGAAGGTGGGAAGGAAATCATGGTCCACGTAGGCGTAGTTGTAGTTGTTCTTAGTGTTCGGCAAATCCGTGGCTTTTCGGATGTCCTGACGTTGCCAGACAATTTCCTTGCCGGGCAGCACGGACGCCGTGGTCATCGCTTCGACTTCGGGCAGGGCGCGGACTTTTTCCTTGTAAGTTTGCAACGAGGTAACCCGTTTCCCGCTGCCAATGTCGTTCATGGACGAATAGGTGATCAACGTGCGCTCAATGTTAATGCCCAAGGCCTGACTGCGCATGAAGGCAATTTGACGGTAAATGGTGATCACTCCGATTATCAGGATGATGGAGACCGTGAACTGGAAGACTACTAGTAGTTTCCGCGGATCCAGCCGGTGAGCCGAGAACTTCTGCTTGGGTTTGAAGAGCAGCATGGTGTCGCACGAGGACTGGATGAAGGCGGGGTAAAAGCCTGAGACAATGACACCGGCTATCAACACGGCTGCAGCAGCCAGCAGAAAACCAGGGTCCAGAATAACGGCGGCCAGCATCACCTTCTTCTCCAGCAGGCTGAGAACGGCCGGATGTAAGACGAGCACCAGCACGGCAGCTAGACCGGCACCCAGCAGATTGATCGTGCCATATTCGACAAAGTGTTGCACAACCAGTTCCCGCCACGAGGCGCCCGCCACTTTGCGAATGCCCACTTCCTTGGCCCGTTCCATGGAACGGGCCAGGGTCAGATTGACGAAGTTGATCCAGGCGATCACCAGGATGATCGCACCGAGTATTCCTGTGGCCAGCACCGACCGGTAATCGCCATTGGCCGCGACTTCGCCCGTGCGGTTGGAGTGCAGATGGATGTCGCGCACTGGTTGCAGGAAGAAGTCAATCCGGGTGCCGTCCTGCGTGACCTTCTTCAGGTAATCGCCCTTGATCTGGTTGATCTTCTCCTCAACCTGACGGGGATCGGAATGGGGGCGCAGCATCAGGTAGGCAAAGTGCCCCTGGCTGCCAAAGTCCCAATCCGTCACCGGTTTGGTGACCCGGAAGTTCTCTTCATCCTTGACGTCGGCGCGACCCCGTGGCCCGCCTTTCTTGGAGAAGTAATAGAAGTAGGTCTTCCGGGAGAGCAGCAGATCGAACGACAGGTGTGTGTTGGGCGGAAGATCCTTGAAGACACCGGTCACCTCAAACTCCCATCCCTCGTTGACCTTGAACCATTTTCCAATGGCTTGTGCGGTGCCGAAGAGCTTGATGGCCGCAGATTCCGAGAGGATGGCGGAATGCAGATCGGTTAACGGATTCGCGGCCTTTTTGACCACGAATGGAAACTGGAAGACCTCGAAGAACGATTCCTCCGCCCCGAACATGGAGATGTCCTGGATGCGGTTTTCCGGTGTGGAAACCGAGACGATATCCCGGAAGATCTCCGTTCCATCCACCACTTCCGGCAACTTCTCCTTCAGCGTGCGCCCCATGCCGTAAAATGCCCGGGCGCTGTTGAAACTCAAGGTGCCATTCTGATATCGGTCGTGGACAACGCGGTATATTTGGGCGGACTTTCCCCAGAACGTGTCGTAGTGCGTCTCATAATGAACGTAGATGAAAATGAACACGCAGGCTGCCATGGCCACCGCGAGGCCCAGGATATTGATAAACGAAA
>CAIYYI010000004.1 GCA_903930345.1 uncultured Verrucomicrobiota bacterium
AGGCGAAACCTAAAGATATAGTCCCTACAAACGCAGTTTCAAAAAACACTGTCGTTCATTATCAACGTCTTACAAATGATGACCCCTCAAAATAGGGAGTTAAAGTTCCCCTGCCTGCGAAACTTGGGCTAATGGCTTCCATGCCTCCGGCATGGTGGGATTGTGTGTTGCCTGTCATCCCGGAGGGATGCCAGCCATTAGCCGGTGGTTGCGCGAGGTACGAGCGCCACCCCCGGAACCCATGCGGAATGCCCCTGACCCCGGCAGGTGCGACAAGCATGGCGATGCGCCGGTGGGTGAAAAGCTTCATGTTCAGCGATCGGTAAGGTTAGTTTGAGGCGCTGCCGGGTTTGATTTCAGCCGCAGGCGTGAAAGAGCCCACCGCATTGCCAAAATCAATTTGCTCGCCGTCGGGCTGCCGCACGAGCCGCAGCGTGAGTTTGTAGCCGAGTTTGTCCTGACGGTAGTCGAGGCGAATATCGATCGGCTTGTCCTTGACGAGCTGGAACGAATGCGCCGAAAAGCGGTCCTTCGCCGTGTGACCGGACCAGGCGATTTCCTCCACGCCATTCACCCACAAAGCGACGTAGTCGTCGGCGTTCGAGACGAATTTATATTCGCCCGTGACCTTTGGCGTGAAGGTGCCGGCGAATCGCGCGCTGACAAACTCCGGCCCGAGCGGCGGCGTGGTCTTGGGGAACGGCGCACCCGCATCGCTCACCATGGGGTTGAACTTCGTAATGACGTTCATATGCGCGGGCTCGCCAGTGAAAGAATTGTTGTTCCACCATAAGGCCTTCATGCCTCCGCCGGTGGCGGGACTCGTTTCAGTCCCCTGCTTTGAGGGCGCGGCATCGGGGGCGAGAACGCCGGTCGCTGCCCAGAAGAGCAGGTAGGACCGGCCAGGTGATTTGGCGATCTTGATACTGGTGAGTTCACGACGGGCATCGGGGGCGATGTCCAGGGCGTGGATATTATGGTGATTGGCTTCGGTCATCTTATTGGATGGTCCCCACTTGGCCAGGTCGCGGACCACATGGCTGAAGGCCGGATCGTTGGCGGGCGCATCATTGTAATAGTCCGGGATGGTGGCAGCACGCGTATCGGACGTCCCATCCGAATAGCTCAGTTCCACCTTGATTTGCGATGAGCCCTCGGCACTGGTCCAGGCCAGGAACAGGTGGCCGAATTTCTTTTTGGGCACCGGGATACCCAATTCCTGATCCGCCACCACGCAAGCCTGATTTCCCTGCCCGTCTTCATTGGAATAATGGAGCAGCATCTCCGGACGTGAGCCGCTGGCGGGGATGAGCGGATTGTCTGGCAATGCTTTGGGGTTCTTGTCCCCCGCTGCTTGTGCCGCAGCCATGGTCAGGTAGCCGCTGGCCTTGCCGCCGCCGTCTATGCCCATGGTCCAGGTCACCAATTTGCCCGCGGTAAGAGTCGTGACCGGACGCGCATTGAGGAGCGGGCCAACGTCCACCTGCACAACGGTTCCCTCCGGTAAGCGGCTGACACTGGCGAGTGTTGCCGTGGTTGCAGGGGTGGGGTTTCCAGGGGGCGTGCCAACCTCACCGGTAACTGGGAGGCTGTCATCCGCCTTCAGATCGCCGAGGGCGTACTGGATGCCGGCCAGATTCAGCTTGAGCATGGACGCACTCCAGAAGATTTCGTCGTTGTTGCCGAAGCAGTTGACGAATACCCGCCCTTTGCCCTCACTGCGAACCCACACCACGGGGTTCAGGCCGTCGGTGCGGAACCCCCGCTGCGTGCCGTTCTCATCCTTGGCGGTCACCGGATCGGACATGTCCATGCTCACCAGCACGCGAACGTTCTTGCGGCTGGTTCTCGTGTCGAACTGGAACATGGCGTCCTTGATCGAAAGTCCGCCGGGATTCAAGTGGGCCGTGATGGGATGCTTGGCTTCCTCCACCTTGAAACGCCAGGCAAGATAGTGACCCCAGGGGTGACCGGCGGAACAGCCGCCGATCATGTTCCGCAATTCGGTCAGATCGTCGGAGCCGAAATTGTCCACCGCCGAATGCAGCGCGACGATGCCCTTACCGTTGCGTACGAAATTGAGCAGGGCTTCGCGCGGAGCACCCTTGGGGAACAGCATATTTTGTCAGTTGTTGAGAACGATGGTGTCGTAGGCAGCCAGTTTGGCGGCATCGAACACGCCGTAGTCGTAACTGACATCGGTGCTCCAGGCTTTGGTTTATTCGCCCAGGATCGTCAGGGCCTTTTCAGCGACCGAGATGGAATGATGGGTGAAATTCTCACAACGGGAGAAGACCAGGATACGGCGCGGCTTTGCAGGCTTGGCGAAGGCTTCGCTTGGACAGGCCGCTGTTATTTTTCGCACATCTCGGGAGTGACCTTGGTCAGCTCGGGGAGCATGATTCCCGGAATCTTCGGCTGCTCGCCAACAGCCATAGCCCTGCTGCCGGCAAGCGCCAGAATACTCAGGCACCAGCGGGTTAATTCAGCGAGGTTCGCGCGCTTGGAGCGACGACGGTCAACGTTGCGCTGCAATTGGATCATTTTGTGACTCATGGTGTTTTCCTTTCACAAAGAGGGTTGTTGGAACAATTGCCTTAATCAAAGATAGGAAAGAAGGTGTTGAATGCTCTTTCGCCGAACTCTCCCGGGTCGTTGAATCGGCGATTGCGATCCAGCGCCGTGATTTGTTGCATCTCCTCGCCGTTCAGTTCGAAATCGTAGATGGCCCGGTTTTCCTGAAGCCGGTCGAGTTGCTGGGTCTTGGGGATTACCGCGGTGCCCCGCTGGATGGCCCAGCGCAAAACGATCTGCGCCGGTGTGCGACCATGACGTTGAGCCAGGCTGGTCACCAGCGGTTCCTGCAATACCGACTCCCCTGCACGGGCCATGCCAATGGGCACGTAAGATTCAGCGCCCAATGGAGAAAATGCCGTCACGGCAATGCTTTCATTGTGGCAGTAGCGCAACAGCCGTGTCTGAGGGAGGTAGGGATGCAATTCAACCTGGAGAAGACTGGGCCGGATTTGCGCGTAGGAGAGCAAATCCCGCAGCAGCGAGGTGCCGAAGTTGCAGACCCCAATGCGCTTCACCAGGCCGCTCCGCACCAATTCCTCCATGGCACCCCACGTCTCGTGCAATGGGACCCGGATCGGCTTCATGGCAGGTGTCGCAGCCTGGGGATCGTAGAACCATTCGGGCGGATAGCGAAGTTCAAACGGGACGAACGACAAGGCGATCGGGAAATGGATGAGGTAGAGGTCGAGCACCTCCAATCCAAGGTCCATCAGCGAGCGCTCGCAGGCTGCACGGACATGCTGCGGTTCATGGAAGGTGTTCCAGAGCTTCGAGGTGACCCAGAGTTCCTCGCGGCGGCAAAGGCCTTCGGCCAGCGCCGCTGCCAGGCCGGCACCCACTGCGCGCTCGTTGCCGTAGTCGCATGCACAGTCAAAATGTCTCCAGCCCGCACGGACGGCTTCATGAACGACCGTGGGGGCGAGCGCGGCGGGGATCTTCCAGGTGCCGAGCCCGAGTGAAGGCATGCGCCCTCCGTCTGCCAGGGTGATCGCCGGGTGATGGTCGTGGCCAATCTGTCCACCATTGACAATGTGTTGCATGCGAATACTGTGGGGCCTTGGCCTTGGGGTTTTGCGCACGGCCACTTGTGTTTTTGCGCAAACTTAGCGGTGCCATATTCCGGGCCATAAAGACGCTGCCCCAGGTTTTGAATAATTAATGACCATGAGTTCCACGCCGGCCAACGTTGCGGTATTGATTGAGACGTCGAGCGCCTACGGGCGTGGCTTGATCCGCGGGATTGCCGAATTTGTGCAGAGCCAGACCACCTGGTCCCTGCGTTTGGAGGAGACCGGGCCGATAAAATCGGTGCCAGCCTGGATGCGGCCGTGGCAAGGCAGCGGGATTATCGCGCGCATCGAGACGCCGGGCATTGCCCGCTCGCTTCTGGCCAAAGGTGTTCCGCTCGTGAATGTTTCCGGCCGCGCCTCCCCTCCGGGAGTGCCGCACGTGGACCTGGACAACAGCGCTGTTTGCAAGATGGCCGTGGAATATTTTGTGCAGCGAGGCTTCCGATATTTCGCGTACACCGGCAATCCCCGTTTTCAGTGGTCCCGCTGGCGGTGCGAGCAGTTTTCAAAGGAGGTCAGTGCCTTGGCTGCACGCTGCGATCTGTTTGATTGCGAAGAATCCGCCAGGGATTATCAGTCGCTGCAGGCATGGCTTAAGGCGCTGCCGAAACCGGTGGCCATTTTGGCCTGCAACGACCAGCGCGGTTGTACCGTGCTGGAAGCCTGCCTGCGGATTGGCCTGGCGGTGCCGCAAGAGGTGGCCGTGCTGGGCGTTGATAACGACGAAATCCTCTGTACCCTCTCCCAGCCCCGGCTTTCCAGCGTCGTGCCCGATCCGCAGGGCATCGGCTACATGGCTGCCCAGACGCTGCACGAATTGCTTCGGGGGGGCAAGCCGAACACGATGGAACGCTGGGTGCGGCCCCTGATGGTCAGCAGCCGGCAGTCCACTGATGCCAGCGTGGTGAATGATTGGCACGTCAGCCAGTCGCTCCGCATCATCCAGGGGCAAGCTGTTAACGACCTGCACGTGGATGACCTGGCGGCACAAGTTCAAACCTCGCGACGCTATCTGGAGGAGCGCTTTCGTGCTGTGCTGGGCTGCTCCATTCATGACGAGATCTTCCGCGTGCGACTGTCGACAGCACAACGGTTGCTAAGCACCACCGTGCTCCCGCTGAAAGACATCGCAGCGCGATCCGGTTTTCGGCGGGCGGACTATCTCAGCGTGGTGTTTCGGGAAAAGATGGGGATTTCCCCCAGCGAATACCGGGCACGGTGCCAGTGAGGCTTGCCATGCTCCGAACCGACTGGATGACCTCTTTCTTGTGCGCATGCGGAAGATGGAGTATTCTGTCCAAAATATTAATCCGTGAAACAGCACCGCCCATGGAAAGCAAGCCGATGTATGAGACTGCTAATACGAATACTGCTGCCAACGCTTTTAACAGCCTGCGGAATGTTGCAGGGTGGCTCCCCCGAATTCTTCGCATTTGACAATGGTGTTGGCCGTGGCAAATGGACGCCGGAACAACAAGCTTCAGCCTTGAAGGAATTCGGTTACTCCGGGATCAGCTACAACTATACGAAACCTGCCGATTTGGCCGTCTGGCTCAAGACGTTCAAAGCTCATGACCTTAAAATCTACGGCCTTTATGTGCATACATTCCCGGACAAGGCTCAACCGTACGATCCCGCCTTCAAGGAAGCCATCAAGATGTTGAAGGGCACCGACACCATTCTTTGGATGACCCTGCGGGAGGTCAGGGACAAGCAGCGCAATTATGATGCCGAGGCCGTCAAAATTGTGCAGGACATTGCCGGGCAGGCAGCCGAACAAGGCTTGAAGGTGGCCGTATATCCACACGCCGGTTTTTATATCGCCACGGCCGCCGATGCGGTGCG
>CAIYYI010000005.1 GCA_903930345.1 uncultured Verrucomicrobiota bacterium
ACCCGCGGGGTCTGGTCGCACTTCAACAATCCCAGGATTTGCTGCGGGATGCGCTCGAAGGCAGCGTCGCTCAGCGGCAATTTGGGTTCCGTGCCGGGCGGTAGGAGGGACAGGAAGGGCGAGGCCACCGTTAACTCCGGCACGGACAAAAGATCCCCCAGGCGATGGAAAACCTGGTTCGGGAACACCGGCTGTGGCCCGTTAGTATTGGACCGGACGGCATTGATGGCGTTGACGATCCGCACCACGGGTGGCCAAGTATTGGTCAGGGTAGAGTCGTAAACGCCGGCGGGTTGGATGACCAGGGGAGAAACGCTGGGATTACCCCCGGAATCAATGGTGTTAGTTAGCGCAATAACCCCGCTCAGCACCGCCGACCAGGCGGCCAGGTTAGTCTGGTTGATCGAGAGCCGGCCGCGCGTGGCGTTGGGATCGAACGCAGTGGTAAAGATGTCCAGCAACCGCCAGTCATTCGTCGGTTGGGTGAAGGCGCTGTCCCAGGCCTCTTGGTTGGTAATTCCGCCCACGACGAACTCTGCGAACTGCGGCATATTCACGCGGGGGAACTGGCCGTAATTGGTCACCCGCAAGTCGTTGCCCGACCACTTGAACCAGGTCGGGAAATCAATCCCGGGGGCCTTCAGGTAAACTGTCTGCCACGGGGTTCCACGATGGACGCGGCCCAACCAGCCAACATTCGGCAGTTTATTGGCCGGAAAATCCCAATCGTCGGAACCACCGGCGGTTTTGGCTACGGAATCCTTGACCCGCCAGTCCCTGTCAACCAGCGTGGTCTTAGCGGGATTCCCGCCCCACGGCTGGCAGCGGCTATTGAGTGTGCCATACGCAGTGGGAGGCAACTTGTCGGACTGGGAGAGCTGGTCGAGAAAGTAGGCGTTGGTGAGGTCGGTGGTATTCTTCAGGTCGCCGACCGTGTAATGCACCAGCGGATCATTGGCCTGCCAGACGGTAACCATGTGGATGTTCCGGAAAGGCTGGAAGGGGGCCGCAAAGGTATTGATTTTGGGGTAGTTAGGGTCGTTGCCATAGAACTGAGCTTTGAATCGGGCGACGCCCTTGTCCTTATCTTGCGCATATACCGGGTCCGTAAGCGAGTTAGCCCACACATTAGGGGAAACCGGGAAAGAGCCCCTGCTAATATCAAATTGCAGGCGCACGCCAAAGGTCAGGAGATCCTTGCGCGCCGTATCCCGATTGGTGGACCATAGGCCTCCCGCACTGTAAATTGGACTGTAGATCTGGTTAAAGCCATAGTTGCCATCGGAATTACGCTGGAGGGCATCGGTAAGGTCTATCTCCTTGTTCGCGGCAAGGTTCACGTAGTCCACGATCTGGGGGGTGGAGGGAGTGCTTATATCAACAATTGCAAACCGGAGCCGGGCTTTGACGGTGACCTGGAACTGGGGCACGTCGTAGTTAGTCCCACCCCTGCGGTCGGGGATACCGTTCACCGTGAACTGATCCGAGACGAACGAATACACGCAGTTCGTGGGCATGAACACATAGTTGGTCGTGGGGGCGCCCAGCGGCGTGATGAACGAATTCTGAATGTTGAAAGTTGGGTTGTAGCCCTGCCAGCCATTCACGTAATAGTTAGTAGGAGCGTTTGGTAACCGGTTCCATAAGGGAGCGGTGTTATTAAGCAGGTTGGTCTTGCCGGGGTGGGTCACGAGCACGCTGACGTCCGGCCAGGACTGAATCTGGAAGCGGCGGGTGAGGGTGGAGGAGTAAGAATTCCACGCCTGGAGGCCAACCTCGTTGGTTATGGTTAGCAAATACACCGGATCCATCTCATTTACCTTGGTATCCGCAGAATAACCCGATCGGTGGAATATGAGCTTGCGGGCAACCTGTATCTTCGTATCCATGGTCGCCTCGTCAAAGCTGGGGAGACCCTTTCTGGCACCGATTACCATCGGCACGTTGTAAACCATGCTCCGGATCTGCACCTTCCCCAGAAGCCGGAGATCATCGGCATCGGACAGGTCGTGGGGCCTGGTGCCGCTTAAGAATGGGTTGTTCGGGCTGGTCAACTCTTTAGGGTCGAGCGCTTCGTAACCAACCACAAAAACCTGCCTTTGGCCGGCCTGGTTGGCGTTAATCTCGGAAAAGAGCGGGCGAAACACGGTAGGCAAAGGATAACCCTGAGAGTTCGTGTGGTTGATGGTGGCATCGTAGATATTGGCCGCGAGTTGGCAGAGCCGATGGACGGAGGGCGTATAGAGGTTGGTCGGCCAGATGGGAATGTTGAGGTTGGTAACCGGAACCCCGCTGATAGCGTCAGTGGCTCTCACCAAAAGGTTCGAAGTGCTGCCAGGGAACCCGACGGTGTAACCCGCATCCACCAGCAGGCGGATAGCGGCATTCGTGAAAAACAGGGACGGCTGCCAGGCGATGAAGTTCGTGGCCATGCCCGGCACGACGTAGCCGGTGCCGTTCGTGTCCACGTTGCAGTAATTGAGGTTCATCTTGTCTTCCGGCTCGGGGGCGGAGTAGGTGCCGAGCTGCGAGGCGAGACGGGAGAAGGTGGTGCGGTTGTAGGAACTGTTGTTGGTGCTGGCCATGAGGAGCCGCTTGGTAAACGTCCAGACGGAGGGCCGGGTATTGACCGGAATATTCGCGGCGGTCTTGCTCTCGTCGAAGAGATCCTGCGGGCTGAAGAAGGCATTGGGATTGTAGGAGCCCGACCAGGGATAGTTGTTACTCACCCGCGTGGCATTGGGGTTAGCAAAGGTCGCCGGCGGCCACCAGGTGCCAGTCATCAGCGGCCCGGCCGCGTAGGCATCAATCGGGTTGGTAAACGCGATGCCTCCGGCGTTTCCGAAAAGCTGCAGCACATTGGCCAGGGACTTATAATTGTAGTTGTAACGGTACGTCAGGAACCCCCACGCATCATCAAACGCGGCCCCGGTGTTGGCAAATGCCAGGTTGTCGGGCTGCAGGAGGTTGATGTTGTAATTGTAGGCGTTGGCGAAACCAAACGGAGGCAGACTGGACACAAGTGGCCAAAGGTTCGTATTCACGTCGGCCAGGAGAGCGGCCAAATTGATTTCCGAAGGGAGAATGCCCTGATTGCGCACAAACCCGTCTCCGACGTTCATGTTCAGGCTGGTCGGAAACTTGGCATAGTTGTGGATGGCATTGATATCCAGGGTTTGGCCCACAGGCACGACGAAGAAGGCATAGCGGGCGGCAAACAAGTTGTCGGCGGAATGGGGAAACTCCGGGTGCTGCAAGATGCCGATCCATTGCGGGTCGCCGGTCTCGAAACTGGAGAAGCCCATCGGCTGGCGCAGATCATTGGTCTGGATCAGCAGGCCCGTGGGATCAAACATCCGGTTGCGGTTAATGTCCACGTAAAAGCGAAACTCATTCGATAGCTGACCGGGAAGAAGCGGGCTAGAGTTCGTGACGACCACCACCGGCGGACGGGGGTTGTTCCAGAGATTGGCAATATTTCGTTGCCACTCAAGGTCAGTAAACGGGGCCGCACTCCCGAAC
>CAIYYI010000006.1 GCA_903930345.1 uncultured Verrucomicrobiota bacterium
CCATCAAGGCGGCCCGGCAGATGTTGCTGATGAAGTAAGTCGGCCCCGGTTCGCTTTCAACCCCGCTGCCAAAAAGCAGTGGGGTTTATGCTGAACTGGTATTGCAAATGATTTGCAATTGGAGGGTGCTGCCATTAACGTAATCCAGAATATGTCACGCCGATATCTGAGCATCAGCCTGTTGGGAATGATTGCCGTGGCCGCCACGGCACTGGTGGCCGCGCCGGCGCAGCCGCTGAAAGTGGTCACCAGCTTCTTTCCGGTCTATGCGCTGGCCGTGAATGTGGCCGGTGACCGGGCCGAGGTGACCAACCTCCTGCCGGCGGGGGTGGGGCCGCATGAGTACCAACTGGCCCCGCACGACCTCCGCAAAATCAGCGGGGCCAGCCTGGTGCTGATCCACGGGCTGGGGGTGGAGAGTTGGCTGGCCCCGGCACTGAAAAATGCCGGATTGACGCCGGATCGCGTGGTGGAGGTGACAGCCGGATTGCGATCCGAACTGATTTTCCCGGCGACCAGTCAGAAACAGGCCGGGGAAGGGAAGGAGACCCCAAAGCACGACCAGCATCCGCATGAGGGGCCCAATGCCCATACCTGGCTGGATCCGCAGTTGATGCTGCATGGGGTTTCGAACGTGCTGGCAGCGTTTCAACGGGTGGATCCGGCGGGGGCCGCCGTGTATGCCACCAACGCCGCCCGGTATGCTGACCGGTTGCGGAAGCTGGATACTGAACTGGCGGCCCAGCTCACCCCGGTGCGGGAACGGGCCATGATCACCTTTCACGATGCGTTCCCCTATTTCATCCGGCGGTATGGCCTGCGGTTGGCAGGGGTGATCGAGGAGGCCCCGGATGTGGAGCCCTCCCCCCGGTACCTGGCGGAACTTTACCGCACGGCGCGGAAGGTCAAAGTGCGCGCGCTTTTCACGGAGCCGCAATCCGCCACCAAACTGGCCCGCCGGATCGGCCAGGATCTTGGCATTGCGGTGGCGGAGCTGGACCCGATGGAAACGGGGGAGCTGACGCCCCGGGCGTACGAGGAGCTGATGCGCCGCAACGCCCAAACCCTGATCCACCACCTGCGATGAGCGAAAAGCCCTCCTGCTGCTGCAGTCATGCCGGGGAAACCGCCGTGGAGGTGCGGGAGGTGGTGGTGTCGTTTGGCGGGCAGGTGATTTTGAACCGGGTGAACCTGCGGGTGGGGCACGGGCAGATGCTGGCGCTGATCGGTCCGAACGGGTCAGGCAAAACCACGCTGCTGCGCTGCCTGCTGGGATTGCAGAAAGTGGATTCCGGGACGATCCAGTTGCTGGGGGAGGCGAGCCTGCGGAAGGCCCTGCCGCGGGTGGGGTACGTGCCGCAGCGGCTGGCGTTGGACCCGAGCTTCATCCTGAGCGTGCGGGAATTTCTGGCGCTGCGCGCCCGGGCCACGCGGCACTGGTTCTGGCAATCGGCGCGCACCACGGACGCGCAGTTGCACGGGCAACTGGTGGAGCTGGGGGTGGAGGGGCTGGCGGACCGGCCGCTGGCACGGCTTTCCGGCGGGCAACTGCAACGGGTGCTGATTGCCTTCGCGCTGCTGACCAAGCCGGAACTGCTGCTGCTGGACGAGCCGATGGCCGGCGTGGATGCGCACGGGGAGGAGACTTTTTACGAGCTGATCAGCGAGGTGGCGCGGCGGCACCACCTGACGACGATCCTGGTGTCGCACGATCTCTCGATGGTCTATCGGCACGCCACGCGGGTGGCGGCGCTGGGGGGCGGGGTGATCTGCTGCGAGGGGACCCCGGAGCAGGTCATGAACGAGGATTCGCTGAAGCAGGCGTACGGGCTGCACATGACCCCCTACCACCACCATCATGTTCACTGAAGCCTTCATGGTGCGGGCGCTGCTGGCGGCCCTTTGCCTGGGGCCGCTGAGCGCGTTGCTGGGGGTGTTTGTCACGGCGCGGCGGATGTCATTTTTCAGCGACACCGTGGCGCACGCGGCCCTGGCGGGGGTGGCGCTGGGATTCCTGCTGGGGCTGAGCGATCCCACCGTGCCGCTGGTGCTGTTCAGCCTGCTGGTGGCGGTGGCGATCCTGTGGCTGAAGGAGCACACGGAGCTGCTGACGGACACCATCATGGCGCTGCTGCTCTCCGGGTCCGTGGCGGCGGGCATCATCATCCTGAGCCTGCTGAAGGGGTACCGGGGGGAGCTGCACCAATACCTGTTTGGCGACATCCTGGCGGTGGGGAACCAGGAGGTGTGGCTGGCCGGGCTGCTGCTGGTGGCGGTGGCGGCGTGGATTTTCTGGCGGCTGAGCGACCTGGTGCTGCTGACCGCGCACGAGGAGGTGGCCCACGTCTGCGGGGTGCCGGTGCGGCGGCTGAATTATGTTTTTGTGCTGGTGCTGACGCTCACGGTGGCGGTGAGCATCCGGCTGCTGGGCATCATCCTGGTGACCTCGCTGCTGGTGATCCCGCCGGCGGCGGCGCGCAACCTGGCGCGCAACCTGCGCCAGCAGATCCTGCTGAGCATCGCCGTGGGGGCGGTGGGCGGGGCGGGCGGCACGATGATGGCCTACCAGTTGGATGTGCCCTGCGGGCCGGCCATCGTGGTGGCCTGCCTGATGATTTTTGTGCTGACGCTGGCGGTGGACAAACTCTGGCCGGGCGCGGGTCGGAAAACGCCGCTCAGCCAGCCATGAGCACGCACCCCCATGGCGAAGGCTGCTCCTGTGCGCACGAGGCGGGGCGCACCCCCCTGCCGGACCTGACGGACAAACTGCGCCGCCAGGCCCACAAGGTGACGGGCCCGCGCCAGGCGGTGCTGGAGATTCTGCGCCGCCAGGGCCGGCCCCTGGCCATCCGCGAAATCCACCAGGCGTTGCCGGAGGGGGATTGCGACCTGGCCACCGTCTATCGGGCCATGCACCTGCTGAAGGGGATGGGGATGGTGCAGCGGTTTGATTTTGGCGACGGCGTGGCGCGGTTCGAGTTGCTGGCCGAGGGGGTGGATGGGCATCACCACCATCTGATCTGTGTGCGGTGCGCGGAGGTGGTGGCGGTGGAGGAGTGCATTCCGGAGGAGATGGAGAGGCGCATCGCCGAACGCAACGGTTTCACGGCGGTGACCCACAAGCTGGAGTTTTTCGGGATATGCGCACGGTGTCAGGGGGGCGTGAGATGTGAGACGTGAGGCGTGAGGCGTGAGGCGTGAGGCGTGAGGCGTGAGGCGTGAGGCGTGAGGCGTGGTTTTACGGGGACGGCTCGGCAGGAGCCCCACCGGGTATTGGGTAGTTGGATTGTCACTGACTATGACCTGAAAGAACTGCTATGGTTACTTATCTGGATCGGTGGATGAAGCGGCTCCTTGCCGGGGCCGGCGTGTGTGCCTGCTGTCTGGGGTCGGCCTGGGCCTCCCCGCGTGATTTTTTGAAACGGGCTCCGGAATGGTTCCGGTCCGAGGAGGGGCAACAGGTGCTGACCAACCTGCTCTCCCACCAGTCGGACCTGGGGGGCTGGCCAAAGAATCTGGACACCACCCAGGCCACGTTCCAAGGGGAGTGGTCAAAGATCGCGCCGACCTTTGACAACGGGGCGACCACGGACGAGCTGCGGCTGCTGGCGATGGCCTGGCAGGCAGCCAAGAAGGGGACGCCGCGTGAGGACACGCGGCCTTCAACCGGAGAGGCCCGGTACCAGGAGGCATTCCGGAAGGGGTTCGCGTATGTTCTCAACGCCCAGTACCCCACCGGGGGCTGGCCCCAGTATGCGCCGCCGCCCAAGAAATCCTACCACCGGCACATCACCTTCAACGACGGGGCCATGGTGCGGCTGATGGAGTTTCTGCGCGAGACCACGCAGGGACAGGACTATGATTTTCTGACGCCGGCGGACCGGCAGCGGGCGCAGGAGGCATTCGACCGGGGCGTGCAGTGCATCCTGAAATGCCAGGTGCGGGTGAAGGGGAGCCTGACGGTGTGGTGCGCCCAGCATGATGAGCTGGATTACAGCCCGCGGCCGGCGCGGGCGTTCGAGCTGGCCTCGCTGAGCGGGGCGGAATCAGTGGGCATCATGCGGCTGCTCATGAGCCTGGAACGGCCGACGGCGGAGGTGGCGGCGGCGGTGGAGGGCGCGGCGGCGTGGTTTGAGAAGGCGCGGATCAAGGGCATCCGCGTGGAGACGAAGGAAGACGCCCGGGCGCCCAAGGGGAAGAACCGGGTGGTGGTGCCGGCCCCGACGGCGCCGGACCTGTGGGCGCGCTTCTACGAGCTGGAAACCAACCGGCCGATCTTCGTGGACCGGGACGGGGTGCCGAAGTACCAGCTTTCTGAAATCGGGTACGAGCGGCGCAACGGCTACTCGTGGTACGGGGACTGGCCCCGCGCCCTGCTGGAGAAGGAGTATCCGGCGTGGAAGAGCCGGCGGGAAAAGCCGTAGGAGAGGATCACACTATGACACTTCAAAAAACCATGGCTGCCCTGGGGCTGGCGCTTTGGGTGGGCGCGGCGTCCGCGCAGGATCGGGCGGCGGAGCTGCGGGCGGAATTCGCCCAGCCGCCCCGGCCGACGCGGCTGCTGAAGATCATCCACGGCTGGCCGGATGCGCCGGAGCAGCAGGACCAGCGGATCGCGAAGCTGCTGGACCAGGGGTTCGGCGGGGTGGTGTGCAACGTGGGCTTTGACGGCGGGTACGTGGAGAGCGAGGCCAAGTGGGCGGCGTTCCTGCGCGGGGTGAAGGCCGCGAAGGCGGCCGGGATGTCGATGTGGCTGTACGATGAGAAGGGCTACCCCTCGGGCAACGCCGGGGGCATCGTGCTGCGCGAGCATCCGGAATGGGAGGCGCGGGGGCTGCTGATCGCCGACCGGGAGACCAGCGGCACCAACGTGGTGGTGGAGGTGCCGCCGGGGAAGCTGGTGCTGGCGGCGGCATTTCCCGTGGGGGCGAAGGGCCTGGATCTGGCCGGGCGGCGGGATCTCACCGCCCAGGTGCGCGACCAGAAGCTGGCGTGGCAGCCCCCCGCCGGCCGGTGGCGGGTGATGATTTTCACGGAGAGCAACCTGTACCAGGGGACGCACGCCGACCACAACCTGCACGCGCACATCCCGTACCCCAACCTGCTGCAGCGCGAGCCGACGGCGCGGTTCCTGGAGGTCACGCACGCCCAGTACGCGCGGCGGCTGGACAACGATCTGGGCAAGTGGTTCATGGGCACATTCACGGATGAGCCGTCCCTGATGAGCCTGTTCCTTTCCCCGATGCCCTACCGGGTGGTGCCGTGGTCGCCGGAGTTGGCGGCGGTGTTCCGGCAGCGGCGCGGCTATGACCTGATGCCGCTGCTGCCGGCGCTGGCGGCCGAGGCCGGCCCGCAGACGGCCCGGGCGCGGCACGATTTCTGGCTGACGGTGGGGGAGCTGGTGGCGGAGAACTTTTTCGGCCAGATCCAGGAGTGGTGCGCGCCGCACCGCATCCCGTCCGGCGGACACCTGCTGTTCGAGGAGTCGCCGCTATACCAGGTGGCGTCGTACGGGGATTTCTTCCGGTGCATCCGGCGGCTGGACGCGCCGAGCATCGACTGCCTGACGAGCCTCCCGGAGCAAGTGCCGTGGGCCATTGCGCGGCTGCTGGCCAGCGCAGGGGAGCTGAACGGAAAGACGCTGGTGATGAGCGAGGCGTCGGACCACAGCCAGCGCTACCGGTCGGAAGGGGACACGCGGCCGAAGCTCGTCGTGAGCGAGGAGCAGATCCGGGGCTCGCTGAACCGGCAGATGGTAGCCGGGGTGAACAGCTTCACCACCTACTACTCCTATGCGGGGCTGACGGATGAGCAGCTGCGGCGGATCAACGAGCACGTGGGCCGCTGCTGCCGGATGCTGCGGGAGCCGCTGACGCGGGCCGCGCGCATCGCGCTGGTCTATCCCACGGAGAGCCTGTGGCCGCGCTTTGTGCCGTCACGGCACACGACGCGGGAGGCGAAAGGCGCGCAGCCGATCGCCGAGGCCTACGCGCAAACGACCGAGCTGCTGTTTGCCCAGGCGCGGGATTTCACCATCGTGGATGCCCAGGCGCTGCAGCAGGCGAAGCCCGGCGCGCGGGGCCTGCGGCACGGCGCGCAGGAATGGCAGGCGGTCATCCTGCCGCAGGTGGACACGCTGCCGCTGGCGGCGTGGGAGAACCTGGCGGCGTTCGTGCGGCAGGGCGGGGTGGCCATCGCCCTGGGCGCGCTGCCGGCGAACAGCGAGCGGGAATTCCCCTCCGCGCCGGTGCAGCAGCTGGCGCGGGAGATGTTCGGGGAGGGCGCGCCGGAGCCGCGCGTGAAGGCGAATGGCCAGGGCGGGGCGGGGGTGTTTTTGCCGCCGGGCACGGAGGGCCTGCTGGCGCGGGTGCTGGCCCGGGCGCTGCCGCCGGACGTGCAGGTCAGCAGCGCCGGCTCACCCTTGCGGGTGGCGGTGCGGCAAGGGGCGGACCGGCACGAGACTTTCCTCATCAATGACAGCGCGCAGGCTTGGCAGGGGACGGTGGGGGTGACAGGCGCGGCCGGGGAACTCTGGCACCCGGACACCGGGCGGATCGAGCCGATGGCCAACCCCGGCGCGGTGGCGCTGAACCTGGAGCCCTACGGCGCGGTGTTCCTGCGGCAGCCCGCCAAGACGCCGCCGCCGCACCACCGCCTGGCGACCGGCGGATTGCCGGGCCTGATCACCAGCGCCTGGCCGGCGGTGAAAGCCCGGGTGGCGGGCGGGGAATTTGTGAAGCGCGAGCTGCGCGAGGAGGCGGTGCCCGGACTGGGGGCGGCGGCGGGGCGGACCATCGGCACCCTCACCAAGACCGGGGTGGACACCCACCTGTTCGCCCTGCTGCCGTATCCGCAGGGCGTGCCGCTGGAGGCGGCGGAATTTGTGGTGCTGGACACTGTGGTGCCGGAGGAACAGGAGTGCGCGGCGCAGCTCCTGGTGATCCTGCACGAGAAAGGCGGCGGGGATTACCTGGCCAATTCCGGGCGGTTTCTGAACAGCGCCGGTTACCAGCGCGTGTTCATTCCGCTGTCCCGCTTCAAGCTCGCCGGGTGGTCCAAGGATGCCAACCAGAAGTTTGACGCGAACGAGGTCACCGAGGTGCGGATCGGGTGGGGCGGCTACTTTGGCACGGAGGGGGAGCGGGTGGAATTCAGCTTTGCGCCGCCGCAGGTGGTGCAGCGGCCGGCGCGGTAGCCGCTGGCGGGGCGGCTAATGATTGACCGGCCTGCGGCGGGCGACGAAGGTGCCGACCAGGTTGATCACCCCGCCCAGCAGCAGGCCGCCCACAAGCACATCCAGGCCGGGGGTGAGCCGCTTTTGGTAGGTGGGGTAATCCAGCCCGGTGACGTCGTCCTGCTTCATCGTCAGGTGGCTGGTTTGGGTCCAGCCGGTGTGCGCACCCCGCTGGGCCCAGAAGAGCACGGTTCCCGTGATGACGAACACTCCCAAATAGCGCCAGATCATGGCCGGGGGGCGGCCCCTGCGAGGCTGAGCGTCAGCTCAATCTCGTCCGCGACCTTGTCGGAGGGGGCCTGGGGGTTGAGGTTGAAATCGGCCCGCTTGATGGTGAAATGGCTGCGCACCACCAGCAGACCCCCCTTCTGCTGGCCGTTGGTCCGCGCGGCCAGCTTGTCCTTGAGGTAGTTCAGGCGGACGGGAATGGTGATCTCCTTCGTGACGCCCTTGAGGGTGAACTTTCCGGTGATGTCCGCCGTGGTCTGGTCCCCCTCGGTTTTGAGGTTGGCCAATTTCACCGCCTCAAAGCTGATCTCCGGGTGGGTTTTGCTATCAACCCACTGGGCGCTGTGCAGGTGTTCTTTCATCATCGGGTTGGGCACGTGCAGGGTGGCAGCGTCAATGATGATCTTGCCCGTTAACGCGCCCGGGTGGGTGGGGTCAAAGTTGATGGTGCCGGAGACGCCGTTGGCGGTGCCATTGATGGATTCGAGGGGGGCGTCGAGCTTGAAGACGGCGTTGTTGACGCCCTTGGGATCCTTGAAGTCAAAGGCGATGGGAGCGGCGGAGGCGAGCGAGGTGGCATGGGTGAGGGCGGCCAGGGTCGGCCACCGGCAATTGATCATCGTTATCATCATCATAAATTCAATGGATCCACTGTACCACAGGCGGCGGGGGATGCAAACGGAGGGGGTTGGTCGGACTGGTCAGACAAGTCGGACTAGTAGGACTGGTCGGACGGGGAGTGATCCAGCCAGGGGAGGAGGTCCAGGGGCTTTTCCAGGATGGCCCGGGCACCGTGGGCGGTCAGTTCGGCGGCGGGGCGGAAACCCCAGCTTACCCCCAAGGGCAACATGCCGGCGGCGAGGGCTGTCTGCATGTCGGTGACGGTGTCGCCGACGTACAGCACCTGCGAGGGATCGACCTCCAGGCGTCGGGCGGCCTCCCGGGCACCCTGGGGATCGGGCTTGTGCGGCCGCTCCGGGACGGCCCCCATCACAACCGGGAAGGTCCAGGCGGAGAGGAGTTCCGAGACGCATTGGACGGTGAAGACCTCCGGCTTGTTGGAAAGGACGGCGCACAACACCCCACGGTCCAGGAGGGCGCTGAGCAATTCCGGGATGCCGGGGTAGGGCCGGCTCTTGACGTTCCAGTTGCGGGCATAGGCCGCTCCAAAATCCGTGAGGCAGCCTTGGAGGGTTTCGGGCTGCCGATGGTCAGGGGGCAGGGCGCGCATGATGAGGCGACCGGCGCCATCGCCGATGAAATCCCGATAGCTGTCCACGGGATGCGTGGGGAAGCCCCGTCCGGCGAGCACCCGGTTGGCGGCGTCGCCAATGTCCTCCAGGGTGTCGAGCAGGGTGCCATCCAGGTCAAAAATCACAGCGCGATAAGCCACGGGAGCGAGAGTAAAGCAGGCGGCAGGAAGGCAAAAGGATAAAGTGAGGGACCCGGCTGGAAGCCGGGTGATACGGCAGGCAAGGATGCCTACCGCCACAAGCAATTATGCGGTGGGAAAAGATCGGTGCCTGTGGCAGAGTGGCTCCACAACGATCATGAAAATAAGCGTACAGGTTCTGATGGAGACGTGCGGCGTGAAATTCGGCACCAGCGGGGCGCGGGGGCTGGCCGAGGAGATGAGCGACTTTGTCTGCTGCGTTTACACCAAGGGCTTTCTGGGCCACCTGGCGGCGACCGGGGCCATGCGCCCGGGAATGCGCGTGGCGGTGGCGGGGGATCTGCGGCCAAGCACGGGCCGCATCATGGCGGCGGTGATGCGCGCGGTGCAGGACAGCGGCGGCGTGCCGGTGAACTGCGGACGGGTGCCATCCCCGGCGGTGGCGCTGTACGGCTTGGAGGAGGGCATCCCGGCGATCATGGTCACCGGCAGCCACATTCCCGATGACCGCAACGGGATCAAGTTCAACAAGCCCACGGGGGAGATCCTGAAGGAGGATGAGGAGGGGATCCGGCGGCAGGTGGTGGAGGTGGACAAGGATTTGTTCGGGTCGGCAGGCAATTTCAAGCCGGGCCAGGCGGTGACTGCAGGGACGGCTCAGCAGGATCCCGCGACTGCGGGACCCACCGGGGAGGCCGCTGAGCGTTATGTGCGGCGGTATGTGGAGGGTTTCGGGCCGCAGGCGCTGGCCGGGGTGCGGCTGGGGGTGTACCAGCATTCGGCGGTGGGCCGGGAGCTGCTGGTGAGGATTTTCGAGGGGCTGGGCGCCCGGGTGACACCGCTCGGGTTTTCCGAGAAGTTCATCCCGGTGGACACGGAGGCGATCCGGCCGGAGGATGTGGCGCTGGCGGCCGAATGGGCGGGGACGGGGGAGTTTGATGCGATCATCTCCACGGATGGCGACAGCGACCGGCCGCTGATCAGCGACGAGCGGGGGCAGTGGCTGCGCGGGGATGTGGCGGGGATCCTGTGCGCGCGCCACCTGGGGGCGGACGCGGTTTGCACGCCGGTGAGCTGCAACAGCGCGGTGGAGCGGTGCGGCTGGTTTCCCGGGGTGCGGCGGACGCGGATCGGGTCGCCGTACGTGATCGCGGCAATGCTGGAGGCGACGGAGCAGGGCGCGCGGCGGGTGGTGGGGTACGAGGCGAACGGGGGGTTCCTGCTGAACTCGGACCTGGAGCTGGACGGGCGGCGGCTGCGGGCGCTGCCGACGCGGGACGCGGTGCTGCCGCAGGTGAGCCTGCTCCTGCTGGCACGGCGGGAGGGGCGGACGCTGTCCGGCCTGGTGGCGACGCTGCCGGCGCGGTTCACGGCGAGCGACCGCCTGAAAGATTTTGCGGTGGAGCGCAGCCAGGCGATCCTGGCGCGGTTCGCCCAGGGCAACACGGCGCTGGAGGAGGCGTTCGGGAAATGGTGCGGGCGGGTGGCGGCGATTGACCGCACGGACGGGGTGCGGGTGACGTTTGACAGCGGCGAGGTGGTCCACCTGCGGCCCTCGGGCAACGCGCCGGAATTCCGGTGCTACAATGAGGCGGCCACGGCGGCACGGGCGGAGGAGCTGAACCGGCTGTGCCTGGAGCGGCTGCGGCAGATGGCGTGAGCGACTGGTGCAAATATCCTGTCTGCGGAACAAAAAATGGCTTCTCAGTGCCCGTTGAAAAGGGTAAGAGGAGGGCATGAAGCAATTTTCCCAATTATCACGGCGGCACTTTTTATGCCGTGGCCTGGCCGGCCTGGGTGCCTGGGCGGCGGCCCCCACCCTGATTCCAGCCTCCGCGCTGGGGCGGGGCGGGGCGATGGCTCCGAGCGAGCGCGTGACGATGGGGTTCATCGGCGTGGGCGGGCAGGGGGGCGGGCATCTGCTCGGCGGCGCCTGGACCTATCTGGAGGGCGGCTACACCGGCCGCAAGGATGTGCAGGTGCTGGCGGTGTGCGACGTGTGGCGGGACTGCCGGGAGCGGGCCTGCAACGGGGTGAACAATTACTACTCCAAAAACCGGGGCGCGGGCACTTACCAGTCCTGCCAGGCGTACGCGGATTTCCGCCAGGTGCTGGACCGGCCGGACATCGACGCGGTGCTGATCGCCTCGCCGGCGCACTGGCACGCGCTGATGGCCATCATGGCCGCGCAGGCGGGGAAGGATGTCTATTGCGAGAAGCCGACGGCGGTGACGGTGCGGGAGGGCCAGGCGGTGGCGGCGGCGATGCGGCGGTACGGGCGGGTTTACCAGGCGGGCACGCAGCAGCGCAGCGAGTACAACGGCAAGTTCCGGCGCGCGTGCGAACTGGTGCGCAACGGGCGCATCGGCAGGCTGCAGGCCATCTACGCGTGCCGCGAGGGCGGGGCGATCGCCTGGCCCACGCGGTTTGGCGCGGACAAGCCGGTGCCGGACGGGCTGGAGTGGGACCTGTACCTGGGACCCGCCCCGTGGATTCCTTTTGACGGCAACACCGGGGCGCACCGCTACGACATCGGTGAGCTGAACTGGGGCCAGCACCATTACGACATTGTGCAGTGGGGGGCCGGGATGGATGAGAGCGGGCCGGTGGAGCTGTTCATCGACGAGGGGCGCACCGCCTACAAATACAGCAACGGCGTGACGGTCTATGGCCGGCCCTACCCGGGCGAGCGGGTGGGCATGGATGGCGGCGTCATCTTTGTGGGCTCGGAGGGGCGCATCGCGGTGGACCGCGGCAATCTGGTGTCGTACCCCTCGGAGATCGTGCGCGAGCCGCTGCGGCCCGGGGAGCAGCGGCTGTATTGGGCGGACAGCCATTCCGGTAATTTTCTCGAATGCGTGCGGACGCGCAAACAGACGATGAGCCACGCGGACATCGCGCACCGGTCCTCCAGCGCGCTGCTGCTGGGCGGGGTGGTGAAGCAGTTGCAGCGCCCCCTCAAGTATGATCCGGTGCGGGAGGAATTCCCCCATGACAGCGAGGCGAACCGGATGCTCTCGCTGGCGCAGCGTCCCCCGTGGCAGGTGTGAACAAGGAAATCGCGATGAAGAACCATATTTTTCGGACGGCAAACTGGAAGACCCGCTGCGTGGCGGTGGCGGCAGCGGCGGTGTTGATGGGCGGGCTGGGCCGGGCGGCGGACGCACCGGCGACGGAGGAGCAGTGTGTCGCCGTGCTGCGCGGCGAGGCCTCCCCGGCGCAAAAGGATGCCGCCTGCGTGCGGCTGAAGCGGGTGGGCACGGCGGCGGCCGTGCCGGCGCTGGCCCCGCTGCTGGCGGATGAGCAACTCTCGCACTCGGCCCGGCTGGCGTTGGAGAGCCTGCCCGGGAGGGCGGCGGGCCAGGCCCTGAGCGAGGCTCTGGGGCAGACGCGCGGCCTGAACAAGGCGGGGCTGCTGCACTCGCTCGGTTTGCGCCAGGAGACGGCGGCCGTGACCGCCGTGGCGGAGTGCCTGAAGGATGAGGATCCGGCCGTGGTGCGGTCGGCCGCGCAGGCGTTGGGACGCATCGGCGACAAGGCGGCCCAGGCGGCCTTGCAGGCGGCGTGGACGAAGGCGGAGGCCGCGGCGCAACCAGCGTTGGCGGATGGATTGCTGATGGTGGCCAATCTCCGGCTGGAGCAGAAGAATGCGCCCGGCGCCCTGGCCCTTTTCAACCAGTTGAACCTTCCCAGCCAGACCCCGGCGGTGCGGCTGGCGGCCAGCCAGGGCCGGCTGCGCGCGGGCGGGCCCGAGGCGCTGGGCTGGCTGACGGAAGGCCTGACCGGGACCGATCCGGTGGCCCAGATGGCGGCGCTGGCGCAGGCGCGGCAGCTCGCGCAACCGGCGGCGACCCTCACATTGGCAGGCCTGCTGGGCAAACTGCCCCCGGTGGTGCAGGCGGCGCTGGTGGAGGCCCTGAGGCAGCGCGGCGATGCGGCGGCGGCCCCCGGCATCCAGGCACTGGCGGGGAGCACCGATGAGCAGGTGCGACTGGCGGTGTATCCGGCCCTGGGCCGGCTGGGGGATGCCCGCGCCGTGCCCGTGCTGGCGGAAGCCGCTGCGGGCTCGGCGGAGCTGGAGGTCAGGGTCGCCCGGCTGGCGCTGCTGGAGCTGAGCCGGGGCGAGGTGACGGACCGGATGGTGGCCCTGCTGGGTGTGGCGCGCGAACCGGTGCAGGTGGAGCTGGCCCGGGCGCTGGCGGGGCGGGCGGAAAAGAGCACCGTGCCCCGGCTGCTGGAATTGGCGCGCACCGGCACGGCCACGGCGCGCAAGGCGGGCTTTGGCGCCCTGGCGCAGATGGCGGATGAAACGACCATGCCGGCCCTGGTGCGGCTGCTGGTGGAGGCACCGGATGGTGCCGCGCGGGCGGAGGCGCTGGACGCCCTGGGTACGGTCTGCCAGCGGCTGCAGCGCAAAGGGGTGAAGCCGGACGCCGCCGCCATCGTGGCGGGCCTGGGCTCGCGCAACAAGGAGGCCAAGGTGGCGCTGCTCCAGGTGGCCGGCGGCCTGGTGGACTCCGCCATCCGCACCGCACTGCGGGCGGCGGTGAAGGACCGGGATCCGGAACTGCGCACGGCGGGCATCCGGGCGATGGCCGACACGCGGGATGCGGTTTTGCTGCCGGATCTGCTGGCGCTGGCGCGCGGGACGGTGGATGGGAGCCTCCGCGCCGTGGCCCTGCGCGGCTACATCCGACTGGTCGCCGAGGAGGAGAATACGGGCCTGAGCGCGGCGGAGAAGGTGGAGGCGTTGCAGGTGGCGCTGGCGATCTGCCAATCACCCGAGGAGAAACGACCGGTGCTGGCGGGCCTGGCGAACGTGCCGGACCCGGCGGCCCTGGCCCTGGTGATGACGGAGCTGGAGGGCGCCACCGTGACCGCCGAGGCGGCCCAGGCCGCCACCCAGATTGCCGGAGTCCTCATGGGCGCGCATCCGGCGGCGGCGCGCGCGGCGCTGGAGAAAGTGACGGCCCGGATTCCGGAGGGGCCCCAACGCCAGGCGGCCGCCGCCCTGCTCGGTCGGCTGGAGGCGCAGTCGGATTACCTGACCGCCTGGCAGGTGTCTGGCCCGTACCGGGCGGAGGGCAAGGAGTGGTCCGCCCTGATGGACGAGGTGTTTGCCCCGGAGAAGGCGGGCGACCGGACCGCACGCTGGCAGCCGATGCCGCCGGGGCCGGATGCGCAGCGGCCGTGGATCATGGACCTGAAGAAGGCGCTGGGGGGCGAGCAGGTGGTGGCGTATGCGCGCACGCGCGTGCATGCGGAGCAGGCCGTTGACGCCCGGCTGGAGCTGGGCAGCGATGACGGGGTGAAGGTTTGGCTGAACGGGCGGCAGGTCTATGTGGTGAACGCGCCCCGGGCCATCACGCCCGGATCCGACAAGGTGAACGTGCGGCTGGAGGCGGGCTGGAACACCCTCCTGTTAAAGGTCAACCAGAACAACCAGGGCTGGGACTATTGCGCCCGGCTGGTGAAGCCGGATGGCACCCGGCTGACCGGGTTGCGGTCGGCGGCGGAGGGGTTTTAATGAACCGACTCGATCTGGATCTCCTTCGGGGCGTCGATTTTTGAGGAGATGGTGCCATCAAGCCGGCGCTCGTGGCGGACGCGGATGGGGCCGAATGGGGTCGGGTAAGCGCCCTCGGCCCATTTCAGGTTGCCCAGTTGCGGGGCGATGCGCACCCGCTTGCAGCCCGGTTCCAGCGGCTTCACCCCCAGCACGTTCTGGCTGAGCCAGGCGGTCGGCCCGCTCGCCCAGCCGTGGCACAGGCTGTGGCGGAAACCGAGGTAGCAGTAGGCGCCATAATCGCCGTGGATGTCCTTCTTGCCGGCGGGCACCAGCTCGTCGATGCGTCCGGCATTGGGGAGCCAATCAAGGTTGAAATCCTCCCAGAACGTGGTGGCGCCGAGGTCGAGCATCGCGCCCCAGTAGGTGCGGATGAAATCAAGCGCGGTGTCGGCATCGCCGGACCGGGCGAGCGCCTGCAACACATAGAAGCCGTAGAACGTCGAGACATCCTTCGGCCCGCCGACTTTGAGGACGGTGTCCGAGGTTTGTTTCGCATCCATCATCCCAGCCAGCGAGAGGAGCGCCGCGCCGGATTTTGATTTGTTCACGTCCGGCACAATCTGGCGGCCGCGCGCGGCGGCCTCCATGCAAAGCCGGGCAGTGGCGGTGTCGCCGAGCGTGGTCATCAGGCGGGCCCCGGATTCCAGCGTCATCACCAGCAGCCCCTGCAAGCCGGCGGTGACCCCCTGCTGGTTGGGGGAGCTGGGCCAGTCGAGGAAACGCATCCCGTCGATATGCTCGCGGCCGTCCGGCCCGATGAGCTTCGCCAGACGCTGGAGCAGCGCGGTGAGGTAGGTCTTCTGTTCCTCCAGGTAGGGGCGGTTGCCCTGGTGCAGCCACAGATCCTCATGGATGAGCACCCACCACATGGAGTAGCTGGAAATGCCGTTCATCCATTCGGTGACGGGGGTGACCTGGCGGGTGAGGTCGAGCGAGCGGGGCACCACCTCGTTGAAGCCGAACACGGCGTGGATGGTGCTCACCTCCGGATGCATGTCGCCGATCCAGACGAGGCGGTCGCGCTTGATGCCATCCCAGAGGTATTCCTGCATGTTGAGGTGTACGGTGTAAGCGCCGACCTGCCAGATGCGGTTGAGCCGCTCATCATCACACTTGAATGCGCCCACCTGCGGCAGGTCGCGGATCTGCACCACCGCGCGCACCTCGCTGAGGGCGACGGGCAAATTGGCATCCGCATTGTCGATGCGCACGAAGCGGAACCCGCTGGGGCCGACCATCTTTTTGCCGAGCCAAGGCAGCGTGACCACCTGGTCGCGTATGGCGTGGTCGTTCTGGGCGTTCTGTTTGCCCCCCGGCTCCGCCATGGCCTCGGAGACGGATTCCCCGAACCGCACGCGCACCTGCCTGAGCTTGGCCTGGTCTTTCGTCAGCGGCGTGATCAGCTCCACGTACCCATGCACCTCCTTGCCGAAATCAAGGAGAATTCCGGCGGGAGCATTCGTTTTGGCGGCCAGCACGCACGGCGGCTGCGGCTCTTTCAGCACCGCCTGGCCCGCGTGCGGCTTCAGCAGCGATCCGCCGTTCTGTACCCCCGCCGCGCTCTGCCAGACGATGCGGGTGGGCGCGAGAAAGAATGTGGAAAGAGGTGAGCGTTCGGCGTTTTCCAGCCCGGCGGGCGCGGCGGGGAGGAACACCGGCAGCAGCACGGTCGCAAGCAGGGTCAGGGTCCCGTTGATATTCATGGGGGGAATTTACGTCGGTTCGGGGCGGTTTGGAAAGCCTTGGTTCAGCGGCGCCTCATTTTGCGAACGCCTGGAATTCCCAGATGGAGGAGGCCGACGGCGATCAGGATGGTAATAAAACGATGCATTCCACCCGGTTGTCGCCGCTGACGGGTGCATCCCAAACATAAGTGCCATAGCGCTCAGGAAGGTCCGTTCTCCTCAGAACCGGGCTCGACGGGTTGGTTCAACCAGGGGCGTATTTGCTGGCTCCTCCCGTTGCGCGGGATCCGCAGCAATACACCTTTCTGTTAGGCAGCATGGTCATCATCCTTTTTGGAATACTCGTTTGTCGCCGCATCCTTTCGACCTTTATTGTAAATCGACCACACTATCAAGCCGACAACGCCTCCAATGATGAAAAGAAATAACACACCACCAGCATCTGCGCGCGCATGGCCGCCCAAAAGAACTGTGATAAATGCGAGAATGACAAACATCACCAGGCAACCGCAGCCACCTTTTACAAAAGCTGAGCCGCTGCCAGCGGTAGGCGCGGTTGATGATGAGGCCTGAAGTGGTTTGGTTTGAGTCGGAGTCTGCGTGCCCCCTGCGCACTTCCAACAGCTATCGAAATCATTTTCGATGCTCTCTTTGCATTTTGGACAGATCCACATGGCGTGCGCGTAATGCTGTCCACAGTCTAAGCTGAGACACGTGCGGGGCGCACACGGCGCTTCCGAGTCACGGGAGACACTGGAGCACCACCTGTTGTCTCCGGCGTTTTGTTCGGGCCGGTTGGCAGCCAATGTTTGGCCTTCCGTTCGGCGGTGGCGTGGCTCTTCGCCCACGCGAAGAACTTGTGTAGATCGAAATCAAAATCGGCGGCCACGGCAGCTCTGGCATCCCGGACTTCTTGAACAATGGGGTCTTTCATATCTGGGGTTTGGTGAGGAGTTCAGGCGTGCAAATCACGGGCATGTGAAGGTGGTGGTAAGTAAATCGTCTCCATCGACTGTGATTATACCAGACAATTGATCTTCGTAAAGCGCCCTGCTCGGCGATTGCCCAAACTGCAATAATTAACATGCCTTTCGTTCGCTGCAATCGGTGGCAGGGCTTTCATTAGGACGGCGATATTGGAGCGGCAATCCCGCGTTGGCAATGACAAATGGAAGGGTGAAGAAATGACTACGGGACCATGGACCATGGGACAAAAACAGACGGGGACGGCTCGGTCCCGCGTGCGGGACCCCACCGGGTTTTGGCCTCACCAGCGTCTGGTACATGGGACCGCGCGGAGGGGTGTGGGATGGGCGAGCTGAGCTGGGCCTTGGCCTGGGTGGATTGGTTCCACTTCGAGATAACGAACCGGACTATGGGTTGGGACCGTTACGGCGAGTTAACCGCACCAAACCCTGGGTTGACCCCTTAAATGGTATTTTGTTGGGCTAACAGGCTTGCGCCCCGCCCCGGCTGGCCGCATTCTATTGGCCCTATGAAATCGCCCGGCTTTCTTGTGCTTGGATTAGCTCTGTCCGGCCTCCTGCTCGCCTCCGCTGGCGCCCGGGCCGCCTTCTGCCCGGATCATCTCGTCTGTGAACAGGAGTCATCTCCGATCGCGGTCGAGGCGGTTGCCCCACGCCTGAGCTGGCAGCTCCCGCCCGGCGGCGTCCGGGGTCGGGCCCAAACCGCCTGGCAGGTACTGGCCGCCTCCCGGCCCAAGGACTTGCGTGAGGGCCGGGCCGATCTGTGGGACAGCGGTCGAGTGGATTCTCCGAAATCCGTGCTTGTGCCGTACGGCGGCAAACCGCTGGGATCACGCACGCAGGTGTGGTGGCAGGTGCGGATCTGGGACCAGACCGGGCGCGCCTCAGGGTGGAGCGAACCGGCGTTGTTCGGCATGGGTTTGAACCGGCCGGAGGATTGGTCCGCGCGGTGGATCGGGGAACCGGCCGGAGTCACCAACCAGCCGCTGCCGCTGTTCCGCCGGGAGTTTGAGGCGGTCCAGCCCGTGCGCCGGGCGGTGGCGTATGTGTGCGGTTTGGGTCAGTATGAGTTCCGTTTGAACGGGCAGCGGGTGGGGGAGGAGGTCATGGATCCCGCCTGGTCGAACTACCGGCGCACCTGCTATTACCGCGCCTATGACGTCACCAAGCTGGTGGTCCGGGGGCGCAACGCCGCCGGCCTGATGCTGGGGCGCGGCATGTACGATGTGCCGGGCGGGCGTTACACCAAGTTCAAAGGGTCGTTCGGCCCCCTGATGGCCATCGTGCAACTGGAGCTGGAGTTCCAGGATGGCTCCCGCGCGGTGGTGGAAACGGATGAGGCGTGGCAGACCGCGCCCGGCCCCATCACCTTCTCCTGCATCTATGGCGGCGAGGATTACGACGCCCGCCGGGAGCAGCCGGGCTGGGATCGGCCGGGGTTCAGACCAACCGGCTGGCTGGCGGCCCGGCTGCTGCCGGGGCCGGGCGGGCAACTGCGCGCAGCGGTGGCCCCGCCGGTGCGGGTACAGGAAACCGTCCTGACGCAGCGCGTGACCGAGCCGAAGCCCGGCGTGCAGGTGCATGATCTGGGCCGCAACCTGTCCGGGTGGCCGCGCCTCGTGGTCAGCGGCCCGGCGGGCAGCGTGGTGAAGCTGGTGCCGGGGGAACTGCTCGACCAGCGGGGGCTGGTGAACCAGCGCAGCTCGGGCGGGCCGGTTTCCTTCGCCTACACGCTCAAAGGGAACGGGCGCGAGACATGGTCGCCCCGGTTTTCCTATTACGGCTTCCGGTATTTGCAGGTGGAGGGGGCCTGCCCCGCCGGCACCCCGGCGGCGCAGCGGGCGGGGCGTCCGCTGATCGAGGAGCTGGGCGGGCAGTTCCTGTATGGCTCCGCGCCCGTGGCAGGCGCCTTTGAATGTTCGGATGCCACCCTCAACCGCATTCACCAGCTCATCCTGGCGGCGATCCGATGCAATCTGCAAAGCGTGCTCACCGATTGTCCGCACCGTGAAAAGCTGGGCTGGTTGGAGGTCTCCCACCTGCTGGGGCGCGGGATCATGTACAACTTCCAGGCCGCGCGCTTCTATGCCAAGGTGAGCCGGGACATGGGCGAGGCGCAGTTGGACGACGGGCTGGTGCCGGACATCGCCCCGGAATTCACGGTGTTCAGCGGCGGGTTCCGCGATTCGCCCGAATGGGGCAGCGCCAGCGTGCTGAACCCGTGGCAGGTTTATGAGATGTATGGGGATGCCGGCCTGCTGACGGAGCATTACCCCGTAATGACCCGCTACGTGGAATATCTGGCGGGGAAGGCCACGGGTCACATCGTGGCGCACGGGCTGGGGGATTGGTATGACATCGGCCCGCGCGGCCCCGGCCCATCGCAGCTCACCAGCAAGGGCCTCACCTCCACAGCCATTTATCACGCCGATCTCATGGTGCTGGCCGAGGCCGCACGCCTCACCGGCCGGGAGGCGGAACACCGGGCCTTCACCGAACGGGCGGCAACCGTGAGGGCGGCGTTCAACGCCCGGTTTTTCAAGGCGGACACGGCCAGCTACGACCAGGGCAGCCAGACTGCGCAAGCCATGCCGCTGGTGCTGGGGCTGGCGGCGGCAGAGCACCGGGGCGCGGTGTTGCAGCGCCTGGTCAGCGGGATTGAGACCAACGGTTTCCGGGTGACGGCGGGGGATGTCGGTTTCATGTATCTGGTGCGGGCGCTGACGGATGGCGGTCGCGCGGACCTGGTGCACGCCCTCGTGACACAGACCAACGGACCCGGCTACGTGGACCAGTTGCGCAAAGGGGCCACGACGCTCACCGAGGCCTGGGATGCCAACCCCTCCAGCTCGCAGAACCACTGCATGCTGGGGCACGCGGAGGAGTGGTTTTACCAGGGGCTGGCCGGCCTGCGCCCGGACCCGGCCGGGCCCGGCTTCCGCCAGTTCATCGTGGCCCCGGCGGTGGTCAACGGTTTGGCATGGGTGCGGGCCCACCACGATGCGCCGACGGGGCGCATCCGCTCCGCCTGGCGCCGCCAGGGGACGGCGGTGGAGTACGAGGTGGAAGTGCCGCCCAACAGCCGGGCCACCGTGATCCTCCCGGTGCGCGCGGGCACGGAAGTGCGGGAAGGGCGTCGGCCGCTGGCATCGGGAAATGGGGTTTCCGTCCTCAGCCGCAGCCATCAGCAGATCACGCTGTCCGTGACATCGGGCACTTACCGATTCACGGCCGAGCGGCCTTGAGGCGGTTGGGCCGTGTACGGGGCAATTTCCCCCTCCACGGCCAGCCATTTCACCACCGCCCAGTCCGCGCCGGTGTTGTCCAGTGTCACCCGGTGCCGCCCCGGCGGCACCGTCACAGCAAAGGCCTCATCGAATTCCTGGGCGGCGCTGTCGTTTTTGCCATCCCGGTCCCTCAGGTCCAGCACACCGGCCGGTCGGCCATCCACCTGCCATTCCAAGCGCGCCCCCTGGGTGGCGACGGCGGCCACCTGCGCCCGCAGCCTGCCGCCCTTGGGCAGGTTGACCAGGAAGGTGGGCGGGTTGCGCAGGTGCTGGTGCAACCGGCCCTGAAGCAGGCCGCTGAGCGCCCAAAGGTCCTCCACCCAGCCTTCCGGGTTCACCATGAATTCGTTGCGCTCCGGGCGCGCCCATTGGGCCTGGAGGGTCATGCGGTGCCCGGCCATTTTCACGGCGGGTAGGCTGGGATAATCCAGAATCGCCACGGCGTAGGCCTCCAGGGTCGGCAGCGTGACGGCCAGGGTGTTCCCGGCCACCGCCGTGCGCACCGGGCGGAGGCCGCTCCAATCAGGCGACACCGCCCCTGCGCTTTTGGGCGGCAAGCCGAGGGGCAGCCGCACCGTGACATTGCTGCGGGTGACCAGCGCGCCCGGCACCGACTGGCGGTTGATGACGTGGAGCACCAGCGCGGGCGGGGATTCCCGCTGCCACAGCGCCAGGCTCAATCCGGGGTCCGGGGTGGTGAGGGGCTCAAAACCGAGCAGCCGCCCCTGCAGATACAGGTCGCGGTGCCGCTGGTAAAACGAAGTCTGGCGGATGATCTCCTCCATCAGCCCATCGGACTCGGCATCCGGTCCCCACGGGCCATCCACGGGAAAGCCGAAGCGGGCGCCGGCGGCGTAAATCTCCGCCGCGCGGGTGCGCAGCCAGAGGCGGCGATCGGCGACCGGCACCTCCACCCAGGGGAAGCCGTTGAACCCCCAATCGTGGAAGAAAACCACCGGCACCCGCCGGCCCGCCAGGCTGCAACCGGCGGCCACGGTGGAGTGCCAGGCTTCCAACTGGTTCTCCGCCAAATCCACGCGGCCGGCGCGGGTCCGCCACAGGCCCCACACCCCCAGCATCTGCAAATCCACGTGGCGCGTCAGCCCGTTGCCGCTGATCCAGACCGGCCGGCCACGGGATTGGGCGTGCGCGCGGATGCGGGTGGTCAGCTCCCGCCAGGCCTGATCATCCCGCGCCACCCGGAACTCCTGCCAGAGCTTCGCCAGCGGATTTTGGGCGGCGTGCGGCGCGTTGGCATGTCCCGTGCGCAGCAGATAGGCGCGGTAGAGAAAACTGTTGAGTGTGCCATCCGGGCACTCGTCGCGGTTGGTCAGACCAATGCCATAAATGCTCTGCCAGCGGGGGTCGTTGGCCGGCCACGCCGTCTGCCCGGGCAGGAACCGGCGGAAATCCGCGATGGCGTAATCGTCAAAGCCCTCGTCCGGTCCGAGCACGGCGTTGATCTCATCCATGAACAGGTAATCCGCCCCGGCATCCATCTGCCGGCGGCACCAGGAGAACAGGTAGTCGCGGTAGGCCGGGTTGGAGAGCGAGCCGTGGCGCACCCCGTTCTGGCCCCAGGCTTTGACCAGTTCGCCGCGCGGCCCGCGCGTGGCCAGATCCTCCCACTGCTCCCGCCGCAGCCCGTTCTCGCCATCGTACAGGGCGCTGCACGTGATGCCCGCCCCGAACAGCGCCCCCGCCCCGTGCGCGGCGGCCGGCTGGTGCCTCACCTGCTCGTAGTCGATCGCCCGGCTCCATTTGAACCAGCCACGAATCCAGACGTCGGAGCCGGCCTGCCGGGCGAGGTCAAGGTCGGCGTCCTTTTGGATGACCTCGTGAACGGAATAGACCAGGGCATCCTGAATGTTTGTGACCGGCCGGGCGCGGTGCAATTCGGGGGGGAAGACAGCCCCGGGGGCGGGCAGGGGACGGACAAAAAAGGCCAGCAGGGCGAACCCTGCTGACCATGTGAAGGCGTGAAATCGGCTCAAATGATTCAGCCCAACTGGCCCAACCCCTTGTCCAGGGCCGCGTACAGTTGTTTCATGGTGGCTTCCGTTTCGTCGCCCATGTTGGACAACCGGAATGTGGTGCCCTTGATTTTGCCGTAGCCGCCGTCAATCAGGATCCCCTGATCCTTGACCAGCTTCTGGAGCTTGGCGACATCCACGACGCGCCCGCCCGGCCGGGCCCCGTTGCTCACGCAGGTGAGGGTCACGGATTCATAGCCTTTTTCCGGGAAGAGGTTGAAGCCCTGGCCCGCCGCCCAATCGCGCGTCATCTGGGCGAGACGGGCGTGCCGGGCGAACCGGTTTTCGAGGCCTTCCGCCGCGAAGTCCTCCAGCTTGGAGGCCAGCGCATAGACGTGGCCGATGCTCGGCGTGCTCGGGGTCATGCTCTGTTCCGCGTTCTTCTGGAACTCCACGAAGTCGAAGTAATACCCGCGATCCTTCATGGTGGCCGCCTTCGCCAGGGCCGCCGGTGAGCAGACGAACACGGCCAGACCGGGCGGCATGGCAAACGCCTTCTGCGTCCCCGCCAGCAGCACGTCCAAGCCGAGCGCATCAAAGTCAATCTTCGTCCCGCTCATGGAGCTGACGGCATCGACGATGAACATGACGTCCGGATACTTCTGCTTCAGGGCGGCGATCTCGGCGAGCGGGCTCATCACGCCGGTGGAAGTCTCATTGTGGATCAGGGTGAGGGCGTCAAACTGGCCGGTGGCCAGTTTTTTATCCACCTCTTCGGCCCGGATGGGGGAACCCCAGGGCACCTGCAGAGCCTCGGCCTCCTTGCCACACCGTTTGGAGACATCCAGCCATTTGTCGGAGAAGGCCCCGCACATGCAGTTGAGGACCTTTTTAGACACCAGATTGCGAATGGCCCCTTCCATCACGCCCCAGGCGGAGGAGGTGCTCAGGTAAACCAATTGCCTGGTGGAGAGCAGCCCTTGGAGTTGAGGTTGGATTTTCGCATAGAGATCTTTGAAGCCCTGACCGCGATGGCCAATCATTGGCTGGCAAAACGCGCGAAAGGTTTTCTCGCTGACCTCCACCGGACCCGGTATGTGCAATTTGACGTGTGCCATAAATTTGAAAACTTGCGGCCCGATTTTTCACGGTCGCGCCCGGAAGGCAAGCCGGAGTTTTCCGCGTGCCTGGGTGATTGTAGCTTATCATTCTGTGCTCCAGTCATTTATGAAGTTAATTATTCCTCCGGCCACCGCCCGGCCCGATGGGCCTCCGAAATGGGTGACCCTGCCCGGGGTCCGCCCAACCCACGGCTTGCATCCCCCGCAGCTTCCCCTTACCTTGCGGGCCATGGCCATCAGTCAACCCGGAACCAGAAAAGACTTTGCCTTGGCAGAGCGACCATAATGGCTGCCTCCTCCCCCAAAAAACTCCGTGAAGGGTGGTTGATCGGCGTGTTCGTGTTGCTCGTGCTGCTGATCTGCCTGGCCGCCGCGCAACTTTGGACCCTCGAGAAACAGATCCAGCGGGACGCGGTGGAACAGCAACTGTTGGCGGTGGCTGACCTGAAGATCCGCCAGTTGGTGGCCTGGCGGCAGGAGCGGTTGGCGGATGCCAGGCTGTTCCAAAGCCAGCACCGTTTCAACCAGTTGCTGAACAGGCTGGCGCAGGCGGCGGGCGACCCCGCCCTGGGCCAGGAATTTGATGCCTGGGCACAGGCGCTGGTGCGCCACCAGGATTACAGCGCGGTCATCCTGTGCGGACCCGACCTGGAGCAATGCCGTGTCTGGCCGCCCAACACCCCAGCCAAGCCGGTGACCACCCACCCGGAGCTGGCCATTGCCCTGGGCACCGGTGGGCCGCTGCTGACGGAATTCCACCCGGGCCAGAACGGGTACCTGATGCTGGATTTGCTCATTCCGATCCAGACCGGAACCAAGGTGACCGCACTCCTGCAATTGCGGGTGGATCCTGCGGAATACCTCTTTCCGATGCTGGAGGCCTGGCCAATCCCGTCGCCCACCGCCGAAGCCCAGCTCGTCCAGCGGGAAGGCGACCAGGTGACCTATCTCACCCCGCTCAAAGGCCAGAGTGGCAGTCTGCAGCCGCTGCGGATCAGCCTGCAGCAAACCAACATTCTGGCCGTCAAGGCCGTCCTCGGCCAGCCGGGCCTGAAGGAAGGCTTGGATTACCGGGGGGAGCGGGTGGTTTCATGCGTCCGGAAGATGGCCCACAGTTCCTGGTTTCTGGTGACCAAAATGGATTTGGACGAGGCGCTGGCCCAGTTTCGCGGGCGCTCCCGCACGCTGACCGGGGTGGCCGCCGCCCTGGTGGTGTTGGTGGCGCTCGCCCTGGCCTTGTTGTGGCACCGCCGCGCCATCCTTTTCGCCCGGCAGGAGCTGGACCTGGCCCAGCGTTTCAGCACCATCCTCCACCAGGCCAACGACGCCATCCTGCTGCTGGACGAGCAACAGCGGGTGGTGGAGGCCAACGGGCAGGCCGCCCGCATGTACGGCTGCACCGCTGAGCAACTGGCCAACCTGGATGCCCGGCGCCTGCAGGCCCGGCCGGAGGCGGGAGACTGGGCCACGGTCCATCAGGAAGGCAGCCTCCGCCACACCGCCTGGCACCGCCGCCAGGATGGAACGACCTTTCCCGTGGAAGCCAGCGCCAGCGTCGTCGTGGTGGCCGGCATTCGCTATACCCAGTGCATCATCCGCGATGTGACCGAACGCCACCGCATGGACGAGGAGTTGCGCCGCCGCAACAAGGAAATCTCCCAGATCGTCTATGTGGCCTCCCACGATCTCCGCTCACCGTTGGTCAACGTGCAGGGCTTCAGCCGTGAAATAGCCAGTTCGCTCCACGAGCTGGAACAGATCCTCGCCCGGGCCGTGCTGCCTGCCCCCACCCGGGAGCGTCTTCGCATCCTGCTCCGGCAGGACATTGGCGAGTACATGGGATTCATCCAGGCCAGCACCCGCCAAATGGACCGCCTGCTGGCGGGCCTGCTCCAGGTTTCGCGCCTTGGGCGGGTGGAAATCAAACCCATCCGCCTGGACATGAACCGCGTGGTCGCGGAGAGCCTCCACGCGCTGGATTTCCAACTGCAATCCTGTTCGGCGCGGGTGGAAGTCCTGCCGCTGCCGCCCTGCCAGGGTGATCTGGGGCAG
Source organism: uncultured Verrucomicrobiota bacterium (assembly GCA_903930345.1). Taxonomy (GTDB): domain Bacteria; phylum Verrucomicrobiota; class Verrucomicrobiia; order Limisphaerales; family CAIYYI01; genus CAIYYI01. The sequence goes on from CAIYYI010000006.1 coordinate 25,529, forward strand.
GTCAGCCAGGTGTTCACCAACCTGTTTGGCAACGCCATTAAGTACCATCATCCCCAGCGCCCCTTGCGGTTGCACATCTCCGGCTCCGTCCAACAAGGCGAGGCCATTTACTGCGTCGCAGACAACGGCATTGGCATTGCCGCCAACAACCAGGAGAAGATCTTTGAACTCTTCCACCGCCTGGATCCACAGGGCAGCGAAGGGGATGGTCTGGGGCTGACGATTGTCCGCACCATCCTGGATCGGTTGAACGGGCGTGTGTGGGTGGAATCCCGGCCGGAGGATGGCTGCCGGTTTTATGTGGCGTTGCCGTCCGTTTAGCTTAAAATGATCGTGCATTTACCATCCTGAACACCATGAATACGAACGAAGATGCGGTCACCGGGGCCGAAACGAATGAAGACCGGGCGGGGGTTGTCCCCGGGCCAGCCCCGAGCGGAGCCCGTTGAATCCCCGACCGGGTAATGCCTATGGGACGCCAGCCAATCCAATCGCACCCCGCCGAGCCCCGCACGATCTTCATCCTGGAGGATGACGCCGGGCTGAACCATCTGCTGCAAAAGAAGTTGCGCCAGGCGGGTGAGCTGGTGGAGGGTTGCCTGCTGGGGCACGAGGCGCTGGAGAGGATCAAGCGTCTCCCTCATTGTCTGCTCCTGCTCGATTTTTCCCTGCCCGACATGACCGGCCCGCAATTCATCCAGGAACTGCTGGCCCAGGGCCGGTCCGTCCCCTTTGTCGTCATCACCGGCCAGGGCAGCGAGGAGGTGGCCGTGGAGATGATGCGACTCGGGGCGTGCGACTACCTGGTGAAGGACAGCCATTTTCTGGACCTGGTCACCCACGTTGTGCGCCGCGTCAATCGGCAGTTGGACCAGCAACGCCAATTGGCCGCCACCCAGAACGCGCTGCGGCAAAGCGACGAGCGTTTCCGGCTGGTCCTGCAACGGAGCCCGGTGATGATCGCGCACCAGGACCAGAACCTCCGCTACACCTGGGTGTACAATCCCCTGCCAGACTTTGCCCCGGTGGCGCTGCTGGGCTGCACCGATCTGGAGGTGTGTGGCGAGGTCAGCGGCGGCCCGCTGCACGCCCTGAAACAACGGCTGCTGACCAGTGGCCAGGTCGTGCGCGAAGAGATCACCCTTCAGTTTCTGAACCGGGAAGTGAGCCTGGATCTCACCCTGGAACCCGTGCGCGACCCGCAACAAAACGTCATCGGAATCAACAGCGTGGCGGTGGACATCACCGAGCGCAGGCGGCAGGCGAATGAACGGGAGCAGCTCCTCACCCAGCTCAAGGAGACCCTGGCCAACGTGAAGCTTCTCAACGGCCTCCTCCCCATCTGTTCCGCGTGCAGGAAAATCCGCGATGATCAGGGGTATTGGAACAAGGTGGATTACTACCTGAAAAAATGCTCGAACCTCCGCCCGAGCCACGGGCTCTGCCCGGATTGCAGCCGACGCCACCTCGCGCAAGCACCCACGCCACCCGCCAGCAAGGGATAAGCCATGGCCCAGCTACTTGTTGTTGACGATGAGAAAAGCATCCGCCTCACGCTGGCCGAGTTCCTGCGCGTGGATGGCCACACGGTGCGGGTGGCGGCCACGGCGGCGGCGGCGCTGCAACTGCTGGCCGAGGAGCCGGCCGATGTGATCATCTCGGACATCGTCCTGCCCCAGACCACCGGCGTGGAGCTGTTGCGCCGCCTCCGCGAGGTGGTGCCCCGCGCCCAGGTGCTGATGATGACGGGGGAGCCCACGGTTGACACCGCCGCCGCCTGCCTGCGGGCCGGGGCTTTTGATTACCTCATCAAACCGCTGACGAAGGGCCCCCTGCTCCAGGTGGTGCGCCAGGCTGTGAGACTCAAGGCGATGGATGACGAGCGCATGCGCCTGGTGGAGAGCAACCGCCAATACCAGCAGGATCTGGAGAAGCAGGTGGAGTGCCGCACGACCGAGCTGCGCCAGAGCGAGCAGCGCGTGCGTGAGCAGTATGAGGAGCTGGAGCTGCTGTACAAATACGCCCCCGTGGGGCTCTTTGCCGTGGACCGCGACCTGCGCTATGTGCGCATCAACGAGCGGCTGGCCGAGATCAACGGGTTTCCGGTCTCCTACCATCTGGGTCGCACGGTGCGGCAGGTGCTTCCCGGCCTGGCGGAGCGGCTCCTGGCAATCTGGGTGCCGGTTTTGGAGCGGGGGGAGGCCGTCTTCAATTGCGAAGTTTCCGGCGAAACCCCCACCCTGCCGGGGCAGCGGCGCCATTGGCTCAGCAACTTCCTGCCGTGGCGCTCCCTTTCCGGGGAGATCATCGGCCTGGTGGGCAGCGTCCTGGAGGTCACCGAACAAAAGCGGATGGAAAGCCAGTTCCTGCGCGCCCAGCGCTTGGAGAGCGTGGGCCGACTCGCCAGCGGCATCGCGCATGACCTCAACAACATCCTCTCCCCCATCATGATGGCCACCTCCATGCTCCGCGACGAGGCGCGCAACCAGGAGGATCTGGCCATGCTTGACACCATTGACACCAACGCCCGCCGGGGCGCGGAGATCGTCAAACAAGTCCTCACCTTTGCCCGGGGTTCGGAGGGGCCGAAAATTCCGGTGGCGCTGGGCAGGCTGGTGCGCGAACTCGGCAAGGTCATCCGCGAAACCTTCCCGAAGGCGATCCATTTTGAGACTGAAATCCAGGCCCATGCCTGGTCGGTGCTCGGGGATAACACCCACCTTTACCAGTTGCTGCTCAATCTCTGCGTCAATGCGGCCGACGCCATGCCGACCGGCGGCCGCCTCAAAGTCACCCTTGAAAACATCACCGTGGACGAACCGTTTGTCCGGCTGAATCCCGGCGCCCAGGCGGGTCCGCACGTCTGCCTCACCGTCGCCGACACCGGCACCGGCATTCCGCCGGAACTCCTGGACAAGATATTTGATCCCTTCTTCACCACCAAATCCGCGGAGAAGGGGACTGGCCTGGGGCTGGCCACCGTCATTGGCATTGTCAAGGGTCATGGCGGCTTCATCCAGGTCGGCAGCCGCCTGGACCAGGGCACCCAATTCCGGATCTACCTGCCGGCCCTGCCGGAGAAGAACGAGGCGGCCGCCGGGGAGATGGTCTCGTCCGTCAAGCCCCCGCCGGGCGGGCAGAAAGTGGTGCTGGTGGTTGATGACGAGGAATGCGTGCGCGACATCACCCGCCGAACCCTGGAGAAACACGGGTACACGGTGCTGCTGGCAGCCGATGGCATCCAGGCCATCACCCTGCTGCGGGAACGCGTCCAGGAGATCAAAATGGTGATCACCGACATGAGCATGCCGCTGATGGATGGCGAGGCCGTCATCCGCGCCATCCGCCAGATGGATGCGGATCTGCCCGTGGTGGCCATGAGCGGCCTGGCCCCGCAGATTTTCGCCCTGCAACTGGAAGGGTTGCACATCCAGCACATCCTGACCAAACCGTTCTCCTCGGGTGACCTCCTCCAGGCGGTCACCACCGTCCTGCACCCCCAGCCCTGAACCCCCATGAACTCCGCTCACTGGCACCTCCTCCTGAGCCACCTCCCGGTGGTGGGCACGCCGCTGGCCCTGTGCTTCCTGCTCGCCGGGTTGCTGCTGCGGGAAGCGCGTCTGGCGCGCGTCGCCCTGGTTTTCCTCGTTCTGCTTGCCCTGGGCACGCTCCCCATATATTTCACCGGCCGACCGGCGGTGGACTGGATCCATGCGCAGAACGGCTTCAACCGCATGCTGGTGGAAAGACATGAGGAAACCGCCCAATTCGCCCTGGGGGTGCAACTGTTGCTGGGTCTGGGGGCGGCCTTGATGCTGGGCTGCTGCCGGGGGGCCACCCTGCCGCGCTGGGCGTTGGCCGCGCTGCTGGCGGGGGGATTGCTGACGAGCGGCCTGCTCGGCTGGACAGCCAGTCTGGGTGGCCAGGTGCGCCACACCGAGACCCGCCCCGCCGCCACCTGATTCCAATGAGTGCCCGGGGGGGATGCGATATGCCCAGGCCAAACCCGGCGCTTACGACCGGTCATCCGGCCCAACTTCAGGGTTGAAACCACCGTTGAATCACCGCATTACTTATGCCCATGAACACTCGCCTCCTCGCCGCCGCCGCCGCCCTGCTGCTGGCCACCGCCCCCGACTCACGGGGCGCCGACCAGGTGCTGTTTGATTTCACCGGCCCGACCGACGCCGCCGCCATCAGCAAAACAGATGTCACCCTGGAGGCGATCCCCGGGCAGGGTCTGCGGGTGGAGACCCGGACCAACAGCCCCTGGCCGGGGATCACCCTGAAGGCCCCGCAGGGCGTCTGGGATCTGACGGCCAACGGCCAGGTGGTGGTGGAGCTGAGCAACCCGGGCACGAACAAGATCACGGTCAGTTGCCGGGTGGACAATCCGGGGGCGGACGGCACCAGGAATTGTGTGACCGGCAACACGGAACTGGCCCCCGGGAAAACCGGACGCATCCAGGTGAAGCTCAACCGCACCAGCCCCGGAAAACTGGATGGAAAACTCTTCGGCATGCGCGGGTATCCAGTGATGAAAGGCGGCCCCGGCAGTCTGCGGCCGGCCGAGATCAGCCAGTTGCTGGTGTTCGTCTCACGGTCCGGACAACCGGTGCGGTTTGAGGTCCGCCGCATCACCGCCCAGGGGAGTCACACGCCCCCCACCGCCAGCGTGGAGGATGCCCAGCCATTCTTCCCCTTCATCGACACGTTCGGACAGTACAAACACCGGGACTGGCCCGGCAAGACCCACTCCGTGGTGGAGCTGCAAAGCGGCCTGACCCGGGAGCGCGCGCTCATCCAGCAGGATCCCGGACCTGCCGGCTGGGACAAATATGGCGGCTGGGCGGACGGACCCAAACTACCGGCCACCGGATTTTTCCGCACCGAAAAGCACCAGGGCAAATGGTGGCTGGTCGATCCCGAGGGCCGCCTGTTCTTCTCGCACGGGGTGGATTGCGTGCGCATGCGCGATGTCACCCCGATCGAGGAACGGGAGGCCTGGTTTGACCAGTTCCCCGGCAACGATCCCGCCTTGGGCGAGTTCCTGGTGGGCGGTGCCTTCGCCCTGAAAGGCCACTACGCGGGCCGCACGGTGAAATGCTTCTCCTTTGGCGAGGCGAACCTGAAGCGCAAGTACGGCGCCGGGTGGCGCACGGATTCGGCCGCCTTCGTGCATGACCGCCTGCGGCACTGGGGCCTCAACACCATCGCCAATTGGTCGGATGAAGCCGTGCGCCTGCTGCGGCGCACCCCCTACACGGACAGCCTGGGCACCGGGGGCGCGAAGAAGCTGGAGGGCAGCGAGGGTTACTGGGGGAAATTCCCGGACGTGTTCGACCCCGGCTTTGAGGCGGCGGTGCGCAAAAGCATGGCCGGACGCAAGGAGAAGAGCGCTAATGACCCGTGGTGCATCGGTTATTTTTCGGACAATGAAATGGCGTGGGGGGATGACCTTTCACTGGCGCTGGCCGCGCTGCTCTCGCCGCCGGAACAGGCGGCCAAGCAGGCTTTCCTGGCCGTGTTGAGGGAGCGCCACGGCACCATTGAGAAACTGAATGCAGCCTGGGGGACCCGGCACGCCGATTGGGAGGCGTTGGCCCAACACCGGCAGGCCCCGGACAAGGCCAGAGCCCGCGGCGATCTCGCCGATTTTTACACCCGCACCGCCGAGCGCTATTTCCAAACCGTGCGCAACATCATCAGGGAGAGCGCCCCCAAGCAACTTTACCTTGGCTGCCGGTTCGCGTGGGTCAACGACCGCGCGGCGGCGGCCAAATACTGCGATGTGGTCAGCTACAATCTCTACCGGCGAAGCGTGGCGGACTTTGAGTTCAACGGCGGCCGGGATGTGCCGCTGATCATTGGCGAGTTTCACTTTGGGGCGCTGGACCGCGGCATGTTCCATACCGGGCTGGTCCCGGTCTCCAACCAGCGGGAGCGCGCCGAGACCTACCGGGATTATGTGCTGGGCGCGGCGCGGCACCCGCAATTTGTGGGGTGCCACTGGTTCCAGTTCCGGGATGAGCCGGTGACGGGCCGGGTGTACGACGAGGAGAATTACCAGATCGGCTTCCTGGATGTGTGCGACACCCCGTATCCGGAGCTGGTGGAGGCGAGCCGGGCGGCGGCCCGGAAGCTGTACCAGCCCTGATTCCAATGAGCGGCACCCTCACTGATTGGCGGGTGAGGGCTTGGGGAGGGGGACACCGTGGTGTTTCTCCACCACCAGGTCGCCCCGGGGCAGACGCCGATCAGGCGCGGTTTCCATCCCGCCGCGCAGCACGATGCGCACGGTGTCCAGCAGGATGAACAGATCCAGAAACACGCTCATGTGCTTCATGTAATAGAGGTCGTACTCCAGCTTGCGGCGCGCATCCTCGGTGGAGGCGCCGTACGGGTAGCTCACCTGCGCCCAGCCGGTGATGCCGGGCTGCACCATCAGACGTTCCTGGAAAAACGGGATTTCCCGGGTCAGGCCCGCGATGAACTCCGGCCGTTCCGGCCGCGGGCCCACGAAGGACATATCCCCGCGCAGGACGTTCAGGAGCTGCGGGATTTCATCCACGCGGTACTTGCGCAAGAGACCGCCCACCGCCGTCACCCGGGAATCATTGCTCCGCGCCCAGACCGCGCCGTTTTTCTCGGCATCCAACCGCATGGTGCGCAGCTTGATCACCCGGAACTGGCGGCCGAAGCGGCCCGCGCGCACCTGGTGGTAAAAGACCGGTCCCGAACCGGTGAGTCTGATGGCCGCCATGGCCAGCAGCAGCAACGGGGCGGAAACCAACAGGCCGAGGAGCGACACCCCGATGTCAAAACCGCGTTTGATCTTTTTGATGTAGAGCATGTGCGGGGAGGCGCTGGCGCTCATGAGCCACTCGTAGGTCATCAGCTCCAGGGGCACGCATTGCAACACCTCCTCGCAGAGTTCAATCAGGGGCACCACGGTCACCCCGGCGTAGCGCAGTTCGCAGAAATGCTTGTACAGGGTGGGGGAACTGAAGCTTTTGTTGGTGCAAAGGATGCGGTCCAGCCCGTGTTGCTGGACGATCTCGCGCAACTGGCTGGCCGGCCCGAGGATGTGGTGGCCGGGCTGGGGCTGGTATTCATCCAGATGAAGAATGCCGACCAGTTCCAACTGGCTGCCCCAGAAGTTTTCAAACAGGCGGGCCTCCACCTCGTCGGAGAGGGAGGTGATCACCAGGGCCACCCGTTCGCGGTAGTTGGCCAGCTCCCGCAGAATGAACCCGTGATGGGCCAGGATTCCCAAATACGCCAGAAGCGAGCCGTACGCCATGATGCCGCGGCCGACGCGGCTGGAGAAATTGACGTAACCCACCACCAGCATGCCCACCATGGCGAGCAGCAAAGCCAGCAGCAGGAGCAGGGAGCGACGAAAGAGGTTCTGCTTGAAAATCTGCGGCGAGTAAAACCCGAAAATGTAACAGACCGAGGCAAACAACAACGCCCCCACCAGGATGGAGGGATACAATTGCGAGGGCACCGTCAGCAATTGGCTCGCCTCGCTGTAAAAACGCAGCTGGATGCCGACCAGGAACGCCAACGTAAAGGCCACTGCATCGATCAAAAAATGGACCGACACATGATTCCAATGGCCTTTGAGTGATTTGGCGTTATACATGCGCACCCGGTTGACACCCGCTGCCCGCGTCAACATCCGTTATGACAACACCCTACTCCGCCAGCGCCGGGCAAGACAAGCTTAACCTGCGGGGTGCGATGGCGCTCTGACGCGCATCACTTCATGCGGTTGAACGTGGCCTGCAGGATTTCCCAATCCTGCTTGCCTTCCACCGGTTTGCGGGCCCGCGCGGCAATGTCCTGCTCGTTCTGGTTTTTTGACGGGCGGGAGGTTTTGTAGAAAATCCCAAAATGACCCGGGAACGGGTTGTCGGCGAGCTGGTAAGCCGCGATCTCGTCCGCCGCGTTGTGGGTTTCCGGCACCAGGTTGAACGCGCCGCCTTTGCGCGGGTTGGCGGCATCAAACGCGCCCGGGTAGAACTCGACGCACTCGCTCAGGCATTCAATGTAGGCAAAGCCATCGTGGTCATAGGCCGCCTCCATCATCTGCATGACGTGGTTCGGGTTGGTGTGGGTGGTGCGGGCCACAAAGGTGGCCCCGGCCGCCAGGGCCTGCTTGAGGGGGTTGATCGGCTGGTCCATCGAGCCCCAGATGTCGGTCTTGCTCTTGAAACCCAGCGGCGAGGTGGGCGAGGTCTGCTTTTTGGTCAGGCCATAGACCCAGTTATCCATCACCACCAGGGTCATTTTGATGTTCTTGCGCGCGGCGTGTGTGAAATGGTTGCCACCGATGGAGAAGGCATCGCCGTCACCGCTGAACACAAACACGTTCAGGTCCGGCCGGGAGAGGGAAACCCCGCTGGCAAAGGGCAGCGCCCGGCCATGGATGAAGTGCGCGGCGTGCGTCTGCACAAAGTAGGGGAACCGGCTGGAGCAGCCGATGCCGGAGATGGTGACAATGTTTTCCTGGAGCAGCTTTTTCTTCTCGATCAGTTTGTAGTAGAGCGCGAGGACGGAAAAGTCGCCGCAGCCCGGGCACCAGGTGGGGTGATCCCCGGCCAGCTCCTTTTTGGTGAGCGGCTTGCGCTCCCCAAAGGAGACGGGGCGCAGGGGGATGGTGGCCAGCGGACGCGGGGGGTTCAGCACGGAGGATTCACTCATGATTCCGGTAGGGTTTAAAGATTGGCAAAAAGGTTTGGGCGGAGGTTCACAGATGGCGGATGCCTTGGTTCACCTGTTCGCTGATGTGGTCGAAGATTTCCTTCACCATGAAGTTCAGTCCGTCCGTCTTGTTCAGACTGCGGATGCGCGGGTCGCAATACCTGGCGCGCAGGAGCGTGGCGAGCTGGCCGGCGCCCAGCAGGCCCTCATCGTTTTCCTCCACCACCACGACATGGTCGAAGTTTTTGAAAATGGTGTCCAGCCCGTTGGGGCTGGGGAAGAGGTTTCGCAGGTGGAGGCAGGAGACCTCCAGCCCCTCGGCCCGCGCCTTGTCCACCGCCTCGCGGATGGGCCCCCGGGTGGAGCCCCAGCCGAGCAGGAGGATCTGTCCCTTGGCCGCCCCGTAAACCTCGGGCAGCGGCAGGGTGGCCGCCAGGGCCTGCAGCTTCTGGCGCCGCTTGGCGGTCATGTCTGTGTGCAGCTTCGGCGAGGCGGTGGGGTGCCCCATCTCATTGTGCTCCAGGCCGGTGACGACCGGGTAGGAGCCATTCATGATCCGGGTGCCCGGCGCCACATGCCGCGTCACGCCGTCCGGGGTGGAGAGGTCGTACGGCTTGAAGGAGTCACGCGGGGTCAGGTCCGGACCGATCTCCTGGCAAACCTTCTGCAGGTCCGGCTCCACAAACGCCTCAATGCGCGCCCCGATGGCCTGGTCGGTGAGGATGATCACCGGCACGGAGTACTGCCGGGCGATGTTCACGGCCTCTATGGCCGTGTAGAAACAGTCTTCCACGTTGAACGGAGCCAGCACGACCCGCGGGGCATCGCCGTGGCTGCCCAGCGCCGCGATGTAGAGGTCGGACTGTTCCACCTGCGTGGGCAGGCCCGTGGAGGGGCCGCCGCGCTGCACGTCAATGATCACCAGCGGGATTTCCGCCATGACGCCCCAGCCCAGGGCCTCCATCTTCAGGGAAAGCCCCGGACCGCTCGTGCCGGTGACCGCCACCCGGCCGCCAAAACTCGCGCCCAACGCCATGGAGATGGAGGCAATCTCGTCCTCGCACTGGATGAACATGCCGCCATATTTGGGCAGTTCCCGGCGCAGCAATTCCATGCAATCGGTCCACGGAGTGATCGGATAGCCGGCCCCGAACCGCACCCCGGCGGCGATGATGCCATAGCCCAAGGCCTCATTGCCGTTCATCACCACCTGGGCGCGCTCCCGCGGCTGGCTGTCCAAAAAGTGAAAGGTTTCGATCAGGTGGCCCAGCGAGTAGCTGTAGCCCGCCTGGAACGCCATCAGGGCGTTGGCCAGCACGCTGGCGTCCCGCCCTTGGAACCGCTCGGTGACCAGCTTCTCCAGCCGCTCCTGGTTCAGGTTAAAAATCTTGGCCACCAGCCCCAGGGCATACAGGTTTTTCCCCTTGTCCTTCGCCGTGCCGCCGATGGCCTCCACGGTCAGCCCGGAGATCGGGATGCCCACGTGCCGGTACGTGGCCTCCACCTCCGGATTGGGCGTCACGTGATCGCTGTCATACAGCACGATGCCCCCCGGCTTCAGGGAGCTGAGATGCTCGTCATAGGAATGCTGGTAAAAGGCGAGGAGCACATCGGCCGCATCCCCGGAACTCAGGACTTCACCTGACCCGATCCGGACTTGGAAAATGGACGGTCCCCCGGAAATCGTGGAGGGGATGGTCATAAAGGTCATGACCTCCTGCTCGCTGCGTCCCGCCAGGCGGGCCAGAAAGCCGCCCATGGCCTGAATGCCATCCTGGGAGTTGCCCGCGATCCGGATGACGGCTTCCGAAATGCGCTTCTGGGCGGATTCGGGGGCGGCGGGAGCGTTGCCAACGGTCGTTTGTTCGCTCATGAATTCTATAATATGATTGGTGCCGGAGACAGAAAGAGCCGGTCGATGCCGACAGCATCCTGTTGCCTGATGCAATTGTCTGCCCCCAAATTACCACCGAACCGGAGGCTGTCAAATCATAAGCTGTATTTATATCCCATTGCAGGCCAGTGCATTCCGGATAAGGCCTTGTCTTGAGTTAAGCGGAATTACCAAAAAAATAAGGATTGCTGATAAAGGCTGGGTCACCCCGCATTTTTACTTCTGGACCACGGGCGGGGCCGACGGGGGCGTAATGGGGGCACTTGCCAGTGGTTACCTGACGGGCTCCATCAGCAGCAACTCAATGGCGCGATCCAATTGGGGATCCCGGCCGGTGAGCCAATCCTCGGGGGAGAGGGCGACCCGGAAATCCGGTGCCTCGCCCTGGTTTTCCTGGGGGGTGCCGTTGAGCCGATAGACCCCGCTGAAGGGCATGCGGGCGCCGGTGCCATCGACCAGGCGGAGGGGATAGGTCCAGATGACGTAGCCGGGGGTGGGCATGCCCACCAGCCGCGCCAAACCGCGCTGCCGCATGGCGCAGGGGAACATTTCCCCGTTGGAATAGCTGTGCTCGTTGATGAGCACGATGATCGGCTTGTTCCAGGCCCGGGTGGGGGAGGGCTCCGGCTCGTTGTCGCGGGGGCGGAAGAACCCGTGCTGTTTGCGCTCCAGCCAGTCGATCAGGGTGTCCAAGATGTTGCCGCCCTTGTTGAACCGGACGTCAATGATCATGCCCTCCTTGCCGCTGATGTACTCATAGATTTCCTGCTCGAACCGGGTCTGGTTGGCACCGTCCATGGCCGAGACGTGCAGGTAGCCCAGTTGGCCCTGGCTTTTCTGCTCGACCTCCTGGCGCAGCCTTTCCGTGCGGTTGCGATAGTTCAGGTTGCCCCATTCCTCCTGGGACATCACCTTGTATTTGATGGTCCGGGCCTCCTTCCTGGTCGGGGTTTTGCTCACCAGGAACTGGAACTCGCGGTCCTGCTGGTCATTGATCACCCGGTAAAGGTTCTCATCCAGGGTCACATCCTTGCCGTTGATGGCCAGCACATAGTCGCCGGGCTGGAGGCCGGTTTTGGGGAAGGAGCCGGGGGCGTTGCGCGGGACGCCCGCCACCCGGATGCCGGGGCCCTTGTGGGTGTAATCAAAAGTGAAACCCAGTTGCGGGGTGACCGGGTCGGCGACGCCGGGGGCCTGCGGGGCGATTTCCGAGTGGGATGATTCCAGCTCGCCCACCAGCTGGTTCAGGAGCGTGGCGAATTCCTCGGCGGTTTCGATGGTTTCCAGCAGGGGGGCGTAGCGTTTGCGGATGCCCTCCCAATCACGCCCGTGGAAATTGGGATCGTAGAAACCGCGCTGGAAAGAGCGCCACAACTGGGTGAAGGCCGCCTGCCGCTCCGCCTGGATGTCGCGTTCCCAGTCGGCTGTGAAGGAGACTTTCTCCGTTGCTTTGGTGTCCAGTTTCATGAAGAACAATTCGCCGTTCTGGGTGTAAAAGGCGCGTTTGCCATCCCGGGTGAGCCGCAGCCCGGATTTGCCGCCGCCGGTGGTCTGGCGTTTGGTTTCCTTGCCATCGTAGGTCACCGTCCAGACGTCCCCTTCCGCCAGGAAGAGGATGGTGCCGTCCGGGGCGACCTGCAAATCCGCCTGCGGATTCTGCGGGATGAACTTGCGGATGCGTTCGGAGAGGTTGGTGAAATCAATTTTGACGGTGGTGGCCTCCTTGGGCTTCTCAAACTTCAGATCAAAATCCGTGCTGCGCAGATCCTCGGGGATCAGGGGCAGGATATAGAGCCCCTCTCCGTCACGGTTGCTTTGGAAGAACAGATATTTGCCGTCGGGCGACCAGGCGGGCTGGGAGTGGTGGGCGTTGAGCCGGGTGATGTTGGTGGCCACGCCATCCCGGCTGGGGACCAGGTAGAGGTTCCAGGACCGGTTCTGGCTGCGCTGGGCAAAGGCCAGCCAGCGTTCATCCGGCGACCACGCCACATCGCCGCCGCCATACCCGTGCATGTGGGTGCCCGGCACCTTGGCCAGGCGGCGCAGGGCGGAATTGGTCAGGCTGAGCACGTGCAGGCCGCCCTCCGGGCCGGTCACCCAAAACGCCAGCTCCTTGCCGCTGGGGGAGAGAGACAGCCGGGTCACATCCTCCGGCCGGTTCCAGAGCGGCTTGACCGCCAGGGTGGCCACCTCCAGCTCGTACAGGCGCAGGTTGAATTCCCGGTCCGAAACGAAATACAGTTTTTTACCGTCCGGGGCCCACACAAAATCGGCATCCTCGCCCGCCCAATCCGTCAGCCGCCGGGCGAATTCCGTGCTGCGTCCCTCCACTCCCTTGGGTTTTTCAGTGGCAATGCTCCACATTTCCCCCCGCAGGCCGAAACAGATGGTTTTGCCATCGGGCGAAGGTTCGGCTTCGGTGACGCTGTTGCCCAATTTTTCCCGGCGGCGCGTGGTCTGCTTTTCGTCCACCGCCGCCGTCAGCCTGATTTTCTGTGGTTGGCCGCCGCCGCTTTTGAGCAGGTAGAGATCCGGCCCGTACTCAAAGGCCAGGTCGCCGGATTGCGCCGCCACGGCCGGGCTGCGCACGCCGTCGCCGATGAATTCGGTCAACGGGCGGCCTTTGCCTTCCAGGTCAAACACCCAGAGGTTCGGGGTGCGCCGGGCGTTATCCGTGTTTTTGGGCAGCGTTTCCCCCAACCGGCTGGCGGAGGGGGTGAGTTCCCCGACGGTGACGCAAACAATCTCCCGGCTGCCGGGCAGGAAGCGGGGCCACAGGTGTTGGAATCCGTTGCTGGTGATGAAGTGGCGTTCGCCGGTCGATGGGTTAAGCACCCAGATTTGGGCGGCGGCAGATCCCTGGTAGCGCGGGCGCGTCCAGGGGAAGCCGTACCGGCCATAGACGATGCTCTGGCCATCCGCCGACCATTGGGCGTGGTTGAGGGGGGCGTAATCCTCGGTCAGCCTCTCGCTGCGCAGGGTCTCCAAGTCCAGGGCGAACAGGCCGTAATTCACCGAATCCCGCTTGGCGCTGAAAAGCACTTTGCGGCTGTCCGGGCTCCAGCCGGTGGCAATATCAGCCCCGCCATGATAGGTCACCTGCCGCGGGGTGCCGCCGATGGCGGGGACGATGAAAATATCCCAGCTTCCGCGCCGGCGGCTGGAGAAAGCGATCCATTGGCCATCGGGGGAGAACAGCGGGTGACTGTCCATTTCCACGTGCTGGGTGACCGGGGTGGCCCGTCCGCCCTCGGCGGGGGCGGTCCAGACATCCCCTTTGTACACAAAGGCGAGGGTCTTGCCATCCGGGCTGAGCGAGGGCATGCGGGGGCCGCTGACCGGCTGTGGCAGGGGTAGGGCCAGCGGGGCACCCAGGGCGGTGAGTCCGGTGAGCAGCAACACTCCCAGCCACGGGGCAAGGCGTCGGGCAGGGCGATGGTTTGAGTTTGGCATGTGAAATTGCATCATGATTTGTCTTTGGCCGGTTCTTCCCGCGCTTTCAGGCAGGCACGACCCTTGTCGGTGAGACGGTATTTTTGCAGTCGGCTTTGGGGTTTATCCGGAAGGGTGCGGTCAATCAGGCCGTCCGCACGGAGTTGTCTGATTGTCTTCAAATCCCCCATAGGGTACTCGGGCGCTGCGCACACACTCCTGAGCTTACTCGGCCCCCTGCGCCAGCCAGCCCAGATTCAGGGGAACTTTCACACTGCGGCCCCGGGTGGATTTCAACACCACGCCCCCTTCAGTGGCTTCAATGGCCGCCACCTGGTCAAAGCCGGCCGGAATCTCACTCATGGCCATGATGTAATTGATCTCGGTTTTTTGACCGGGTTTGAGGTTCAGGACAGTGGGGATTCCCTGGGCATTGAGGGGATTGCGCCCGGCGGACTCCGCCAGACCGCAATGGAAATAAGAGGTGACCTCCTCCAATCCCATCACGTTGATGTGGCGGCTGCTCCATGGCGCGTAATGGCGGCCCCCGTTGCTGATCCAAAAGATGGTCTCGCGCAGGTACTGCGGATCCTTCAAGGCGAACCACACATACCGCTCCTTGGGGAAAGTCACTGCCGTCCAGGCAAACGGCAGGTTGGGATCGCTGACCAGCATCACCAGATCCTCAAACCCGCGCCGGGCGGGATAACGGGAGAGATCCGCCAGGGTGCCGTCCAGGCGGGGCACCTCGGTCAGAGAATGGAAGGAGGCGCCGGGTTTGAGGGATTGGTAGCCGTACTGGGCCGGGTTTTCAAACTGATCGGGAAACACCTGTCCATGGACAAAGCTGCTGGTCGAAATGACGCCGCTGCCCGGGTAATCCGGGAATTTCAGCATGGCGTGGTGTCCCGGGTTCAGGGGGCCGCTGAAGCCGCTGAGTATATGGCGGGAGTAAAGGGCGGATTCGCCCTTGCGGAGCACGACCAGCTTATCCACCTGGCCCTTGCGCACCTTGGTGCGCAGGCTCAGGTGCAGCATATGGGTGTGGCTGATCTGCAACTGGCATTCCTGCCGCCACCTGGCGTTGGCGGTTTCGCCATGCACGGGATGTTTTTCCCCCTTGAAAGGCAAACCGTTGCCGCCAAACGGCAGGCAAAAGAAATCCCCCCGCAGCACTTTGATGATCGGGGGGAGTTTGGGATCGGTTTTCTCCTCCACCCAGGGGGCCACGCTGAAGGGTTGGATTTTCCGTTTTCCCAATTTGAAGGTCACCGGACCGACATGCCCTCCGGTTTCCGTCACATAGGCTTCCACCAAGTCTGAGGCCAGACGCCAGGATTGCTGGCCGGCCACCTTTTTCCCCAAGGATGCGGTGCTGCTCATACCCCCAGCGTAGCGGGTCACCTCCCACAACTGAAGAAAAAAGGATTCTGTTCGGTGCCAATGCACTAAAGTCTGGGCAGCGCCCCGGTCGCTTTAAAGCGGCGGGCATTTGATTTAGCTTAACGCATTCACAAATTCATAAGTGATAATATGTTAATAGTAAGAACCGACCCCCGGGGTCGGTTCTTACTATTAACATATGGATGGAGTCAGGCTGAATGGGCAGGGTCCGGCCGGCAACGGTCCGGCTGAATAATTTGACCGGTCCCAGCGTCGGGTTCGTAGCGACAGGACACCCCCGGTATGAAATCCCGGGTGCTGAACCACGCCTTTGGGGGCGGGGTGGTCGCTTTTTCGGTGTCGGTTGACCAGCGCAAAACAATCATGAAACTCATTGCTTCAGTTAAATCCAAATTGCTTATTGCCAGTCTATTGGGCATTTCCTGTGGGGCCATGGCAGCGACCAATCCCTTTATCGGCAACTGGGCGTTGACCATTCCCGGCGGCGGGGCGGGCTGGCTCGGTGTGGTGGAATCCGGGGATGCCCTCAAGGGCAGCATCCTCTGGGGTGGGGGGAGTGTGTTGCCGGCGACCAAGGTTTCGGTCGAGGGCGACGCCCTGGTGGTCATCCGGGAATACACCCAGAAGAAAAAAGATGCGGCCGGCCAGACGGTGACCACCAAGGAGGTGGAGACCATCCGGGCCACCCGGGAGGGGGAGACGCTCAAGCTGACGACCCAGCGCGAACGCGAGGGGAAGATTTCCGGCAAAGCCTCCTTCACCGGCAAATGGATTCCGCCGGTGGGGCCCGCGCCCGATCTCAGCAAGGTGAAGTTTGGTCCGGACCAGGTGCTGTTTGATGGCAAGAGCCTGACCGGTTGGCGGCTGACCAGCGCCAACCAGGTGAATGGCTGGAGTGTGGAAAACGGCTCGCTCATCAACCGTCCGGTGCAGGAGGAAGGCAAGCCGCACAAGTCCTACGGCAACCTGCGCACCGAGAAGGAGTTTGAGGATTTCAAGCTGGCGGTTGAATTCCGCGTCCCGAAGGGCGGCAACAGCGGCATCTACCTGCGCGGCATCTATGAGATCCAGGTGGCGGATACTTTTGGCAAGGGGCTCGACTCCCACAACATGGGCGGTCTTTACAGCCGCATCACCCCCAGCGAAGCGGCGGAGAAGCCGGCGGGCGAATGGCAGACCTATGAGATCACCCTGGTGGACCGCCACCTCACGGTGGTGCTGAACGGCAAGACGGTCATCAACAACCAGGCGGTGCTCGGCTGCACAGGCGGCGCGCTTTGGTCAGACGAGTTCCGCCCCGGCCCCCTGTATTTGCAGGGCGACCACACGGGGGTGGACTATCGGGTGATCAAAATCTTCCCGGTGGTCAAGTAAACCGGGATTCCCCGCACTTTCGCCAAGCTGGCGGCCCGCAAAGGCCGCCAGCAATCGTTTGGGCCGGGACAGATTTAGTTTGCGAAAGCCCAAATGCTTCGCCGGTGGGGTGTTCATGGGTGGGGAAGCCATCCTGGGATTCGCCTCCAGGCAAGGAGATCGGAAAATCCCCAAATCTGACCACTGGCTCAAGGCCTGAGGATTTCGCTGTTCCAGTCTTTCTTCAGCATGGCATACACACACATCCAAATGAGCCGGGATTGTTGCATATCTCATTTTGAAAATACGATATACAACAATAAAAACCAAGGAATCCAATCCACCATGGGCCGATAACAAGTCCATAAAATGCTGCGGCATAGGTTGTTGTGATTCTGCTTTGAAGCGAGGATGGACTATTTGACCGGCTGGACGGGCAGACCGGGGGCGGGGAGGCCGGGCAACTCCGTGCTCCAGATCCAGTGGGCCTGGTACTTTTCCTGCGCTCGAAGCGTGTCGGCGAGGGTCGTCCGCAACCCCCAAAAGTCCTCGCCGCCTCTGGTTGGCAACTCCTGGTAAACGACTGAAATGCGCCAGGTGCGCCCGTTGGTCGGGACCGCCACGCTCAGGGTGGCATTGGTTTCGGCATGCAAGGGGACGAAAGCCGAATGCGGCAGACGGCCTCCGTTCGGGTAAACGGGCCAGCCTGCGGGTGACTTTTCCTCCACCGCCTGGCCGTAGGCGACATCGCATTTCAGGCGGTTCGTGAGGGAGAGCCGCGCCAGCCTCCCGGCGGCGGCGTCGTTGGTGTAGCCGAGAAAAACGACTTGGACCGGGGAAACCCCATCTGCCCCCCAAGCGGCAAAGGCCAAAAGGGCCAGCAAAGCGACGCCCTGCGCGAGAAGTCTCATGATGGATGGCATATTAGTGACCGTTCATCGTATGCCAAGAGGGAATTTCCTCCAAACCGGCGGACTTTGGGTCACCTTGTTCCCCGTTGCTATTTCCCCGGTTTGGGGGGAGCCTTCTCGCCCAACAACCCGTCCAATGAGAATGTTCCTAAGAAAACTCCGGTGAGTGTGTCGTAGTGAGTGAAGGCCAAATGCGCGTCTGACCATGCTTGAAACCAGATCAGAGGATGCCGGGACCAGCCCGGCGCCACCGGGTTCCCTGGAGGCGATATTCGTCGCCAAGGAATCCGCCCTGCTGCGGTACGCCCAGCGGCTCGTCCGCCATGAGGAGGCCGCCCAGGACATCGTGCAGGAAGCTTTTATGAAATTACACGCGGAATTCGCGGCGGTGCGGCAGCCGGAAGCCTGGCTCTACCGCACCACTCATAACCTGGCGCTCAACCACTTGCGCGCCCGCCAGAAGACCGACCCCCAGCCCGGGGAGGTCGCCGCCGCGGAACTTGCTGACGCTCAACCGCTGCCGGATGAACACATCGAGCGCATGGAGGCCATCGGCCAGACCCGCCTTTGCCTGGCGGCCCTGGACCCCCGCCGCCAGGAGCTCCTCCGACTCAAATTCGAGGAGGACCTCTCCTACCAGGAGATCAGCCAGCGCACCCGGCTCACCCCCGGCAATGTCGGCTACCTGCTCCACCACGCGCTGAAGGACCTGGCCGCCGCCTTGAAAAAGACTGGAGTTTTGCCATGAACCCGGAACCCACCCCCTCCCCCCGCGAACAATGGGAGATCCGTCTCGTGGCCTGGCTGCTCGGGGAAGCCTCCCCGGCCGAGGCCGCTGAAATTGAGCGCGCCGTCGCGCAGGATCCCGACCTGGCCCGGTTTCAGCGCGAGCTCCAGGCCACCCTCGGCCTCGTCCGTGAGGCCGCCCGCTCCGCGCCCGCCGAAGGGGGTTCCGCCCCCCGCCTCTCGGCCGACCGCCGCGCCCGGGTCCTCGCCCGGTTGCGCGCCCCGGCCCCGGCCAATGTGCTGCCGCTCTCCCCGACCGCCGCGCCCCGGCGCCGTCGCTCCTGGACCATTCCGCTCAGCCTCGCCGCCACGCTGGCCGTCCTCGGGCTCATCGCCCTCCTGATCATGCCCCGCTGGGGGCGGCCGCTGATGCTGGCTCAGAGCAATTTCATTGACGCCCTGGACGCGGCGCCCGCCCGCACGGACGCCGATGCCGACGGCAAGGATCTGTACTATGATTTCAACCCCGCTGTCCCGGTGGTGCCCCCTCCCTCCCTCCCCGGCCCGGCCGTCGTCACCACCAGCGGCGGAGTGGTCGCGGGCTCCGGCGTCGCGACCTTGGGCGACCAGCCAGCCAACGCCAAGGAGCTGCCGGCGCTCGGGCTCCGTTTCCAAATCAGCGGTCAGCTGGCACCCCCCTCCGGGTCCAGCGCGACCGCCCCGGCCAAACCCGCCGCTACCGCACCTCAGACGGAGGAATTCTTCATGGCCGACGCCAACGGCCGTGTCTCGGGTAAATCTCAGTTTTCCCCTCCCGCCGGCGGCGACCAGGCGGGAGCCGCACCGCTGGAGGGTGCGGCAGACTTCCGCTTCGACATGTCCGGCCCGGGCGGCGGTGGTGGTGGACGGGGTGGCCAATTCTCCGGCGGCAGAGCGGGTAACCTCCCGGCCGCGAGCCAGGCCAAAGGTGCCAAGGGCATCGCTGGTGCCTATTTCGGTTATGCCGACGGCGGCGCTGCGGTAACCCCGCCCGCCGAAATCACCGGGCTGGGCCTGGACCAAAAAGCCAAGGCGGATAGGTTCGGCCTGGTTACTGACACCAGCGCCGCTGGCCGGATTGACGATACTCGCGGCAGCGCCATCGCCACGCGCGACAAGCTGGCCGTCGATGCCCCCATTAACAACCCCGCGCCAGCCGAAGGCCGGAAGGCGAGCGAACACTATAACTTGCCTGCCAATGATACGCTGGCCGTCAATGGGGTGACCACCTCCGCCTGGGCCGGCCAGGAAGCCAAAAACACTGTCAAATCCGAGCTGGCCACCCGCAGCGAAGACTTCGGCGGACTCAAAAGCTCCCGCTCCTCGGCCGCAGAATACCAGCAGCAGGAGGTGGCGCAGAAGCTGGAAACAGTGGCGGGGGACAAGGTGGCGGCCGGCCGCTGGTTCTTTGATGATAAACTGCAGCACCAGGCCGGCGAACCGGCCAGCACGGAACGGTTTTCTCGTCGCGCCTCCCGGCCCGCATCCGGTCCGGTTGCGGAAGCCGAAAAACGGAACCTGGATCGCAGTGCGAGCCGGCAAAAGAACCTCGAGGAAGATTTTGTGCTGGCCGACTCAACCTCCTTGTTCGTTCAGGAGACCCCGGTCGCTCGCTTCGTCTCCCCGACACCCCCGGCCACCCCTGCCCCCGTCTCGCTGTTCGGCAGCGCGTCCGCCAGCTCCTCGTTCAAAGCCGATGGCGTGAAATACCAGGCCGAGGCCAAACCATCCTCCGAACTTGACAACATCGAGGCCCTGCACAAGTCCCTCGCCCCCGCCGATCCGCAGGCCGCCGCCCCGCTGGGCAACCGGTCCGCCGCCGGAGTGACCGTCGTCAACGAGGTTGAGGCGCTCAAGGAACTCGCCCTCGCCCAAACCACCGACTGGGATGAGCAAAGCGAGGGCTGGAGCAGCAAACGTTTGCCCGCGCGGGCCGGGCTTCAGGCGTCGGACCGGGAGCAGGTCTTGCGCCGGGAATTGACCTTGGCAGAAGCAGCCAAGTCCCGCGAGCAGGTTGAGCTGCGCGAACGGAAGACGCTGGAAAAGTTGGATGCGAAGAAACGGCGCCTGTCGGAGGAGACCGTCGTGGCCGGAAAACCGGTCGCCAAGCAACCCGCCCCTCCGGCCCCGGTGGCCACCCCCGCCGATGTCTCCAAGCTGAGCACGGTGGACAGCGCTGCCCCGGCGCGCCCCGCCGCGCCCCCCCTGCTGCACCAACCGGAGATCGCCGCCCGCGAGAACGCCGTCTCCACCTTCTCGCTGAATGTCAGCGATGTCGCCTTCAAGCTCGCCGGCGCCAGCCTGGACAACGGCGCCCTGCCCGACCCCAACTCGGTGCGCGTGGAGGAATTCGTCAACGCCTTCCAGTACCGCGACCCCGCGCCCGCGCCGGGTGCCCGCCTGGCGTTCCATTGGGAGCGCGCCCATTATCCCTTCGCCCACAACCGCGACCTCCTCCGTTTCTCCGTGCAGACCGCCGCCCTCGGCCGCGAGCCGCAGAAGCCCCTGAACCTGGTGCTGCTGCTCGATAACTCCGGCTCCATGGAGCGGCCCGACCGCGTGCAGACGATCCAGGCGGCGCTGCGCGCCCTGGCCGCCCAGCTCAAGCCCTCGGACCGGATCAGCGTGGTGAGCTTCGCCCGCACCGCCCAGCTCTGTGTGGATGGCCTGGCCGGCAACCAGGCGGAGGAGCTGGTGCGCCGGGTGGGCGAATTGAACCCCCAGGGCGGCACCAATCTGGAGGACGCCCTCGCCCTGGCTTACCAGACCGCCCGGCGCCATTTCCAGACCACCGGCAACAACCGCGTCATCCTCCTCACCGATGGCGCCGCCAACCTCGGCAATGTCGATCCCGCCACCCTGCGCCAGTCCGTCGTCCAGCAGCGCCAGAAGGGCATCGCCCTTGATTGCTTCGGCATCGGCTGGGAGGGCTACAACGACGACCTGCTGGAGAATCTCTCCCGCAACGGCGATGGCCGCTACGGCTTCCTCAACGATCCCGCCCAGGCCGGGCCGGAGTTCGCCAGCCTGCTCGCCGGCGCCCTCCAGGTGGCCGCCAAAAACGTCAAGGCCCAGGTGGAGTTCAACCCCGCCCGCGTCCGCAGCTGGCGCCAGGTCGGCTACGCGCGCCACCAGCTCACCCGCGAGCAGTTCCGGGATAACACGGTGGACGCCGCCGAGCTGGCCGCCGCCGAGACCGGCAACGCCCTCTACCTGCTGGAGCTTCTGCCCCAGGGCCAGGGGCCCCTCGGCGTGGTGCGCGTCCGCTACCAGGTGCCGGCCACCGGCGAGTTCGTCGAGCAGGAGTGGTCCCTCGCCGATGAGCCCCGCGTCCCCCTGCTGGACCAGGCCCCCCCTGCCCTGCGCCTCGCCGCCACCTCCGCCGCCTTCGGGGAGTGGCTCAGCCACAACCCGTATGCCGGGGATGTCAAAGTTACGGATCTGCCCCAGTACCTGGCCGGCGTGCCGGAAACCTTCGCCCCTGATCCCCGCCCGCAGCGGCTGGCGGACATGATCCGCCAGGCCATCGCCCTCCAAGGAAAACCCTGAACCTGATTTGCCCATGAAAAATACCCTCACCCTCCTCGCCGGCCTCCTGCTGGCCCTCGCCGTACGCGCCGCCACCGTGCCGGTGGAAAACCTCGCCATCAACGGCAAGATGAGCACCAACGAGGCCAGCTTCATCATCCAAGGCCAGTTCGGCGGCCAGAACCCGGAGGCGCGCGAGCCCCGCCTCATCTACTCCCTGCGCTCCAGCGCGCGGCTGGAGGTCGGCACCAAC
>CAIYYI010000007.1 GCA_903930345.1 uncultured Verrucomicrobiota bacterium
AGATCGCGGATCATTTCAACTATAACAACTATGAAATTGATGACTAGATTTGTTGCTTGTGTGGCCGCCTTTTGCGCCATCTCCATCGTGGCCAGCCTGCAGGCACAGACCATGGTGCAGGGAAAAGCCGTAGTGCGGGCCATGAAGGGCACTGCCAAATACAAAAACGCCGCGTCAGGGGTGACTGAGTGGACGCCAGTCAAGGTCGATATGGTTCTGAAGTCCGGTGCGGTCATTGAAACTGCCGCTGACTCTCAAGTGGATATGTTCCTTGGTGCCAACGGTCCGGTGGTGCGGATCACTGCCGCCACCCAACTCACGCTGGACAAGCTTGCCTTTGCGAAGAGCGATGAGGAAACCGTCATTGATACGCAGATGGATCTCAAGTCCGGGGCCATCTTGGGTAATGTCAAGAAGCTTGCCAAGGCCTCCAACTACCAAGTCAAGACTCCCAATGGCGTGTGCGGAATCCGGGGTACGGAATACAAGATCAGCGCCAGCGGTGCCGTCACAGTGGTCAGCGGCGTAGTCAACATCACCTACGTTAATCCGACCACCCAGCAATCGGTTGTGGTCACGGTCAACGCGGGTGAGACTTTCGTCCCCCCAACCGCCACCACCCCGCATCAAGTGACTACCACGCCGCCCGTTGAACAGGGTCTTGTATTGACTTTCAGGGATGAAACCAAGACCATAGCCGCCACTCCCGATGGTGGTCCAGCCATCACCATTACGCCTGACACCACCACCGAGCCTCCGCGTCGTCAGGATGAAACGCAGGTGATGGACTCTAAGTCCTCGCCGGGAGATGAACGCAGGTAAGCTTCGCAAACCGAACTTTCAACCCAGAGCAGCCTTGAGTTGCTCTGGGTTTTTTGTTTAATAGGCCCTATGAAAATGCCAGGCACCAAGCATGCGCCGGTGTTGATTGTGGCGGGTGGACTACTCTTGGTTTGTCTACTGCGGGTTTTCGCCCTCTTTTTCCCTGAATTCAACCTGTTAAACCGGTTGGAGTGGATCACTTACGACTGGCGGGTGCGGCAGGCGGCGCTCTCGAACCCCGTGGTGGAGAATCGTTTCGCCTTCGTAGCGATCTCGGACGACAGCATCCAGGCGGTGAATAATGGCTCGCTGGGGTACCAGTTTGGGCTCTATTGGCCCCGGCAGATTTATGGCTCCATGCTGCGTGAATTGACCGCACAGGGCTGTGGGGCAGTGCTTTTTGATGTTTTGTTTGCCGAGGTGCGTCCCGACCACCCCTCTCTGAAGCTGACTAACGGCAAGGAGATTTCCTCGGACGAGTTTTTTGCCCGTCAACTGAGGGCTAGCAAGGTGAGCATCCTGGCTGGGGCCCCGGGTTTGTTGCCGGCTGAAATTTTCCTGACCAACGCCGCCGCCGTGGGCAGCATGGGTGCCAGTGTCGATGCAGATGGGGTGCTGCGGCGCACCTACCCGTTTGTAGATTTCCAGACGCCCAATCCATTGCTGGCTTATGCCGCCCGCATTGAGCCCCGCCGGGCGGTTTTCGAGCTGGATACGGGCACTAATTTTTTTCTTCCAATTGATCCCGAAGGCTTTTTCAGTGCAAAGGAGTTGCGCCGGGTGATGCCGGACATTCCCCTGGGGGTCGTGGACCGGCAGCCTGCGAAGCTGAAACATCGACTCTGGAGCCTGGGTATCCAGTTGGCCGCCCAGCACCTCCAGCTTGATCTATCCCGCGCCGACATTTTTCCGGACTGCATTGTGTTGCGCGCTCCCAGCGGGCTTACACGCACCATTCCCCTGGATTCTGAAGGCACCTTTTACATCAACTGGACACTGGTGGCTGACAATACGAATCACATCCGGGTGCAAGCCATTGAGCAGTTGCTGGACAATGATTTGAAACGGGCGGCTGGCCAGGCAGATCTGTGGCCGATGTACCTGAAGAAAAAACTGGTGTTGGTGGGCTCCACGGCCACAGGCAACGGGTTGACTGATCGGGGGGCAACTTCGTTGGACAAGGACACATTCCTGGTTAGTAAGCACTGGAATGTGGCCCGAGCGGTGCTTGACGATGAATTTGTACGTCCGCTCTCTTGGCGCATGGAGGTGTTTCTGGTGGTAGCCTTGGGGATTTTGACCGCGCTGTTGACCTGGCGATTGGGGGCGCTGGCCTCCCTCGCCTCGCTTGCGGGATTGCTCCTGCTGTACGTTTTGCTGGCCCGATGGTTCTTTCTTGCCAACCGTCTTTGGCTACCATTGGTGCTTCCAGTCTTGGGTGGGATGGTGTTTACTTACCTGAATCTTATCTCCTACCGGGTGATTTTTGAGCAGAAGGAGCGCCGCCGAGTGAAGGGCATTTTTGCCAAAATCGTGTCGCCGGACGTGGTGAATGAGTTGCTCAACGCCGAGCGCCTGTCTTTGGGCGGGGCCCGCCGCAACCTATCGGTTTACTTTGCCGATGTGCGCGGATTCACCGAAATGACCGACACCAGCCAGGCCAAGGCCGAGGATTACGTCCAATCTCATCGCCTTGATCCCATCCAGGCGGAGCTGTTTTACGATCAGCAAGCCCGGGAAATGCTCTCCACTGTCAACCTCTATCTCGGTACAGTGGCCAAAACCATCAAGGATCACAAGGGAACCCTGGACAAGTACATTGGCGATTGTGTCATGGCCTTTTGGGGGGCACCCACGCCGAATGAGCGGCATGCCGTTGATTGTGTCCAGGCCGCCATTGACGCCCAGCGGGCGATTTACGCCCTGAACCTGAAGCGGGCCGAAGAAAACAAGCTGCGCGAGCAGGCTAATCAGCAGCGGGTGGCCGATGGCCTCCCCCCGCTGCCGCAGCTCAGTCTCCTCTCGCTTGGCTCCGGGGTTAACAGCGGGGTGGTGGTGGTGGGATTGATGGGGTCCGATGACCACATCCTCAACTACACGGTGTTCGGGCGGGAAGTCAATCTGGCCAGCCGCCTGGAGGGTGTCTCCGGCCGGGGGCGCATCATCATTGGCGAGGCCACGTTCCGGGAGTTGCAACAGCACGCACCGGAGCTGGCGGAGACTTGTGTCGCCCAGCCAGCCGTCATGGTCAAAGGCATCCGCAGCGCCGTCAAAATCTACGAAGTCCCATGGCGGGTGGGGGTGGTGGTCTCCCCATCAAACCCTCCGCCGGCATCCACTTGAAGCTGGCAACGTTTTTAATGGGAAACAGGGGGGAGTCTGTTAGAATCATCCCATGCGAACGGTGATATATCCCGGGTCGTTTGATCCCGTGACCAACGGGCATCTCGACTTGGTCCATCGTGCCACGCATCTGTTTGATCGGGTGATCGTGGGGGTGGCACGCAGTGAAAACAAGCACCCGCTTTTCAGCCTGGAGGAGCGGGTGGGATTGGTGCGGCGTTCCGTGCGGCACCTGCCGACGGTGACGGTGGAAGGCTTTGATTGCCTGTTGGTGGATTATCTGGACCAGCAGGGTGCGGTGGCGATTATTCGCGGGCTGCGGGCGGTGTCGGATTTTGAATTCGAGTTTCAGTTGGCCCTGATGAATCGGAAATTGAACGCCAGGTGCGAAACCATTTATATGACGCCCAAAGAGACCTATGCCTTTTTAAGCAGCAGTATTGTCAAGGAAATCGCCCGTCTCCACGGCGACGTTTCGGCTTTCGTGCCCGCTCATGTGAAGAAAGCCCTGAAAAACAAATTGTCCGGCCCATCCGAAGGCCGGACCGGGAAAGGCTGACTATGTCGATCTTGATCAATCCGATTAACACCGTCCGAAAACCGCTGGAACTGGCCGGGGAAATACCGGTCAACGATTTGGACATCAACAGCATGGACGAGTTGCTTCAGTTGCAGGAGCCGCTGCGATATGAATTGACCGTGCAACGGATGGGGGACGAGCTGCTGGTGCAGGGCTGGTTGCGCGGGCAGGTGCACTGCGAGTGTGTCCGGTGCCTGAAGCCGTTCGTGGTGCCCATTGCGCTGGAGGATTGGGCCTGTGCGATTGCGCTCGCCGGGGAGGAAGCGGCCCCAATTAAAGATGATTGCGTGGACTTGACTCCTTTTATTCGGGAAGATATTGTTCTCGCCCTTCCGCAACATCCGTTGTGTGAGGCCGGGTGCACCGGGCTGAAAAGTCCGGTGACACAACCCGCGAAACTGAAAGCGGACCAGACCGGTCAGAAGCGAAGTGTGTGGTCCGCGTTGGATAAACTGAAATTGGATTAAGATGACTTATGGGCGTACCTAAACGCAAACCATCGAAGAGCCGCCAGCGTATGCGCCGGGCGTATAACAGTGTTTTGACGCTGCCAGAGCTCAGCACGTGCCCGCAATGCGCGGCACCGTATCAATCTCACCGCGTCTGCCCTGCCTGCGGTTTTTACAAGGGACGCCAGGTCATCAATGTGAAGGTGAAAGCCTCCTGATTTTCTGATCAAGCGCGGAGTGGTTTCTTCGGCCAGCCGCGCTTTTTCTTTTTTATGCGCCGAGGTGTAGGTGGCCCGGTGTGCCAATCAAGCCCGTGCTCGCAAGGCGCGGGCACTTCCCCGTTGCCTTGAGGTGCCCTGGGGATTCGGCTTGCCCGTATCCCGCCGGGTGCTGGTTGGCAGCCAGTGTCCTCCCTGGCAGAAAGTCTGTAAATAATGTCGAACGCCACAAAATCGTTCCGCAATCCGCGTGCCGCCCATGGTTTCAAGGGCCGCACCTGTTCCATCGCCGCCGTTGGCTCCTACTTGCCGGAGCGAGTGGTCACCAACGCGGACTTGGAAAAGATCGTCGAAACCTCGGACGAATGGATCACCAGCCGCACCGGCATCAAAGAGCGCCGGATGGCGGCCGCCCATGAGATGACCTCCGACCTGGGCGCCAAGGCCGCGTTGCGCGCCATGGAAAAGGCCGGGGTCACGCCCGACCAGATCGACCTGATCATCGTGGCCACGATCACTCCGGACATGCCCTTCCCGGCCACCGCCTGCCTGGTGCAGGAAAAGATCGGGGCCAGGCGTGCCGCCGCGTTTGATCTGGAGGCGGCCTGTTCCGGCTTCATCTATGCGCTGGAGGTGGGTCAGCAGTTCATCATGTCCCACACCTACAATACGGTGCTGGTGATTGGCGCGGAAAAGCTCACCTCAATCATTGATTGGCAGGATCGCAACACCTGCGTGCTGTTCGGCGATGGTGCGGGGGCCGCCATTTTGCAGCATCGGCCGGATGCCCACGGGCTGCTGACCGCCTGCATGGGGGCGGATGGATCCAAGTGCCAGTTGATCGCCATGCCCGGAGGCGGCAGCGCCAACCCCGCCTCGGTCAACACCGTTCATTCCCGGATGCATTATCTGAAGATGGACGGCAAAGAGACCTTCAAGAACGCGGTGACCGCGATGAACACGGCTGCCAAGGAAGCCCTGCGGCGCTGTGAACTCACCATCTCCCAGATCAAGTGTGTCATTCCCCACCAGGCCAATCAGCGCATTGTGGATGCCGTGGGTGACCGCCTGGGCGTCACGCCCGAGCAGGTGTTTGTGAACCTGCACAAATATGGGAACACCTCCGCCGCTTCCGTGGTGATCGCCTTGGATGAGGCGGTGACGGAGGGGCGCATTCAGCGGGGTGACCTGGTGTTGCTGGTGGCTTTCGGCGCCGGCCTCACCTGGGGTGCCGCCATCATCGAGTGGTGAGACCGGGGGCTACTCAAGCCACGTAGTGCGGTGCGGAAACCCGACCGAGCTGGTGCTTGGCCAGCAGTTCGGCAAAGCGTTCGATGCCCCGCCGCTCGTCCATGCCCAGATGGAAGTGGATGTGCCAGCCCAGGTAGTCCTTCCGAAAATCATAATCGTAATCCGTCCGGCTGCTGATGATGTAATCAAGGGTTTCCAAGCCGAAGTCGCGGGCCTCCCGCAGCAGGCGCCGCAGCCGTGCTCCATCGGGCAGGTTGCGCCGCATCACCCACACGGCATAGACGAACGGCAGGTTCGTCAGCTCGAACCAGGCGGATCCCAAATCCCAGATTTGGTGCGGGTGCCCCGCCCGGCGGAAGTTCAGCGCCGGGTCCCCAATGAGCAGCACCGCCTCTTGTCGGGGGGCGGCGGCATAATCCTGGAACGGCGTGAGACGGGGTTTCAGGCCGCGCTCCGCCAGCAGCACGCGCAGGAGGTTCACGCTGGTGAGGGAGGCGGCATCGCACTGGATGGTGGTGATCTGCTCCAGCGGCACCCGGTGCGCCAGGAACACGCTCTGGACCTCGCCCAGCGAGGCGATGGCGATGTTGTCCAGAATGTCATACCGATCCTCAAACAGGGCTTCCACCACGCTGAGCAGGGCCGCATCCAGCTCGTTGCGCTGGAGCATCGCCCCCAGTTCGGAGGGGGGGGCAAAGTGAATCTGGTCCTCCAAGCCGCGGGTGAGCGGTACGGCGTTCAGGTAGGGGACGGAGCCCACCCGGAAGGGGGCCAGGGAATTTTCCAGATCGCTCTCCCGCTGGAGCTGTTCCGCGCGCTCCTCGCGGGCGCAGCGCCGGGCTATTTCCTCCACCGTTTCCGGGGCGGCCAGGCTCAGGCGGGGCAATTCATCCGGGGGATTCATCGCCATCTCAGGCAGAGGCCAGGTTTTTCTCCAGGAGGCCCGCGGGGCCGGGCAGGAGCGGTTGGCCGGTGGCGGCGTTTTCCGCCCAGACTTTGACGGCGGCGTAAAACGTGTCACGCTGCACCGGGGTGAACCCGGCTTCGCGGATGGCTTTGACCATGGCGGCCTCCGTCTGGGCCTGGGGTGCCGCCGTGCCGGCCATGCGGAAGATGTGCTCCTCAATGATGGTGCCGTGCAGGTCGTCCGCGCCGAAGCTCAGGGCCACCTGGGCGAGCTTCAGGCCCAGGCCGACCCAGTACGCGGTGAGGTGGTCGAAGTTATCCAGATAAATGCGGCTGACGGCCAGCGTCCGCAGGGAATCAAACCCGGAGGGCGGCTGGTGGACGGGAATGTCATTGTTCTCCGGTTGATAGGGCAGGGGGATGAAGCCTACAAAGCCGTGCGTCTCGTCCTGGAGCGCGCGCAGTTGGCGCAGGTGGTCCACCCGGTCAGCCAGCTTTCCACATGGCCGTAGAGCATGGTGCAGGTGCTGCGCCCGCCCATCTGGTGCCAGGTGCGGTGGACATCCAGGTATTCCACGGCTGATTCCTTGCCCCGGGCGATTGCCTGGCGCACGGCGTGGTTGAAAATCTCCGCGCCGCCCCCGGTCAGGGCATCCAGCCCGGCCGCCTTCAATTCCTGCAACACTTCCGGCAGGGTGAGGCCCGCCAGCCAGGCGAGGTGGAGGATCTCGATGGCGGTGAAGCACTTGAGCTGCAGGCGGGGGTCCAGGGCCTTGAGCGCCCGCAGCAGGCCGGTGTAGTACTCAAAGGGCAGGGAGGGGTGCAACCCTCCCACGATGTGCAGCTCGGTGATCCCCAGTCGCAGCGCCTCCCGCGCCTTTTCGACCATCTCTTCCACGGTGAGTTCAAATCCGTTCGTATCCCTTTTTTTGCGGGCAAAGGCGCAGAACTGGCAGGAGAGGATGCAGTAGTTGGAGTAGTTGAGGTAGCGGTTGACGATGTAGCTGGCGCGATCGCCCACGCGCCGCCGGCGGGCCAGATTGGCCAGGGCGCCCAGGGCAGCCAGATCCTTGCTTTCCAGCAGGCGCAGGGCGTCCGCCTCTGTGATCCGCGTGCCGGCCTCAACCTTTTCATAAAGATCGGCCAGGCTGCTGTGCTGCAAAATCAGATTCATGTTTTCACCAAGCTCCGGGCCGTGCCCGGAAAAGACAAATTCTGTGAGCGGAGGGGGATTGTCAAATAATACCGAGGACCGGTGCCCGGCTGACCCTGTCACTTTTTGGCGGCAGCCTCCTCGGTGTGGTTGGCCTCCAGAGCGGTGAGCGCCAGGAAGGTTTGTTCCAGCGGTCCCTGCTGTCCGCTTTGCTGGCGCAGTTCCTCGGGTGTGCCGGCGGCGATCAGCCGCCCCTGGTGGATGATGCCGATGCGGTCGGCCATCTCCTCCGCCACGCTGAGCTGATGCGTGCTGACGAACACGGTCATCCCCTGCTGCGAGCGCTCCTTCAGCACATCCTTCACCACCCGGGCATGGTGGGGGTCCAGGCCCACCATCGGTTCGTCAATGATGAACACTTCCGGGTCGTGCAGCAGCGCGGAGACGATCGCCGTCCGCTGGCGCGTGCCATGGGAGAGCCCCTCGATCGGCTTGTTCAGGTAATCCATCAGGTTGAAACGCCGCACCAATTCCCGCCCGTTCTGCTGGATGCGCGCCTCCTCCATGCGGAAGAGCTGGCCGGTGAACCGGATGAACTCCCACGGGGTCAGCTTGTCGTAGAGGAAGGGGAAATCGGGCACGTAGGCCATGCGCCGGCGGGCCTCCATCGGCTGCTCCTGCACGTCAAAACCCGCGATGCGGGCCGAGCCGGAGGTGGGCTTGATGAGGCCGGTCAACAGGCGGATGGTGGTGGTTTTGCCGGCGGCGTTCGGCCCCAGCACGGCGAAGAACTCACCCTTGCCAACCGTCAGTGAGATGTCCCGCACGGCCACCAGGTCGCCAAACTTTTTATGGAGATGAAAGAGTTCGATCATGCGTGGTCAAAACGTCGTCAGGGCGTAATTGATGAGCACCAGGTCATCGGGCAGTTCCACGCGCAGGACCTCCCCGGCCCGGCTCACGTACACCACCACGCGGAAGCGGTCCAGCAGCCGGGCTTGCAGGCGGTAAATGCGCACCGGGGTGCGGCCGATGGTCAGGGAATCGTTGCGCGCCTCCCAGTCCAGCCCCAGCGCCAGCGTGGACGCCATCAGGTCGTTGGTGCCGCCTCCCGCCAGGGCCAGCGTCATCAGCCCCAGGGGCAGGGGGCCGGCCAGCTCCTCCAGGATTTTGCGCGGGTTGCGGAGATCCTCAAAGCGGAACGTCCGGGTCATCATCCCCTCCTCCTCGTCATCCAGGCGGAAGGTGAGCTGGCGTTCGGCGGCGGACGCGCCGAGCACCAGGGTGATGGGCCGCGAGGTGAACCGGAAATTCATGTCTTTCCAGAGGTGGTTGGTGTCGAAGCTGGCCCGGAAAAAAAACCGGGTGTTGCCCCGGATGTCCGGGATCATGACGTTCCCGTCAAAGTCCACGGTGTAACCGGTGAGCCGTTCCACCAGGCCTTCCGGCTCCTCGGAGCTGACCACTCCGGTCTTACTCTCTTCCCCCACATTGGCCGCCCATCGGCAGGTGCCCAGCCGCTGGCCGCGATGGTAGATTTCCAGAGAGGAATTGTCGGGCGCCGTCAACATTTTCTGCCAGACGATGCTCGCTGGCAACTGGGTACCCCCTTCGGGGCGGTTGCCGAATTCCGCGCGCCATAGCAGCACGTTCATCGTGGCCCAGAAGACGAACAGGCAGACGAACACGAAACGCTGGATCATGGCCGGTTGGCAGGAGGCGTGGGAATATTGATGCTTTGCCCCACCTTCAGGCGCCGGGCGTCCACGCCGGGGTTGGCGGCCATCAGGGCGTTCAAACCCACATTGTACCGCCGGGCGATGCCGGCCGGCGTTTCCCCGGCTTTGACCTCATGCTTGCGCGGGCCGGCCGGGCTGACCGGCGGCGGGGTGCCGGGCACGGTTCCGGCCAGGTTGGGAGCCGGGTAGCCGGGTGCGGGTGCGCGCAGAGCGGTGGCGGGGCTGCCAGCGGCGGGTGGCCCCGGCCGCAATCCGGTGGGTGGCGGGGCGAAGCCGGTCGGCGGCAATCCGCTGCGGTTGGTGGCCGCGTATTGCCACGCTTCCAATTGGCTGCGCATTTGGGCGTTTTCCACCCGCAGCCGCTCCAGGTCCTTCAGCACGGATTGAGTGCCCGGGGACAGGGCGATCGGTTTGGCAATCTCCTGTTTGCACGACAGGATCTTCTGTCGCACGATCTCCGCGTGCTCCGAGGCGGGGCGCAATTGCAGGAAGCGATGGTAATGGTAAATGGCGATGGCAGCGGAGTTTTCCTGCGACACCTTTTGCTCGTAGAGCAACCCCAGCTCAAAATGGGCCGAGGCGGAACGCGGGTTGGTCTCCAACGCTTTCTCAAACGAATCAATGGCCGCCGTGTAGTTCAGGGTGTTGACGTGGGCCTTGCCGTTCAGGAAATAGGGATCCTTCTGCTCGTCCAACTGCTTGTCAGTTGAAGGCAAACAGCCTCCCGCTCCCAGCAGCAAGCTGAGACTGAGAGCGGTTTGACCAATGAGCAACCAGCAACGCATCCCCCGAACTTAATCAAAACCACCGGACGGCGCAATGATGCGTTATCCACTAATTTTTGCGGCCGACGGTGGTTGGCTGTTTCAGGCCGGGCCGGCCATTTTGCCAATCCAATTCCACACTGGCCAGAAACCAGGTGCGCCCCTTGTCATTGTTGCCCTGGAAAAACAGCCAGGTGCGCCCCTGTTCATCGGTCATCACGCCGGGGTGACCGGATTCCGAACTGTTCCATTCACCGGCGCGCCCGTGGGTGAGGAGCGGCTCCGGGGAGAGGCGCTGCCAATGGAGCCCATCCCGGCTGCTGGCCACGCCGATTTGCTGCGGGTTGTTGTTGTAACCACCGGCGTAAAACATGTACAGCAGGTCTCCCCGTCGCAGGAGGGTGGGCGCCTCAATGCACTGCGTCTCCCAGGGCAGTTCCGGGCGCAGGATCGGTCCATCCGCCATCTGCCGCCACTGCGACCGGCTGAAGTCCGAGCGCAGGGGAGCGGCCGCCACGCCGACCATCTGGGTTTTCATCTGGGGATCGCGGGTGGCCCAGTAGAGGAACAACTGGTCGCCCACCACACAGGCCTCGGCGTCAATGGCCCGGCCGCTGGTCCAGTCGCCGGTGGGGCGGAAGATGGGGTTGCTCGGTTCCCGGGTGAACTTGAGGCCGTCCTTGGACCAGGCGTGGCAGATGGCGTCTTTCGGGCCATTGCCGTAGGTTTGGTAAAACAGGTGCACCTGGCCGTCGAGCACGATGGCGCCGGGGGCGCACAGTCCCTTTTTCTCCACCTCCTGGGCGGGCAGCAGTTCGCCCGCCATGGTCCAGTCCAGCAGGTTTGTGCTGGTGGCGATGCCGATGCTCCAGCCCTCCGGCCCGTTCGCGGCCCGGCGCGCGGGCGGGTAAGGCGGCAGGGAGAAATACATCAGGTAGCGCGGGCCGAACCGGATGACGCTGGGATCCTTGCTGAAGGGCCGGTCCAGGCGTGAGCGGTCCGCCCATTTCATGGCAGGAATGGTGGTTTGTCCAGTGACCCAGGCCGGGCTGTCCGCAGCGTTCAACGGCAGCAGCCAGAGGAGTCCGAGGGTGGCGGCAGCGAAGGGTTTCATGGCGATATTCTGCCCGTTGTCCGCAGGGGATTCAATGCCGGAATCGCCCGAAATACGGGCCAAACCGTCCCCCCATGCCTGACGGCTGCCCGAGTCTGGCCGCAACCACAGATTGCCAGCCGGGGCCGGTTATGGTACGTCTCCTGCCGTGCCGGCGGTTGCCGGCCATTTTATATGGGTATGGGTAAAGCAATGAATATCGCCTTGGTGGGTCCCACGTGTGCCGGCAAAACCACTTGTGCCGCGCGCCTGTGCGGGCTGTTTGAACTCCGCCACCTTTCCACCGGCCACGTGCTCCGCGAGAGCTGGGCCCAGCAGACGGCCATGGGCCTCATCACCCGCAAGTTTGTGGAGCGCGGCGAGCTGGTGCCGGATGAAATCATCAACGCGCTCCTGGAGGAGACCCTGCGCAAGCTCGATCCCGCTCAGGGGCTGCTGCTGGATGGCTTTCCCAGCACCCTCTACCAGGCGCTGTTCCTGGAGAACCTATTTCGCGAAACCAAGCGCACCCTGGACGCCGTTATCTGGCTGAACGCGCCGGATTCGGAGATCTTCAAGCGCGCCGCCCGCCGCACCCCGGAGCGGCCTGATGACCGGCCGGGCATTTTGCGCCGCCGGCTGCGTGTCTTTCGCCGCACCACGGGACCCGTGCTGGAGTTTTACCGGCGCGGTCAGAAATTGGTCTGCCTGGATGCCGGAGGCACGGTGGAGGCGGTTTCCGCCTCCCTCGCCGGGGTGGTCAACCGCCTGCGCGCCGGGGATTATTCCCCCACGCTGACCGATGCCCAGTCCCGCATTCTGGATGACATCCAGGCCGAACCGGTCTGGCAGCGGGCCTCCAACGCCCAGGCCGGGCAGGACTTCATTATCCTGGGCGGGCCGGGCAGCGGCAAGGGCACGCACGCCTCGTTCCTCTCCAAATTCCTCGGCGTGAGCCATGTGCCCACCGGCAATCTCTTCCGCGAAAACCTGAAGGATAACAGCATCCTCGGCCGCATTGCCCACACCTACATTGAGCGCGGCGAGCTGGTGCCGGATGACGTCACCGAGGCCATGGTGCGCGAGCGCCTCAACCGGACGGATTTGCAGGAGGGGTTCATTCTGGACGGCTTCCCGCGCACGCTGCCGCAGGCGCGTGCCCTGGATGACATGCTGGGGGATCTCTGCCGCCATCTGAGCGGGGCCATCTATCTGGATGTGCCGGATGAGGAAATCATCCGCCGCATCTCCGGGCGGCGTTATTGCCCCACCTGCCAGGCCTCCTACCACATTCTCTTCAAGAAGCCCAAGCAGGAGGGCTTGTGTGATGTTGATGGCGCCCCGTTGGAGCAGCGCGAGGATGATGATCCGGACACCGTCAAGGCCCGCCTGAAGGTGTTCCACGGCCAGACGCTGCCGGTGGTCGATTACTACCGCCAGGCCGGGCTGCTCATCGAGGTGCCCGCCGCCGGGGAGGTGGACGAGGTGGACGAGTTGCTCGCCAACATGCTGCAGCCGTTCAAGCGCCACACCTGAACCGTTCCAAGCTTTCTCACCCCCGCACACGTGGCGGGGGGTGAGGGGGGCCTATCACTGGCCGAACTTCAGCGCGTAGCGCGTGTTGGGCTGGGTCTTGAATTCCACCCGGCCATCCCGGGCGGTGAAGGGCACGGCTTTTCCCGCCTCGGTCTGGATGGCCGTCACGGGCACGCCCGTTTGCAGAATCACCGGGTTGCCCTCGCGGGAGAGCAGGGTGGCCGTCACCGGCTTGCCCGCCTGCCAGGTGGCACCCACCTCGAACCCGCCCCGTGCCCGCAGCCCTTGGAAGGAGCCCTCCGGCCACTCCTTGGAGAGGGCTGGCAGCAGGCTGATCTGCCCGGCATGGGATTGCAGCAGAATTTCGCAGACGCCCGCCGTGATGCCAAAATTGCCGTCCATCTGGAACGGGGGATGATTGCCGAAAAGGTTCGGCAGCACATTGTATGTGAGCAGCCCCCGCACCATGCGCCGGGCGTTTTCCGGCTCGTTCAGCCGCGCCCAGAGCGCGCAGCGCCAGGGCCAGGTCCAACTGCGGCGGCTGTCGCCCGCCTCCCCGCGCGCGGCCAGGGATTTGGCGGCGGCCAGCGCAAATTCCGGCGTGCGCGCCGGGCTGATCTGCCGGCCGGGATAGACGGCGAACAGGTGCGAGGTGTGGCGGTGCTGGTCCTTGGGATCATCGCGGTCCGCGATCCATTCCTGCAACTGCCCCCAGCGCCCGATGCGCGGCCCGGCCAGGCGGTCGCGCAGGTCCGTCAGCTTGCGCCGGTAATCGGCGTCCACCCCCAGCGCCTCCGCCGCCTCAATTGTATTGGCAAACAGGTCCCACACAATCTGCTGGTCATGCGCCACGCCGTCCTCGCGCGGGCCGTGCTCCGGGGACCAGCCCTTCGGCACCACCAGGGTTTTGTCCGGCAGTTCCTTCAGGTGATCCTCCCAGTATTCGCAGATCTCCTTCAGCATCGGGTAGCCGGTGGCGCGCAGGTAATTCAGGTCGCGGCTGAAGGCGAAGTGCTCCCAGAAATGCTGCGCATACCAGGCGCTG
The DNA here is from genome assembly GCA_903930345.1 of uncultured Verrucomicrobiota bacterium. GTDB lineage: Bacteria > Verrucomicrobiota > Verrucomicrobiia > Limisphaerales > CAIYYI01 > CAIYYI01. The sequence goes on from CAIYYI010000007.1 coordinate 13,900, forward strand.
GCGGGGATGTTCCACTCCCAGCCGTGGCCGCCAAAGATGTTGTGGGAGGTGCGGGCGGTCCAGCCGCGGCCCGGCCCGAACGCCGCGCGGGTGGCCTGCCGGCTCGGCTCGCGCATGGCCATCACCAGGTCCAGGAACGGCTGGTGGCACTCCGGCAGGTTGGCCGGCTCGGCCAGCCAATAGTTCATCTGGATGTTGATGTTGCTGTGGTAATCGCTGTGCCAGGCCGGGCTGTTGCTGTCATTCCACAGGCCCTGCAGGTTGGCCGGCAATCCGTTCGTGCGGGAGCAGGCGATCAGCAGGTAGCGTCCGTACTGGAACAGCACCTCCTCCAGGTCAGGATCCTGGCCGCCGGCCTGATAGGCCGCCAGCCGGGCTGTGACCGGCTGCTGGCGCAACGCCGCCGGGGTGGCGCCCAGGTCCAGGTTCACGCGCTGGTAAAGCTGGTGGTAATCCGCCATGTGCCGCTGTTTTAGCTCGGCAAAGGTGCGGGCGCTGGCCGCCTGCAATTGTTTCAGCAGGCGCGCCTGGGGCGGCGGGCCCTGCCAGTTCTTCGTGTCATCCATCACGTAGCTGGTGCCGGCGGCCAGGAACACGGTCACGGTGTTGCAGCCGCTGAACTCCAGGGCATCGGCGGTGGCCTTGACCTGGCCGCCCTCTGCCACCACCCGCACCCGCGCCTGATACTCCAACTGGTTGGGAAACCGGCCGGTGAACACCAGGTCGCCCTGCTCCGTGCCGGTGATCTCCTGGTGCGCGCCTTGCAGCTTTACGCGACCGGTCTGTTTGCCGGGCTGGCTGGCGGAGAGGCGCACTACCACCACCTCATCCGGGTGGCTGGCCAGCGCCTCCCGCCGGTGCTCCACCCCGGCCACCGTCCAGGTCACCGTGTGCAGCGCGTCCGCCAGGTTCAGCTCCCGCCGGTAGTTCTGCGCGTTGCCCAGGCTGGTGAAATCGGTTCCGGGCACGGTGATTTCCGCAATCTGAAAGTGTGTGCCGCCCTGGTTTGCCAGGAAGTTGAGCCGGTAATGGCGGAATTCCCGGGTGTTGGCGCAGGAGAAAGACTGCGCCTTGCCGCGCTGGGCCAGGGGCGGCTGGTTTTCCCGGCGGTCCAGCACCTGCCATTGCTGGCCATCAGTGGACCCCTCGAACTGCCAGGTTTTCGGGTCGCGCTCCGGAAGGTCTGCACAGGCGGTGAAGGAGTAGCTCTTTAACGCTTTGGGCTGGGCGAGTGTCAGCAGCCAGACCACCGGCTTTCCGCCATGTTCCAGGCACCACTTGGTGCCGGCCTGCCCATCGTGGCTGGCGGCCACGGATTCCCGGTCAAAGTACGGTTTCTGCGGGCTGCCTTGCTCCACGCGGTCCACCGGTGCCCCCTCCGATTCGATGAACAGATCGCCAAAGTTCTGGTACGCGCCCATGCTCTCGTATTTGCCGGAGGGGTTGCGATCCCCGGTCCACAGGCTGCTTTCGTTGAACTGGATGCGTTCCCGGTCAATGCCGCCAAAGATCATGCACCCCAGGCGTCCGTTGCCCAGCGGCAGGGCTTCCGCCGACCACTTTTTGGCGGGCTGGGTGAATAAAATGCTGGTCTGGGCGGGCACCGTGGGAAGGGCCGCCACCGTCAGCAAAAGCAGAGTCAGGATCGTGCGCATAATATGTGAGTGAACTGCGGTGTCGGCATAGACTACCGTTCAAGGTGGCTCCAAGGCAAGCCGTGACCCAGTTTGAAGCCATAACCGGACCCTGTAGGCCGGATGCCAACACCTGGCGTTTATCGCCTTGGGATCAAGGCGTCCCGGATGGGCTCCACCCATTTTTGGGTGCCCGTGTCAAACACTGCGAAGTTGTCCGCAAACTGCCAGCAGCCCCAGCTCCAGCCCTGCTTCTCAAACTGCCGCGCGACCTCGGCGGTCCAGCGCGCGCGCGATGCCATGTCCGCCTTTTCATACGTTCCGAATTCACCGATGTAAATCGGCCGGTTGTTTTGCCTGGCCCACACCGCCACCTTGGCGAAATCCTTCTCCATCGCCTGGAGTTCGGCTGCCGTCCCCATCCACGTCACGCCCAGCTTGTCCTTTTGCCCTGTCCACGGCGTCCCCTGGTGGGTGAACGGGAAAGGGTTGTAGTAATGGACCGTGGCAATGATGTTCCGGTCCTCCGCCGGCAGCTTGAGACTGTCCAGCTCACCGACGTTGTTCCACATATCCGGGCCAATGATGACCGTCCGGCTGGGATTCGTCTTGCGGATCACCGCCAGCGCCGCCCGCCAGTAGGCATCCCACGATTCATGGGTGAACTTGGCCGCCGGCTCATTCAGGATCTCGAACAGAACCGTGTCCGGTCGGCCCTTGCTGTGTTCGGCGATGGCCGCCCAGCTCTCCAGGAACTCCTTCTGTTTGCCGGCCGGATCGGGGGAAATGGCCAGATCATCATGGTAATCCAGGATCACCAGCAGTCCGTTGCTCAGCGCCTGGTCCACCGCCCAGTCCATGGTCTTGAAAAACTCCTCGCGCAACTGGCCATTGGCGTCCGGCTTCCCATCGCGCAGGGGATGCAGATTGATGCGCACATGCTGGAAGCCCGCCTCCCGGATGAGCTTGAAGTGGATGTCCTTCACCTTCCCGCGCGCCCGGTCCTGCCACACGGCATCCCAGCCCAGCAGGTTCACGCCCCGGCCCAGCCGGGCATTCTGTTGAAACGCATCCCCTGCAAGCAACGGCCAGGCGCAGGCAAACACCAGGGCCACGGCCCCGGCAGGGAGTTTGAGAAAGCTTGATAATCGTGATTTCATAGGGTGTCTGCCTCCGGGGTGTGATGTCTGTTGTTCTGGTTGGGGTTGTGCAATTTGAGATACACCTCCATTGAAATGATGTCAATTATCGCCCCTGTTTTTCTACTCGTCCGGGGCGGATTCCCAGGGATTGAAAAAGTCCGCGCCGGTGTCGGCCATGTCCCGCGTCGAAGGAGAGGCTGTTCACATTCTCGTTCTCGGCGTCCGCGGAGTTGGCCGTATGGGTTTGGGATGGCGTGCAGGCCACGATTCTCTTCTGGAAGGTCTTCAACGGCGTTCGTCACGAAGCTGGACGGGCCGTGGAAAGCTGGACCACCCTGATCACCCCGGCAAACAGCCCGGCCCCCGCCACGCTGGTCTGGCACACGGTGCCGTTTGAACTGCACGACCTGATGGTTCTGTGAGCCTGGCCAATTTTTCAGGCCATCCCTTTTTTCTAGGCAATCCGCAATAGTCTTGGTAATTTCTATCCATAAATCCTTGTGGTGTTGTAGGTAGTGTCAAAATGAAGGAATCAAATCAGACGCGATCTGCTGGAATTGCCCTGAGCAGTAACCCTCTCTGCGCCTGGTCTTCCTTGTTCGCTGGTCCCTGCCGCGCTATTTGGACATCTTCGCCCGGGCGGCCGTCGGGTCGGCCAACTTGTGCACAGGCTAACGCAAAAGACCGGTCGAGGATGAAGATTTCCGATTTTCTGCTGGGGGCCTATCCCTAAAGAACAGCCGCAACCATGCCGACCGTTAACGAAACAACTCCACCCTCAACGCCCGATGAGGTTCGTGATAAGGCTATTCGGCTCTTCGGCTACCTGAAAGAGGTTTGCCAGCTTCGCTTCGTAGTGGTGCGGGATTGTTTAAACTACGACCAGATCCTTTGGTTTCACGACATTCCACGTGAACCTGAATGCTTTTGTATCGCTTGGAACGGGCAAAATGAAACAAATGAGTCGTGGCTTGAAGTTCGCCGAAGCCCAGAGCCTGCTTGCCCACCTGTCCCAGAGATCTGCAAGGACTGGATTATTCCTGCCGACTTGGCAAGCAGTGGACAGGTTCCCATGCTTCGTGAACGTATCTCCAAGACCAGGATTGAGGGTGAACCTTCGATTTTGGTGGAACTCTCCCAGCGTCCAGATGTTCAGACCCGATGGCGGGACTACTTGGCGACGAAATGGACCGCTTGGGCAAAGGAACACCATCGCTGGAAAAGCGTAATGCAGGTTTACGGGAAACTGTTCAGCATATACCAGCAGCAGAAGCGACTCGGTGAGTCGTTCGAGCTGTGCATTGGGATCGGCTTGCTGAGTTGGCGGACTCCCGCTGGCGAACGGATTTATCGCCACATTCTGGCTGGTCAGGCCAATATCGTTTTTGATGCGACCCGGGGTGCCATATCAGTTGGTGCTGCTGCCGAGGGCGCAAAGTTGACGATTGAGCATGACATGATTGATCCCTGCCATCTCCCTGCATCAGAGCAACATCAGGCGGTTGAGGCTGGGGTTCAGGCGAATGCCGAGACCCCATGGGATCAGCACTTGATTGCCCCTCTCCTTTGTCAATGGGTTCAAGCCATGAACGAACGAGGGTGTTTCGACAATTCACTGGAACCGCCAAAAACAACGGGTCCCATACCGCAGGTAACCTTTGCGCCCGCTTTGATTCTTCGTCGGCGTACCGCAAAAACACTGGTCAAACTTCTTGCTGATATAGGGCAAAATATGCAGCAGGGCGGAGTGGTTCCTTTTGGTGTGCAACGGCTTTGCTCCATAGTGGATGACAAGCTTCCCGATGTGGATGAAGATTCCGCCTCAAGCACTCGGCCTGGCGAAGTTGCCGACATAGAGACCTATTTCCCGCTGCCATCGAATGAAGCGCAAATTAAGATCGCACATCGGTTGAGAACGGCCCGAGGAGTTTTGGTGCAAGGCCCCCCGGGAACAGGCAAGAGTCACACTATTGCGAATCTGATCTGTCACTTGCTTGCAAAGGGTAAGCGTGTTTTGGTTACGAGCCAGACGCCGCGTGCCCTTAAGGTGTTGCAGGATAAGATTCCCAAGGAGCTTTCTGCGTTGTGCGTCAGCATCTTGGGCGACGACGCCCACGCATTGAAGAACATGGTGGATTCCGTGCATGGGATCACGGCAAAACACCACGACTGGGATGCTGGCGGCAGTGAGCGCAACGCAAGGAATGTGCAGCGTCTTGAGGAACGTCTTTACGCCGGGCGTAAACGGATGGCAGAAATTGAGACGCGTTTACGTGAGTTGCGAGAAATTGAAACCTACCGTCATTCCATTGCTGGCGGTATGTTCCAAGGTACGGCGGCTCACATTGCAAAGAAAATCACGGCCGACCGGGATCAATTTTCCTGGCTTCCTGACCCGGTGGGGGAAAATCAAGACCTGCCTTTCTCGGCATCATTGTTTTTAAATCATCTGCATCTTTTGCGCCGTCTTCAGCCTGTTCGGTGTGCCGAACTCGCGCGCCCATTTGCTGAGATTGCCAAGCTCCCGCATGTTGACAGTTTTGTTCACATGGTTGCCGATGAACGCGCTGCAAAAGATGACTGGCTGGCTCTTTCTGGGCGCGAAGCGAGTCCGGCATACCGGGTGCTTGTTGGTTGTGGCAGTGCGGAGCGTGGCCGGACACTTGAGAAGTTGATTGCGCTTCAAACTGCTGTCGGCAACATCCATCGCCGTCCGTTACCGTGGATTCCGCTTGCCATTCATGGGGTTCTATCTGATCAAGACCGGCCTTGGCGAGAGTTGCTTCACGCCACCACAACCGCCTTGGAAAATCTTCGGGAACAAGCGCGCCGAGCCCATGCTCGGCGGGTTCAAATTCCTGATGACCTGGACCGGCAGCAGGTGCTCGCAGATGCCCTCGACCTGCATGCGCATCTGAGCAGTGGTGGAACTCTTGGATTCCTCTTTCTTCGCTCCGCCGTTGTTCGTCGCACTCTTTACCTTACGCAGCAAGTTCGTGTCAATGGACGTCTTTGTTCAACAACAGAAACGCTTTCCGAACTGGCTGTCCATTTGGAATTTGAGTCCCATGTTGAAACGATTTGGGGACATTGGGTGGGAATAGTGGAGCGGATGAATGGACCATTGCTCCGCCAAGTCACGGAACTTGAGGAGTACCAAGAGGCCTTGGAATGTGTTGTTGGTTTGATTCCGTATCTTGATGAGGCCAAGGGGGTAATGAGGGGACTTCGTGGGGTTTCCGAGCCCGAATGGCACAATGCCGAAACAGTTAAGGGGTTGATTGCTGATCTGCAGGCAGTAAAAGCACATGATGCCCTGGCTGGTTTCAACACGCAATTATCAAACGCTCTGCGTGAGTTGGCCTGTGCCGAGATTAGGCCGAACGCCCATCCGGTGAATGCTGTTTTAAAAACGGGACTTCTGAATCGTGACACGCAGGCATACAGCGAGGCTTGGAATGAACGTATCCGTTCGGCGAAGGGGCTCTGGGCAGGTGGGCGGCAAGTATGGTTGAATGGAGGGCGTGACGGGACGAACGACGAGGAAAAGGCTGGCAACCGGAAGCTGCCGCCAGTTATGGGA
>CAIYYI010000008.1 GCA_903930345.1 uncultured Verrucomicrobiota bacterium
GGGCGGCGATCCGGGCGATGATCAATCGGCATGGGGTGGTGACGGGGGATCTGGCGCGGTTTGTGGCGGGGGCGGATGTGTTCGGGCGGCAGGCGGACGGGACGACGGTGGCGGACCAGTACGAGCGGCACGGGTATGACTTGCGGGTGGCGAATATGGACCGGGTGAATGGGTGGGCCGAGATTCTGTGCCGGCTCGGTGATGCGGATGCGGGCATTCGGCCCACGCTGTTCATTCATAAACGGTGCCGGCGGCTGGTGGAGTCGCTGCCGTCGCTGCAGCATGATCCGAACCGGCCCGAGGATGTGTTGAAAGTGGACGTGGATGATGAGGGCAATGGGGGCGATGATGCCGCGGATTGTCTGCGGTATCTGGTGGCCACCAAGCCGCGCATGGTGCATGTGCGGAAACTGGTGGGACTGTAGCGATTGCGGATTGCGGAATGAGGATTGCGGATTTTAAGACGGGGACGGCGGGCTTGTTCAAACAGCGGGCGTATTAGGCCGCATCATCATAAAATCCAATGCCAAACCGACCGGACTCCGATGACGGCGAGTGCAACAAAGACGACCAAAAGCAGGATGACAAAATAATCCATCAAGGTCTTCCACCTCTGGCGACCAACCGAGTAGTCCAAGGATGGCACGGCGTGAAAACTCAAATAGACCTCCTGCTTGCTACCACCTGCGTCTCCGACATAAAAATCGGACACACTCTGCCGCTCTGAAACTGCTGGAGGCAACGACTCGACTGCACGCTGGAGAGTGCTGACGAGAATGCGCAACGACTCGGGCGTGCCGAACACACGCACGTATCTCTCGCGATGCGACTTAACCTCGACGAGAAGTTTGGGATACGGCTCATTCATAAAGTGTGCAGTCAACGCAGATTCAGCCGCGCCCGGCCAAAGGCGGCCGAAAAACGACGAGGCGTCCTCCCGGCGTCGGCTGCCACGATTCGTTAGGCCCCATTGTCAACCCTCCTGCGCCAGCCCTTAAAGCCCAGCCAAAGGCACAGCAACCAGAGTATGATGATGACGGCTGGATGTCTGCAAAATCGCTCAAGAGTTCTGCCTGCAGAGGCAGGAGTGAGGAACTTCGATGCGATGAGGACGGCGATGAACGCCGCAAGCACGCACGCCCCCCACAGCAACTCCCGCTGCGGTACAATTCGATGCAGCTCCTTTCGCGGCATGGCGACAAACCAAGCCGCAAAGAAAAATAGAGGGGCAAAACCCTCGAACAAGAGAAACGACAGCCATCCCAGCGAAACCAGAACTGCCCAACCTGCAAATCGTTGTGTGCTCGGTGTGTTCATGGCGCGTGATGTGGCTTAACAGTAATATTGAACGAACTTTTCGTTCGTTGTTACCGGTGGCTTGTTTTTCATTAGAATGGCGATACTGGAGATGGAGACCTGAGTTGGCAAGGGCGAATGGAAGGCTGAAAAATGACTGCGGGACCACAAATTGCCGGACGGCTCAGCGGGGCCGCCATTCGGTGGAGCGCCTGTTATCCGTTCCTTTCGTCATTTAATTTCACCAACAAGCGATAC
>CAIYYI010000009.1 GCA_903930345.1 uncultured Verrucomicrobiota bacterium
CCCTTGCGCGCGGCGTCCTCGATCGAGGAGATCAGCGATTCCGTGGTGGTCGAGGGGGGGATGTCCTTGATGACGACCGTGAACTCGTCGCGCACCTTGATTTTGGCGCGCACCTTCACGGTGCCCTTGCCATCCTGGTAATCGCGGGCGTCCATGAGGCCGCCGGTCGTGAAGTCGGGCAGCACCTTGAAGGGCTGCTTCTTCAGGATCGCGATCATGGCCTGCAGCAGCTCCGGGAAATTGTGCGGAAGGATGCGCGAGGATAGCCCCACGGCGATGCCCTCCGTGCCGAGCATCAGCACCAGGGGCAGCTTGCAGGGCAGCTCCACCGGCTCCTTGTTGCGGCCGTCGTAGCTGGGGACAAACTCGGTGATCTCGTCGTTGAACAGCTCCGTGCGGGCCAGCTCGGTGAGCCGACACTCGATGTACCGCGAGGCGGCCGCCGGGTCGCCGGTGTAGATGTTGCCATAATTGCCCTGGCCCTCGATCAGGTAGCGTTTGTTGGCCAGCACCACGAGGGCATCCCCGATGGAGGCGTCGCCGTGCGGGTGGAACTGCATGCAGTGCCCCACCACGTTGGCAACCTTGATGAAGCGGCCATCGTCGTTCAGGTGCAGTGACCACATGATGCGGCGCTGCACAGGTTTCAGCCCATCGCCCAGCGCTGGGATGGCGCGGTCGCGGATGACGTAGGAGGCGTATTGCAGGAAGCTGGTGTCCACCCGGCGATGCAACGCCAGATCAATCCGCCCGGGTGAGAAGGGAACATGAACCACGCCTGTCTCCACGGCTTCGGCCACCACTTCCGTGGCACCGTTGCCCTGCTCCGCCGGGGTGCTGGCGCCCGGGTCGGCTTTGCCGCTGGCGGTGGCTGCTTCGGCCTTGGCCTGCCGGGTTACGGCGGCGGCCGCCGCCTCTTTGCGGGCCTCCGCCATCTGCAAATCCATCTGATTCGGATCTTCTTTGGATTTTTGGACCATGGGATAAAAACGTTGGGTTCGCGGGGTTTGGGCGGTGGATCAATCCTCCACCGGCACCACCAGATGTTCCATGATGTACTCTTTGCGCTCCGGCGTGTTGCGCCCCATGTAAAAGGTCAGGATGTTGGCCACCTCCGGCCGCGTGGCATATTCCACTTTGCTCAAGCGCATGTCCTTGCCGATGAATTGCTTGAATTCTGACGGAGAAATCTCCCCCAAGCCCTTGAACCGGGTGATTTCCGGCTTTCCCCCCAGCTCCTGGATGGCCTGGTCGCGCTCGGTCTCGCTGTAGCAGTAAATCGTCTTGGCCTTGTTGCGCACGCGAAACAGCGGGGTCTCCAGGATGTACATGTGCCCGTCATGCACCAGTTGGTCAAAGAACCGGAAGACGAAGGTGATCACCAGGTTGCGGATGTGCATGCCGTCCACGTCGGCGTCGGTGGCCAGGATGACCTTGTCATAGCGCAGCCCGTCCAGATTGTCCTCGATGTTCAGGCACTGCATCAGGTTGTACATCTCGTCGTTCTTGTACACGACGTCCCGCTTCAGATCCCACACGTTGAGCGGCTTGCCCTTGAGTGTGAAGATGGCCTGGTTGTTCACATCCCGGCAACTGACGATGGATCCGGCCGCCGATTGGCCCTCGGTGATGAAGATCATCGAGCCGTAGCCCTTCTCCTTTTTCTTGTCGAGATGGTTCTTGCAGTCCTTGAGCTGCGGAATGCGCAGGGAGATGGCCTTGGCCCGCTCGCGCGCCAGCTTTTTGACATCCTGCAATTCCTTGCGCAGTTGTTTGCTGTCCTCCGCCTTGGCGATGATCTTTTCCGCAATCTCCTTGTTGCGGTTGAAAAAGTGCAGCAGCTCCTCCCTCACCCGGTTGACCAGGTCGGTCCGGATTTCCGTGTTGCCCAGCTTGTTCTTGGTCTGGGATTCAAACACCGGATCCTTCAATCGGATGGAGACCGCGCCCACGATGCCTTCGCGCACGTCGTCACCATCGTACCCCCCCTTGGAAAACTCGTTCACCGCTTTCAGCAATCCTTCGCGGAAGGCGCTCAGGTGGGTGCCTCCATCCGAGGTGTACTGGCCGTTGACGAACGAGAAAAGTATTTCCCCGTACCGGCTGTTGCTGTGGGTGAAGCAGAACTCCAGCGTCTTGCTGGTGTAGTGCAGCGGCGCGTAAATCGATTCGCTGCCGTCCGTGTTCAATTCCTCCATCACCAGGTCCAGCAGGCCCAGCCGTGATTGAAAGAGCTTGCCGTTGAACACCAGCTTGAGTCCGCTGTTCAGGTAGCTGTAATGCCGCAGCCGCTTCTCAATGATCTCCTGCTTGAACTCGTAATCCTTGAAAATCTCCGGGTCCGCCTCAAACCGGATCAGCGTCCCGTTCGGTTCCCCGGGTGCCTTGCCGGATTTTTCGGCCTTCAGCTTGCCCGCCTTGAAGTGCGCCTCCATGAACTCCCCATCCCGGTGGCTGCGCACCATGAAGTCCTTGGACAGGGCGTTGACGGCCTTGGTGCCCACCCCGTTCAGACCCACGCTGAATTGGAACACGTCGTCGTTGTACTTGGCCCCGGTGTTGATCTTGGAGACACAATCCACCACTTTGCCCAGCGGAATGCCGCGGCCATAGTCGCGCACGGCGACATGTTTGCCTTCCAATTGGATTTGCACCTCCCGGCCAAAGCCCATGATGTACTCGTCAATCGCATTGTCGATGACCTCCTTCAGCAGGATATAGCATCCGTCATCGTAATGGTTGCCGTTGCCCAAGCGCCCGATGTACATGCCGGTGCGTAACCGGATGTGCTCAAGCGAGGAGAGCGTCTTGATTTTGCTCTCGTCGTAGTTATGTTTGCCGCTGTCCGCCATAATTTGAGACGCTATATATGGTAGGGAGATGCCTTTCTGCCAACAATAAATTGTGGTAAAAGAATGGCAAAAGCATCTATAACGATAACGCCTTTCCGCTGGCCGCTTTTTCGTAGGTTTCTCAACTGATAGCAAAAATGCCTGCCACCCGATGGGCGGCAGGCACAGCGAAAAAAAGTTGCCAGACCGGGCTATTGGCCGGGTGTCGGCTCGACTTTGTCGAATGGATTATTGGTGAAACCGGCGGGCTTGGCCTCGGTGGTCTCCGGGGTTTCGGGAGTTTCCTCCGCCTCCTCATCCGTTTCAGCCACATCATCCTCACCCGTGTCGTTATCCGTGGCGCGCACGCCCTCGTTGGGATTTTTGGCCCGCTTGTTACGGGGCAGCGGGCTCAACATGACGTTGATGCCGCGACCGATGAGCCTGGGCTCGGAATCGGGGTGGGCAAAGGGGGTCACTTCACGGATGAACTTGCGCACGACCTGGAAGCCGAATTCGGTGTGGGCCATTTCGCGGCCGCGAAAGCGGAGGGCGATCTTGACCTTCATGTCCTCACACAGAAAATCAATGGCACGGGTCAGCTTGACGCCAAAATCATGCGGATCAATGTTGGCACTGAGCTGCACCTCCTTGACCCGGTTGGCATGCTGGTGCTTCTTGGACTCCTTTTCCTTCTTGGCCTGCTCGTAGCGGTACTTGCCGTAATCGACCAGGCGGCAGACAGGCGGGGTGGCGTTGGGGGCGATTTCCACCAGGTCCACTCCATGCTGGCGAGCCTGGCTGATGGCCTCACCGAGGGCCATAATCCCCGCTTGCTTGCCGTCAACCCCGATGACCCTGACTTCACGGGCGCGGATTTTGCCGTTGATACGGACAGCGGGACCGGCGAATGCCTGGTTACGAGAATAGGGAGGGCGACTCAAGACACCCTCTTCGGTTGGAATTTATTCATGCCAATTACTAACAAACTCAATTGCATTTTTCTTCTAAATGCGTGCATGTGTGTAAACTTACCGGTCAACTTACGCAAGCCAAAATTTCACGTTAATTACTCCGCCGCTTGGGCGTGCATGCCTACCACACCTCCACCGGCCCCCGGGGGACCGCAATGGAGCCGGGCGGGTGCTCCCCTCCTCCCTCCATGAAGGAGGAGGCCAGCGGCGCCGGTCGGTATTGCGGTTTGAGCTGGCCTTGGTCGTCCAGGAAGGGTGCCCGCCAGCGCCGGTAATCCGCCAACAAATCGTGAAATTCCTGCCGGGAGGAGATCAATACCACCCGGCGCGTGAATTCCCGGGCCGGGCCAAAACGGCGGGCATACCACGGGGCGATCTTGCGAAACATGCGGCACCCGGGGATTTCCCCGAAAATTTCCATCATCAGCTCAAAATGCCGGGACATCACCCGGATGCGCTCTTCAAATGCAGGCTCCTCCGGCGTCTTGCCGTTCGCCTGGTGTTCCTGGATATGTTTGAATATCCATGGGTTATAGAAAGCTCCCCGCCCCACGCTCACTCCGGCACAGCCGGTTTCGCCAAGCATTTTGGCCGCCGCCTCCACCGTGGTGACATCCCCGTTGCCAATCACCGGAATGTGTCGGACCGCCTGCACGACCGCCCGGATGCCGGCCAGGTTGACCGTCCCGCCAAATCCCTGCTCCCGGGTGCGCCCATGGATGAACACGGCCGCCACCCCCACATCCTCCAGGGTGCGGGCCAGAACCGGCGCGGTCAGGTTTTGGTCGTCCCAACCAAGCCTCATTTTGGCGGTCACTGGAATCCTGACCGCCTCCACCATTCCACGGACCAGGGCGGCGGTGCGGTCCAGTTCAGTCATCATGGCCGAACCACCCCCGATTCGGCACACTTTCCGTACCGGGCAGCCCATGTTGATATCCACGGAAGCCACCCCCAGGGATTCCAGAATGACGGCGGCATCCCGCATTTCCTCGGGCACAGACCCAAAAAGCTGCACGGCCAGCGGCTGATCCGTCGGCCGGGTTTCAATGAGTTTGAAGGCCTTGGCCCGTTTTTCGACCAGCGACCGGGCGTTGACTAGGTCGGTGGTGGCCAGGCCCAGTCCGCCCAACTCACGCACGGTCAGCCGGAATGGCAGGGTGGTGTACCCGGCCAGGGGCGACAAAAACAGGTTGGAGCTTAGCTCCAGAGTGCCAATCCGCAACATCACGAGGGGCACATCTTTCCATGGAAATGGGAGAAAGCAACCCCCGGGCGCAGATTTGGCTTGGCGGGCGCGTGGCGGGAGGGCTACTTTGCCCGGACAATTTCATCTCGTGAAAAAAGCCATTACCACATTGTTTTGGGTCGGCTTGACCCTGCTGGGGGCGGGGCTGTACGCCACCATCGCCCTGCAACGGCAGGAACCGCTCAATTCCGGGTATATCCTGCTGGCAGCCATCTGCACTTACACCATTGGGTACCGGTTTTACTCGCGGTGGCTGGCCGCCAAGGCGCTCGGGCTGGAAGATTTGCGGGCGACCCCCTGCGAAGTGCGGGAGGATGGCAAAGACTACGTCAAAACCAACAAGTGGATTGTCTTTGGCCATCATTTCGCCGCCATCTCGGGGCCCGGCCCGCTGGTGGGCCCGGTGCTGGCCGCGCAGTTTGGGTACCTGCCCGGGACACTTTGGATTTTGATTGGGGCAGTGCTGGGGGGGGCGGTGCAGGATTTTGTGATCCTGTTCTGTTCCATCCGGCGGAACGGCAAATCGCTGGGGCAGATGGTGCGGGAGGAGATCAACTCGACCGCCGGAGCCATCGGGCTGGTCGCCATCCTGGCGATCATGGTCATCATCCTGGCGGTGCTGGCGCTGGTGGTCGTCAAGGCGCTGGCCGAAAGCCCTTGGGGCATCTTCACCGTGAGCGCCACGATTCCGATTGCGATGCTGATGGGCGGCTATCTGCGCTACTGGCGGCCCGGGAAGGTGATGGAGGCCTCGGTGCTGGGGGTGATCCTCCTGTTGCTGGCGGTCTGGGGTGGCAAGTTCGCCTACGCGGACAAGGAGGGCTGGGGCCGGCTGTTCACGTTTGCGGCCGAGCCGCTCGCCTGGTCCATCATCCTTTACGGGCTGGCCGCCAGCGTACTGCCCGTATGGCTGCTGCTGGCCCCCCGGGATTACCTCAGCACCTTCATGAAGCTCGGCACCATTTTCGCCCTGGCCGCCGGCTGTTTCGTGGTGTTGCCCGAATTGAAAATGCCGGCGATCAGCCGCTTTGTCGATGGCTCGGGCCTCGTCGTGGCCGGCAAGCTGTTTCCCTTCTGCTTCATCACCATCGCCTGCGGGGCGATCTCGGGCTTCCACAGCCTGATCGCCAGCGGGGTGACCCCGAAAATCATCACCCGTGAGGGCTACGCGCGTCCGGTGGGTTATGGGGCGATGTGTCTGGAATCCATGGTGGCCATCATGGCGATGATTGCCGCCTGCACGCTGGATCCCGGGGTTTACCTTGCCATCAACGTCAAGGGCGAGGCCGCCGCCACGGTGGCGCAAATCACCAGTCTGGGCTTTCCGGTGACCACGGAGCAGATGTCGGGGCTGGCCCGGCAGGTGGGCGAGGACAGCCTGTTCGGCCGCACCGGCGGCGCGGCCACCCTGGCGGTGGGGATGGCCAATATATTTTCCCAGGTCACCCACGGCAAATGGGTGGATCTCTGGTACCACTTTGCGATCATGTTCGAGGCGTTGTTCATCCTCACCACGCTGGATGCCGGTACCCGGGTGGGCCGGTACTTGTTGCAGGATGTGCTGGGCAATCTGTGGAAGCCACTGGGCGACACCGGCAACGTGAAAGCCAACGTGCTGGCCAGCTCGCTGATGGTGGCCGGCTGGGGCTATTTTCTCATCCAAGGGGTGCGCGATCCCCTGGGCGGCATCAATTCGCTCTGGCCGCTGTTCGGCATCGCCAACCAGATGCTGGCCGCCGTGGCGCTCTGCCTGGGCACCACCATCATTCTCAAGCTGCAGTTGACGAAGGATCACCCCCGGCCGCCCGGTGCCCAAACCGGCCCCGGCCTGATGGGAAGACCAGCCCTGGCGCTGGTCACCCTGGTGCCGCTGGTCTGGCTGCTGGCGGTCACCTACACCGCCGGCTGGCAGAAAATAAACGATCCCAGCCCGCGCATTGGTTTCCGGGCTGCCGCCCAAGCCCTGGCCAGGCAGGAACCGGCCCTGCAGGAGGCGGTGGCGCGGGCGGAGAAAAATGGACCCGGCCCCGCCCTGGAGGCCGCCCGCAAGGCCCTGAAGGCCAACCGTACCGTGCAATTCAACAACCGCCTGGATGCCGTGGTGGCCGCCGCCTTCCTAGTCCTGGTGAGCATCATTCTCCTGCTGAGCGTCTGGGAATGGATGCTGCTCCTGACCCGGCGCAAGCTGGCGCAGTTGCGGGAGAGTGAGGTGGTCTGGCTGCCGGAGTATGCGGTCGTGGAAAACAAGCCCTTCAAACTGCTGGGCTGGCTGGCTCTGGGGATCGCCTTGGTGCGGGAGCTTTCCGGACAGGCCGCCGTGGACCGCGCGGAAGCCCACCTCCAGGCCTGCCGACGGTGCGACCCAGCGGGACGCCCTTTCCAAGTGCGCCTGTTGACCCCGGAAAACCGCCCGCCCGGGGAACGGCGGGCCGAGGCCTACGTGGCGGCCGCCGAGGCCCGCTTCCAGGGCGTGAACCGCTGTTGTTAACGCGGTGTTAACGAATTGACAGACCGACCCCAACCCGGTTCTCATTCGCCTTGTGGAACGTCTAGGTCTTTTTGGCGGCTCGTTCAACCCGGTGCAATGCGGCCACCTGCTGGTGGCCCGCGCGGCCCTGGAGGAGTTGGCTTTGGACCGGTTGGTGTTCATCCCCGCCACCGAATCCCCCTTCAAGCCCGGCCAGACCCTGGCCCCGGGTGCGGCCCGCCTGCGCCTCCTCCGTCTGGCCCTGGCCGGATGGACCCAGGTGGAGGTGGATGACCAAGAAATCGCCCGGGGAGGCGTTTCCTATACGATTGATACGGTCAGAGTTTACGCTGATCGGTTTCCGGGGGTGAAGTTGTTTTACCTGGTGGGGGCGGATCACCTGTCCACCCTGCCCTTGTGGCGCGAGGCGGAAGCTCTGGCCAAACTGGCTGAATTTGTGGTGATTCCACGTCCGGGCCAGGCCTGCGGCCCCCTGCCCCCGCCGTTCCACGGGCGGTTGCTGAAGGGCTTTCCGCTGGGGGTCTCGGCCTCGCAAATCCGGGCGCGCATCAAACAAGGTCTGCCCCTAGAGGGGTTGGTGCCCGCCACAGTGGCGGAAGCAATCCTCAATTCCGGGCTTTATCTCTGAGAGTTTCTGCCTTAGGATACCTCCCAATGGATTCGAAACAACTGGCGGCCCTCTGCCGCGACCTGGCTGATAATAAGAAAGGTGAGGAGATTGCCATCCTCGATATGCGCAAGGTATCGACGGTGGCGGATTACTTTGTCATCATCACCGGCACGAGCGATCCGCATTTGCGGGCCATCGCGGATGAGATCACGGAAAAGCTCAAGGAGGATCACGATCTCCGGCCCCGCGCCGTGGATGGGCAATCGCCAACCAAGTGGAAGGTGCTCGATTTTGTGGACGTGGTGGTGCACATCATGCACACGGAAGCACGCAAGCACTACGACATCGAGACGCTGTGGGGAGACGCCCCACGGGTTCGCCCCCGCAGTCCCAAAAAGGCTGCGGCCCAGCCGAAGGGCTGAGCCCCCTCAATCCGAGAGGTTTTATTCCTCCGGGGGATTGCTCTCCGACTCGTGCGGGGGCAGTTCCTCGGCGGTGCGCACCATCTCTTCCAGCACCTCCCGGAATTCCGCCAGACCGGGAGCCGGAATGATGATCATGTCGCGCCGCCCGCCCACATCCTCCGTGATGCGCAAGAAGCGCCCCCGCGGATTCTCCTTCAGAGTGAAGATGAAGTTCTTGCGCTCGATCTGAAGCTTTTCCGTCCGCAAGGTGTCCTCATTGGACGGCGGCTTGGGTCCGGACGAAAAGTTCGGGTGATTCCGCTGATCGCCGTAGGGCGATGGTCGCTCGTTTGAAAACATATTTTTCCCTATGGTGCACCGCAAGGGTACATTAACTACACCTGTCGTATAACTAATTTTCCAACTTGCCCGATTTGTCAACCGACTATTTTACCAAAGGGGTGTAAAGCCGCAGTTCGGGGGGCGGTGTGATGGTGAGCCAGAAGAAGGGGAAAAGGGCGATGATGAGCCCCAGATTGACCGCCTGGGAGACGCCATGCCAAGCCCCAAAAGACCGGGCGGCAGCCTCGCGTTGTTCCGGCGACGCCGCCGTGTGATAGCGGATCACTTGCAGGCGCTCCAGCCGGGGATGGATGAACCAGCCGCTCAGCAGGCTGCCCGCCAGGATGCCCGTGGCCAGCCCCAGGCGCAGCCGGTGCAATGGATTGCCCTGGTAGAGCCACTCCGCCAGCATGTGCGCCAGGGCCAGCACCCCGCACACC
>CAIYYI010000010.1 GCA_903930345.1 uncultured Verrucomicrobiota bacterium
CCATCGTCCGTGACATTACCTCCGCTCGCGGCGGTGGTCTGAGTGATAGCCGTCACGGGCGTGGTGGTGACGCTTGGGGTCAGCACCCGCTCATACGCCCCCAGATCCACGAGTCCTCCTAGCATGCGCGCCTGCCCGTCCAAATCCACCGCGCCGCTCATCCAGGCTTGACTGGTGCCCGTATTGATACAGGGCGAGGTGGCCTGCAGGCGGCAATCGCCCGCGGCGAGATTCACAAACAGGGGATTGCCGGCGATGTTGCCCGCGCCGGAGGCGGCAGGAGTGGTGCAGGAAGAGAGAAATACGCCGCCGGCATTGGTCGTGTAGTTGTTGGCCACCCCGTTGGTCGTATTGAAATACACGATGGTGTTAAGATTCGTGCCGCTCAGGTTGAAATACATGCCGCCCCCGCTGGTGGCGGCCGTATTGCTTGCCACCGTGCAGTTGACGAGCAGGCCGTTTTGCCAGGAGAAAGCCCCGCCGCCATTGTGCGTGGCGATGTTGCCGCGAACCAGGCAGTTGTAGGCCCGGCCGTTTTCCAGGAGCAAACCGCCGCCGTCGTAGGCCTTATTCCCAACCAGGGTGCAGTTCCACGCATCGCCGCCCGACAGGTCAAGACCACCTCCAAAGTGGGATGCGGCACAGCCCGTCACGACGCAGTTGGAAACGACCCCGCCTTTGACCAGCGCCCCGCCGCCGCCTTGCTGGATGTTCCAGTCGCTGTCGGTGCGCGTATAGCCGTTGGTGAGCGTGAATCCGGAGAGCAGGCCGTCGGACATGAAGACGCACCGCGTGGCGTTCGTGCCCAACCCGCCGGTGGCGGGGTCCGCCGCACCCTTGATGACCGTGACCGCCGGGCCATTCACGCTTTGCACGGTGATGGCCTTGGTGATGCACACGCGGTTGCTCATGGCCGGCGAGCCGTTGTTGAAGCCGCCCGTGGCGTAGACGCCGTTGGTCACCCAGACCGTCCCGTTGGTCGCCACGGCGTCCACCGCCGCCTGAATCGTCGTCGCCGCATTGGCCAACGTGTCGTAAGGCCACACGTTCGCTCCACTCGGCGCCACGTAGGTGACCACGGGATTCTCACGCATGATCGCGATGCTGTCCGAGCCGGCCGCGCCCAGCTCGTTCGTACTCGTCATGGTGATCAGGTTGGTGCCATACGCGAGTGAAACCGCTGGCGATGTCCAGTTCGGCTGGGCCGAAAACATTCCGGCTGCGCCCGTGGCGGCATTGGTGTAGCGCATGATGCCCGTGGCCGATTGGCTATTCGTGCCGCCAAGGGCAAGCGTCACCTGGTTCCAGGGCACGGTGGTGACCGCGTTGGTAATCTTGACCACCGGGGCCGGCGGAGTCTGGCGCGTGATTGCGATGCTGTCCGAGCCGGCCGCGCCCAGCTCGTTCGTACTCGTCATGGTGATCAGGTTGGCGCCATACACGAGCGAAACCGCTGGAGATGTCCAGTTCGGCTGGCCTGAAAAAATTCCGGAGGCGCCCGTGGCCGCATTGGTGTAGCGCATGATGCCCGTGGCCGATTCGCTGTTCGTGCCGCCAAGGACAAGCATCAACTGGTTCCAGGGCACGGTGGTGACCGCGTTGGTAATCGTAACCACCGGGGCCGGCGGAGTCTGGCGCGTGATTGCGATGCTGTCGGAAGCGGCAATCCCCTCGCCGTTCGTGCCCGAGACGGTAATCAGGTTCGTGCCATACACAAGGGAAACCGCTGGCGAGCCCCAGATCGGCTGGGCGGCGAAAGTTCCGGAGGCGCCCGTGGTCGCATTGGTGTAAAACATCGTCCCCACGACGTAGGCATTGTTCGTGCCGCCGAGAATGATCGCATCCTGGTTCCAAGGCAGCGCGGTCACGCTGTTCGTGATGGTGACCCCGGGGGCCGGATACTCGTAGGCGCCCAGGTCCACCGTTTTGCCGAGGATGCGCGGGTTGCCGTCGAGGTCGCTGGCACCCTGAGCATAGGTATTGTTGCCAACATTGATGCAGGGCGAGGTGAACGCGAGCCGGTAGTCGCCCGCCCCCGCGTTCACGAACTGGGGATCCTCAGCGATGTTACCGCTGCCGGAAAGGCCCGGACTGCACGTGTAGCGGACCGTAGGGCCGGCTCCTGACACATTGTTCGGCGTATTCCCAACGGCAATACAGTTTTCCACCGTGCCGCTGCTGTCGAAATAGGTCGCTCCGCCGTTTTTTGCGGCCGAGTTGCTGCTCATCGTGCAGTTGTTCAGTGTCCCGCCAGACGAACTGTAAAACGCCCCGCCATTGTTGGCCGACGAATTGCCAACAAACAGGCAGCTATTCACCATGCCGCCCCCATTATTATTCAAGCTCGCCCCGCCTCCGCCGTCGTTGGCCGAGTTGCCGTTGAAAATGCAGTTATTCATTGTCCCGCCAGCCCCGTAGGCGCACGCCCCGCCCCCAACGCCGTACGCCGCACTTCCGGTTACTAGACAATTGGATAACACCCCGCCATTCAGGAGGAGGGCGCCGCCGCCGGACTCGTCGTAGTAGTAACTCCCGGATGTCCTCGTGTGGCCGTTCGTCAGCGTGAACCCGCTCACCACCGCATTGGCCACCAGATAAACGCACCGGACCGCCGTCGCTCCCTGCGAACCCCCGCCAACAATGACCGTGTTGGAAGCCCCGTTCACACTTTGCACCGTGATGGCATTAGTGACGCATACCCGGTTCATCAGGCTGTAACCTGGCGTCACCATGCCGCCTGCGGCATAAACGCCGTTCGTCACCAGCACCGTGTCGCTGGTGCTGGCCGTACCCACGGCATCCTGGATCGTGTGCGCAGCCGTCGCCCAGTTCGTATAAGGCCACACCGGCGTCGGACTGTCCGTCCAGACGTAGTGCACCGGCGAGCCGGAGCCCGCGTTCTTCTGTCGCGTGATGGTGACGCTGTCGCTCGCCACCGCCCCGACGGCATTCGTGCCGGACACCGTGATCGTGTTGTCGCCGGGTGCCAGCGGGATGCCTGCCACGGACCACGGGGAAAACGCGGCCAAGCTGCCATTGGCCCCCGCCGCGGGGTTGGTCCACACCATGGTTCCCACGACCCAGGCGTTATTCGTGCCGCCGATCGTGTAGGTCGTCGTTGTGCCCAGGACGGTAGCGTTGGCATTGGTGATATCCACGAAGGCAGCGGGCGCGTTCGATCGGGTGATGGCCACGCTGTCGCTGGCCGAGGCGCCGGCGAGATTGGTTCCGAAAACAGCAATCAGGTTCGTGCCCACCGCCAGCGGAATGCCGGACACCTGCCACGGAGTGCTCGCGGCAAACATCCCGCTTGCGCCATTTCCACCGTTGGTCCACCACATCGTGCCGGCCACCCACGGGTTGTTCGTGCCGCCCAAGGTGTAGCTCGTGACGGCATAGGCAACCGTGTCGGCACTGTTGGTGATGTGCACGTAGGCGACGGGCGCGTTCGATCGGGTGATGAGGACACTGTCGCTGCCCGAGACGCCCGCCGAGTTCGTGCCAAAGACGCTAATCCGATTGGTTCCATAGACGAGGGAGAGGGTTGGCAAAGTCCACGCCGGTTGGGCGGAAATACTTCCCGCAACGCCCGTGGCCGCATTGGTATAGGTCATCGTTCCCACGACGTAGGCATTGTTCGTGCCGCCGAGAACGATCGCATCCTGGTTCCAGGGCAGCGCGGTCACGCTGTTCGTGATGGTGACCCCGGGGGCCGGATACTCGTAGGCGCCCAGGTCCACCGTTTTGCCGAGGATGCGCGGGTTGCCGTCGAGGTCGCTGGCACCCTGGGCATAGGTATTGTTGCCAACATTGATGCAGGGCGAGGTGAACGTGAGCCGGTAGTTGCCCGCCCCCGCGTTCACAAACTGGGGATCATCCGCGATGTTACCACTGCCGGAAAGGCCTGGACTGCAAGTGTAGCGAACCGTGGGGCCGGATCCTGACACATTGTTCGGCGTATTCCCAACGGCAATGCAGTTTTCCACCGTTCCACTGCTGTCGAAATAGGTCGCTCCGCCGTTTTTTGTTGCCGAGTTGCTGCTCATCGTGCAGTGGTTCAGCGTCCCGCCCGACGAACTGTAAAACGCCCCGCCGTTGTTGCCCGACGAATTGCCAACAAACAGGCAACTATTCACCGTGCCACCCCCATTATTATTCAAGCTCGCCCCGCCCCCGCTATCGTTGGCCGAGTTGCCGTTGAAAATGCAGTTATTCATGGTCCCGCCGGCCCCGTAGGCGCACGCCCCGCCCCCGACGCCGTACGACGCACTACCGGTTACCAGACAATTGGACAATGCCCCGCCATTCAGGAGAAGGGCACCGCCGCCGGACTTGTCATAGTAGTAACTCCCGGAGGTCATGGTATGGCCGTTCGTCAGCGTGAATCCGCTCACCACCGCATTCGCCACCAGATAAACGCACCGGATCGCGGTTGCTCCCTGCGAACCCCCGCCGACAATGACCGTGTTGGAAGCCCCGTTCACGCTCTGCACCGTGATGGCCTTGGTGATGCACACCCGGTTCGTCAGGCTGTAACCCGGCGTCACCATGCCGCCTGCGGCATACACGCCGTTCGTCACCAGCACCGTGTCGTTGGTGCTGGCCGCATCCACCGCCGCCTGAATGGTCCGTTTGGCGGAGGTCCAGCTTGCGCCATCCCCGGAATCGTCCAGGCGCGCGGCGTTCACATACCAGACGGTGTTGGGCGCCGCGGCAGCGCGGGTGATGGTCACGGCCGCGTTCGTCTGCGCGCCCGCCGAGTTGGTGCCATAGACCCGCAGCGTGTTAGTTCCCACCGCCAGCGGAATGCTAGCCACCGTCCACGGCGATGCGGCTGCAAAAGTGCCGTAGGCAGCGTTGAGCGTGTTCGTCCACCACTGCGTGCCGGTGACGCTGGCGCTGTTCGTGCCACTAAGAGTGATGGCCGTCGTCGTGTAGGCCACGCCCTGGTCCCCCGGCGGATCGGTGATGACGACGGCCGGCACGGGCGGAGTAGCCGGCCCGGTGAATTGCAGGGCGGGCGCCGCGTAGAAGTAGCGCGTGCGGGTGCCGTCGGTCACCTGCGCATACACGTAGGCCGTTGTTCCATTGCTCATGCCAGTGGTGTTCCAGTTCACCGTGTTCTGCGCATAGGCGCCGCCCGTGGAGGAGGCAATCACTTGGGTCGAGATGATCCCTGCATCGTTGTTGTTATAAGGGTTCCGGTCCGTATCCGCGCGCAGCGTCACCGTGCAGCCGCTGTCGTAGTCCAGACATACGCACCGCACTTGCTGAGTGCTGCCAACCGTCACCGCATAGGCGCCGGGACCGATGGCGGCTCCGTTGGTCAGCACATCGAGTTGTGCCACATTGGGCCAGACGGCCGCACTCCAGGTCAGGCTCGAACGGGCGCCGCCGCCGCCAAAGACGGCCGCGTTGTTGAGTCCCGCCCGGATGGCGTCCCCGCCGTCCACTGGTATATTGGTGCTAGCCCAATTGCCCGCGCCGTCGAGGCGGCTGTAGGTAAAGCCGGCGTTGTCGCCGCTATTCTCGTAAGCGTTGAACCAGGCCGTGCGCTCGGTGGCGCCCATGGTGGCTTCGCCATTGTTGAGCGGATTGGCCAGGCTCAGCGTGCCCTGGTAGAGCAGCAGGATATTGCGGTGAGCGGCGTAGGCATTGTTGGGGGAGCTGTTATTGTAATAGCCGCCCGGCAGCGCACTCCAGAGGCGGTTGTAGCCGCCGGCGAGACTCTGGCCGGTCGGGTATTCGCCGGTCTGGCTATAAACATCCGCAAACACCACGTTCTGATAGATGGCGGCCGGGGTGTCAATCACGGCCGACAACGGAAAGGATGGCTGGGGATCGGAGGCGGTCAGCGGATGCGGGTCCAGCGGCGTAATCTGGTCCACCACGATGCCGCGCTCGCCGAGCAGGCGCGCCAACTCGCACACCATGCCGCCTCCGCGGCTGTGGCCGATCAGGTGGATAGGCAGTTCCGCCAACGCCCGCTGGCCGTTTTGGCCGGTCACCAGCTTATCCACAACCGCGGCCGCCACATTCTGCGCCGAGGGCCCACCGGTCAAATGATTGGCCACGGCTGACCAGTTGAGCACGATCAGGATTTCGCCATTTGTGCCCGGGCTCAGGTCCACATTCCACGGGCTGCACGTCGCCACCAGCGAACCGGCCGGCTTGGTCACGGTGATGGTGCCGTAGTTCTGCGCGCCACCCAGGTAGTGGGTGGCCATTTCATCCCGCAGCGATGCCATCCACGTCGGCGCGGCGCCGCTGGGGTTCCAGCCATGAGTGATGATCGTCACGCCGGCGCCAGAGCAAACGGGCGTCACCGCGAGCGCGAACACGCCCCAGATCGCCGCCAGGAGGCCTCGCCCGCAATTTTTCCGTGGTTTGAAACCTGGATTTCTCCGATTATTCATTGCGCGGATACTTTTCATAGCTAACTTTTAATAAAATGATGGTTAGGAGATGAGACGCCGCTGCGGCCTCACCCGTGGGCGCGGTGAAAAAACCTGTGGCCGGGCCACGACGCGCGCGTTGTGTTCGTTGCCTAGAGGCAGATTAAGGTTTGGGCAGCGGAAACGTCTACTCACGGGAATACGTGATGCTCACTTGGCCTGAGCGGCGTCAAGGCGCGCAACAGCGCGTCATCGTAGTGGGTGGCGAACAGAACGCGGGCGGTGGGATTGCGGTGGCAGATTTCGCGGGTGGCGTCCAGGCGGCGCGTTTTCGGCAAAATATAATCTCATTTCACCTCCACGCGAAAGAGATTGGTTGTCTGACTTATCATGTTTGTCGGCTGGCCAAAGGTATTGCCCGGCAGGCCAAAGATATTGGTCGTCTGACTTATGACATTGGTCGTCTGGCTCATTTCCACATAGAGGGACAGATAGAACCCGGTGCCTTCAAAGAACCCGGACTGGAGGTCGCCGGTGGGAGACTTGGCATAAGCGCAGGATTGCCACTGCCGAGCCAGGGATCCCGCCAACGAGGTGCTGACGATGCGGTAGCTTTTGCCTGGGATGGTGAGGAACTTGAGGCCCAGCCGACCATTGGCGGTCCGCTCCAATTCCTCTATGCGGATGTAGTCCTTGTTCCAGGCCGGATCGGTGCCGGCCAGGTACTCATTGAAATTCGACACGCCATCGCCGTCAAAATCATCCTGCCCCTGAACATCATAGATGGATTGGATGCGGGAATCCCAGGAATTATCCACGATCCATTGCTCCCACGCGTCGGGAATGCCGTTATTATTATCGTCGGTGCCCGCCGTCACGTTGAGGCCGACAATCCCGCCCGGTTGGCCAACCAGCGGCAAGTTGCCCGGAACCAGATTTCCCGGGGGAGACAACTGGTTTGCCAGTCCGAGGAGTTCTTCCACGGTGATGAGCGAAAAGAGTTTGTTAATGTTCCAGGTCTGACCGCCGGCCACGATGGTGATTTGCAGGGTATCCCCTGACCTGGCGGCGAGATTGTCGTAGGGCAGTCCAGCACCTTCATCCAGCGGCAGGCGAAAGAGGAAGTTGACCCCAGGAGAGATGGACCCGGCGATGGCGCAGGTCTTGTACACCTTGCCGTTAACGAGGAGATTGACGGTGGCGTTGGTCATGTAGGGCCAGCCGTAGGGATCACGCGCCTGACCGTAGAGGGTAAAGCTGGGGCGGGGGAAGCCGGCGGCGGCGGGCCAACTGCTCAAGCCGGCGAGCACGGTCAAACCGAGACAAAGATACCGAAGAATGGTTTTCATGGTGCGCGTGACGATGGTGTATTTAAGATGTGTGAGTTAAAATGGCCAAGCTAGTTGCCCGAATACGAGTAAGTCTGGAAAAGAATTTTAATATCCTTGACGCCATTGCCATCACCGTCCACTCCGTTGATGAACCACTCCAGGGCGTGGTCAGTGTCACTGTGCAGAGTGCTGGCAGGGATGATCAGGAGCCATTGGGTATTCCAGACGGAGCGGCCCACCAAACGCGAGGTGGAGCAGAGCTGGCTGGAATCGACGTCGCCGCTGTCGTGGTAAGCGCGGAACGAGGCATATTTGCGGATGGCCGCGAAGCCGCCTGCCACCTCGTCAATCAGAGGGATCCAGTCCGGTTCGCTGAGACGTCCGACGTCGAGGTCATAGGGGACGGGGAGAGCTTGATCGAGAATCCTCCAGGAGCGCAGGGTGCCGAGAGAATCGGTGGGCGAGCGTTGCACGTCCAGCCCCGCAGGGACAAGATAAACGCGCGGGGTGTTATTCAAGCCGCCACCAAAGGCGTTGTTGAAATTCTTGAAGAATACGCCCACGGAACGAATCTTGGTGGCGAAGTGGCTGGAGTCGTAGGAGCTGTCCCCTCCGGCCATATCGTTACCAAAGAAGTTTTTGCGGGCCAGAATGTAACTGGAGAACGGGATGACCAAGGCAGGTTCCTTGGCTGAAACGGGGGTGAAGGGCAGGCAGTAGCGTCGGAATGCAGCCAAGTCCAGCACTTTGTCCGTTTTGAAGTTCCAGAGGGTGTTGCGCCAGGTGGTGTCGCTGGCAGCCAGGGCGTTGGTGTCGTTGGGGCTGGCGATGCGGAAGAGTTCGGCGCGGAGGGAGAACTCGTTGTACTCGTTGTCGGGATTGTTGAAGCCGAACCGGCCCTTGAGCACGTTCCAGTTGGCGTTCATGCGGGCCATAACGTCGGCCAGACCGGAATCGCCGGTGGTGCCCCCCGTCAGCGGAACGCCGTCCTGAATGGCACCCAGGCTGCGGGCGCGGACAATGCTGCTCAGGAAATCACTGCCCGAGGTGTTTTGAGTGTCGCTGGCCGTCAAAGCGGTTTCATAATCATAGGCCTTGGCGGCCAGGTACACATAGCGGGCGGCCAGGTCAAAGGCTGACTTGTATTTGCCGAGGGCATCATTGCGGAAGATGCGGAATGCCATGTCACCATAGCGGTTGGCCTGAATCTGGGTGGCCCATTTGGCGCGAAACTGGCTGCGTTCGGCCAGGAGCCGCTCGCCCTGGGCCAGGACGGTGCGATACCGTTGGACGGCCTGGTTTACGGCTTCGACCTTGGCTTGCACTTCAACTTCCTTGATGCTCTCCTGGCGAGCCAGGGCATCCAGGTCCAGTCCACCGGGGATCACGTTGAGGGCGTATTGGTTCTTCAGGAGCGTGAAGTCAAGCTCCATTTGATTAAATTGAGTTGAGGCGTCCAGACCGATAGCGGCTTCCTCCGCCCCCAGGCCGACAAATTTGGCGCCAGACCAAAGCCACGCGCCCAACACTTGCAATCCACCCCGAATCGTCGAGGTGGCGTCCGTGGCCAAGCCGACCACGTGCGGCATGGTTTCGGCGGCGGCATCCATATCCGCTGCGAAGAAGTCCGCGATAACATCGGTGGCTGCTTTGATGCCGTCCATGGCTGCTTTAGCCCGGATGTTCGATTTTTGCTTTTTCAGAGCCTGGGAGATGGCCTTCATTTCATCGTTGCTGAGGTTGAGTTGGGCCATCATTCCGTCAAAGCTGGTCTGGAGCTGGGTGTCCAACTCGGCGTCTTCACGCAGGCATTGTTCCAGGGCATAGTAAGTCTGCATGATGTCAGAATAGGCGGTCTGCAACTCGCCTTGGGCCCGGCGTGACCCGGTCCAGTCGGCGGGCTTTTTCATAAGGCCGACCGAGTCAAAATTGAGGGTGAAGGTTTTGACGTCGCTAACAGTCAGGGAATGCCCGGTGGGCAGGCTGATCTCCCTGAACGGGTCTTCAGCCTTGATGTCGAACGCGAACTCTCCTTCCCAATCTATGGCGTGCTCCGTAACGGTGATGTCCGCAGTTCCGCTGAGAGGCAGGTT
Organism: uncultured Verrucomicrobiota bacterium; assembly: GCA_903930345.1. GTDB lineage: Bacteria > Verrucomicrobiota > Verrucomicrobiia > Limisphaerales > CAIYYI01 > CAIYYI01. The sequence continues at coordinate 9,820 of CAIYYI010000010.1, forward strand.
GAGCCGGAGAAGGTTGGTTGTTTCCAGGTAGTTGAAGTGATAGAGATCGGGACCGTCGTAACCTTGCGCATAGGTCTTGCCCGGACCAACATCATCGCTATAGGGATAGCCAAAAAGCTCGATGAGGCGATTCCGGTAATCGAGTTCGGCTTCGATGATGGAATTGCGCAAGTCCTGCAGGGAATCACCCTGGCGGCGGAGGAGCTGGGTATAGGACTGGGCGTTGGCAGCGACCTCGGCCGCAGTGGTCAGCGCCACCAGCGCCCGCTCATAGATTTGCTCAAAGTGGCCGAGGCCCTGGACCGGGCGGGTGCCAATTTGGGCGGTGGAACCAACATCGAGGAAGGTTGGATCTATGTCAAAGGGTACCACATTCTTCCCCAACCCCATCGGGTTGAGGCCCAGATCGGCGTTGTCGGCCTTGATCTGGATGTTATCCATGCAAGTGACGATTTCCTTCAGCTCCGGCACGGTGGTGCGGTCCACCTTTTGCAGGCCGGCGTGGGCAGGATTGGGATCCTGATCGGGCAGGAGCGAATTGGCCACCGCCCAGTCGAAGAGGGCGCCTTGGCCGGCGCGGCAACCCCATTCGGCCAGCCCCCAGGCGCGATTGGTGTTGCTGTCGCGAAAGCCTGACCAAAGGCCCTGCGAGGTCTCGCTATAATAATCGCGATGGGTCAGGTCCACGATCTCGGCCCCTGTGCGGGCCTTGGCAGCGGCAGCTTCAGCGAACTTGCGTTCGTCGTAATAGTCCACGGTGACCGTTACGCCCCCAATGATTTTGCCCTCGGTTCTCGGAATCCAGACGAAGTTAGGATTCTGCAGGAGCTGATAGTAGCCTTTGAGGGCGGTGAGATAATGGCCCCAGGCATCGCCGTGGCCTTGAGGGTAGAGCTGGCGGGCATCCGTTTCGTTGATGGTGCCGCTGGCGTCACCGTCTTCGTTGCGGACGTTGTAATTCAGAGCATAGGCCGCTTCGCCGCCGTTCATGCCTTTGGTGAAGTTCCAGATGAGGCGATTGTAGAATGGATAGGTATGAACGGAGGGTTGGACGGAATCGTCCCTGCCTCGCAGCAGAGCCAGTTCCTCATCCAGCAGAGTGGATACCTGGTTCATGAAGCAGAAGATAGAGGTCCAGGCAGCCCCATATTCCGCCTGGTCAGCGGTGCTGAAGGAGATGGTGGGATCCTGGGCGTCGGCATAGGCTTCATTGCCCAAAGCCATGTAAAGATCGTTGATGCGCCCAGCGGCGAGGAGCAACGCATCGTTAGCGGGTCCGTAATTGAGGTTGGCATTGATGCTGAGCATCTTGCCCCGTTTGAGGATGGTCTCGTAAATTTCGAGCAGCCCATAATCATTGATGTTCTGCAAGTTAAGCGGAACGTCGCCCACCCAGCGAGCCCCGGCCTGGCTGATCAGGCTGCCGACGGTATTAACCTCGTTGTCCTGCAAGTTCTTGATCCGCTGTTCAAAAGGATTGATGCCATTGAGCGCACGCTTGATCCAGCCTTCGGCCAGCATTGGCTCGGTCCAGTCGCTCCACTGGCTGCCGGTGGGGCCGGACTGGTTGAGGGGACGGTAGCGGCAAACCAGATAGTTATCCGAGAGCGTGCGGATGCCGGGGCCTTCAATGGTGACACTGTCGTAGCCTGAGCCCTGAACAAAGGCGGTCCAGTTCTCACGCGCATCGCTGGGCACCATCCCATCTCCAGACGGGGGCAGGGATCGCCAATCGAACTCGTAATCCTGGACATTACCTCCAAAATCACTGCTGTGTCGCAGAGTGAGTTTCTCGTCCAGAGGATTCTCAGAGAAGATCACTTTGACGGTGCCGCGGTAGAGTGGTGTTTCCACGCGAATGATTTGGACGCTGATGGGATCGGCCGGAGCGCAGAAGGCGGTGCTATTATTGAAGGCCAACGTCACATAGCCAACCCCCTGATCCTGGCCCACGCCGGCCGAGAGGGCTAGCGAATCGAAAGGAGTGTTGTCGTCGGCGAGGACCACCGTGTCGGTGGCCAGTTGGTTTACAGCGTCCTTCCAGCTCGGGCTCGCGCTAAGGCTGAGCACTTTGTAACGGTCGCTTTTCGAATCGTCCGGAGCGCCGCTGAGGACGTTCAACAAGAGATAAGCCTCGGATTCTTGATACTGGCCGATGAAGGTAAGGTATTGGCGGTCGGGTTCGTAGTAGAGCCGTTTGCGCAAATGGGGCGGAAGCAGGGGGAAATACTTCTTGCCAGCCAGCGACTCCGTGGTCAGGTCGTCAGGGAGCGTGGCCAGGGCGACGGAACGAGCTTGGGTGGGGTCAAGGAGCACGACGCTCTGCTGATCGTTCGTCCTGGCGCATTGTTGATAGATCAGCGTAACGCTCCCTTGTCCCCGGATGGCTGGGAGACCGGCAGTAGGACGGGTCAAGGTCTGACCAAGGTACAGCACCGGGACGTCCTCCGGCCAGTGGATGGTGTAGGTGTAGGCGACGGGATCCCCGTGGATGTCCTGGTGGCTCAACCAGGGCAGTTGCTCTCCGAGGGCGGGTTGACGGGCCTGGTTCGGGAAGAAGAAACCGGGCTGCATGGGGTAATAATAACGCACCACGATGTCGCGGGTCGCCACGCCGTCATCCCCCGCCGCAATAGCCCAGAAATCGAGCTTGCGATCACGCCAGGCGGGGCCAGTGCTCGGCTCAAATGTGGAATTGGAGCAGCGGTTGAGCACCGTCAACGGCATGGGCGGCTGAACCAGGGTGCCGGCCACCAGATCCTGCTGGAACTGGTATTGGGCGTTGGTTTCGACCACGTGAAAAACCTGCATTTGAGGGCCGTTACCCAGCAAGTCGGTGTACTGGACCAGCACATACGGCGCGGAGGAGTTCGTGGTGTTCAAATCATCCCGAATGGCATACACTTGGCCGGCCAGCAAGAGGGCGTGTTCTTCGTTGGGATTGAAGCCCGGCTGGGCCTGATCATTCTGCACGTAGATTTCGGGAGCCCCATACCAGTCGGGCAGCAGACCCGTCGTATCGCTGTTCTGTCCCGCCAGAACCAGTTCCGGCGCGTCGGACGGCCAGACGTTATGGTAGCGCATGACCAACGACGGCCAGAGAATGCTCGCAGGCATGTAAGGTTGCTGGCGTGCATTGCACCACCACACCTCCAGCACGTCCTTGTTTGTCAAGGTGTTGACGGCAAAGAGACGAGAACTGGTGGAAGGCCAGGAATAGAGCTGCGGATTGTATAAATTGCCGGATGCCTGATACAGGTAGCCTGGTGAAGCCGTTGCATAGGCCAGATCCGGCGCGTCGGCCAGGGTTCCAGGAGTGACCCCACCGTGAATGGTGCCTTCCGTGTCGCTGGCCAGATCGAGGACTTTGCCATCGTGCGTGCCTTCAAAGTTGAAACAATGGACCAGACCGGCTTCGGTGCCCCCTAAACGCTGGTCCATGAGCACCAGGAGTTCTTCGCTGCTCAATCCGTGTTCCCACACCCGAAAGTCCCGCATTCGGCCATCGAAAAAGTGGCTGCCTTCCGCTGTGGATTCTCCGCCCAGGGACCAAGTGTTGGCTTGGCCCTGTGCCAGATCAGCCACCCGGTATTGGGGCTGGCCTTCTTGCAGTCCATTGACGTAGAGCCGCATCATGCCCGAGCCGTCCAGCACGCCGGCCACATGGTACCACTGGCCGGGTTGGGCAGTGGTAGTGCCGACAATGGTCAGAAGGTCTCCGTTGGTCATGGACGCGGAGTGTTCAAAAAGACCGTCGGCGTTCAAGCGCAGCTGATTCAGCCGGGACGTATTGGTGGTACCGCCCTGGCACAAGGCCAGGCTCATATTGCTGGTCGTGGCGGGCTGGACCCAGAATTCAATAGTGTAGGCTTCCCGAGAAGAGGAAGGAATCTCGATGGATCCATCCGTGCCATTGAAGCGCATGGCAGTATGCACCCGCGCCGGGAGCAGCTCCTGACCGATAGGCCAGTCGATGGCATCGCGGTTGTACAAAACTTCGTTGGTGCTGGAGACCGAATGAACGACTTCATACCAGACATCCTCGCCTGAGTTGTCCTGGTATTTCAAGAGGGCATAGCCGTCGCCCGTGGTGTAAAAGCTCCTTCTGTCCAAAGCCAGATAAGCATGGCGGGGCGGGTCTTCGTATTTGAGCGCACTCACACTCAGGCCGTCGGGGAACGTCACCGTGGCATTGGTGTCCTCGCCACCCCGCACATAGACCTGGGCCAAGCCGTCCGGGGGCCAGTCCGCCGCATACCAATCCGCTTCAAAGGGCCATTCCACACCCATGATACCCTTGTTCTTCCAATAGACTTCCAGCTCCCATGGCGCGCTGACGGTGGGTTTGATGGCAAAGACCCAGCCTTCAAAGTGGCTGCGTTTGTTGGCGCTGTTGTGTTGCTCCACCGTGTCGTTAAGGCCCTGGGTGATCTTGGCGCTCAAATCCGCGTAACCAAACTCTGAAGACAGGGGCAGAAGACGCTGGCCGATGTAGGCCGGCAGGATGTTGATGCGTGGCTCCAGAACCTCGACAATTTCCAGGCCGATTTGGTTGCGCAGGCTGCCGGTGTCGAAGAACTCCATGATCACCATGCCCCAAGTGTCTTTGGCCGCCCGCAACTGGTGCGTGAGGTCATCCACCCATAAGCCATTGGTGCCCCGATCCGACAGGACCGAGTTGTAGTGAATCTTCACGTATTTTCCGGTCAAGTCCACCTGGGGCGCATTGTAGGGGGTATCGGTCCAGAATATCCGGGCGGGACGTTTGAAAGGCACGGCGGAAATCAGGTAAATCTGGGCATTGGTGCTTCCGTCCAGCATTTTCCAGTCAATCTGGATCAAGCCGCGATCTGCGGCCACGACCTGCTGTTTTGAAGCCACATAAAAGGCGCCCGTTTCCGGGAAAATGCGGGCGGGTGGCAGCATCAAATCCGCCCCGGAAGGAGCGACAACGATCTGACCCAGTTGGAAGTCAGGCCGCCGAACGGCACAGAGCTGGCCGATGGCTGAGTGCGCGAGTTGGAACTGTTTGTCAGGCGTGGCCGGGACTTTCGGCTCATTACCGGTGAGAGGTATTTTATAGGGGCCCGCGTGCCCGCTCCAAGCTACGGTGGACGCAGGACCATTGGTGTCCGCCTTGTGCCACGGATTCTCGAATTGCGCCATGGCCTCGTACAACCCTGCCGCACGGCTTGCGGCTGGGCCGGCCAGTAGAAGACCGCCAATCAGCAGGGGGATTTTCCAGGGGATTCGCATAGGTCGGTTCTCTTGGGGGTCAAAGTGTGATTCTGCCGGCAGGGTTCGCAACTCATTGCACCCGCATGATGAAGGCCAGGACGTAGAACGGAGGCATGGTGTTGTGGGCGCCGTTGCCGCCGGTGTTTTGGATGCTGATGCCGGTCGCACTTGACAGCGACGACGAGACGGATTGCCCCCGGTCGGAGGCATAGTACGCACCTGAATTCCACCCTTCGCGGCTGTCGTCGTTGTTGATCTGGTGCGAGTGTTTGGGATCAGTCACCCCATGGGCGTGGGCGGGCATTTCAGTGGGGGTGAGCACGTGTGTTTCCTCTCCACCCTTTTGCCCGACTGTGCGCGCCGTGAGGCTGGCGCCCGTGCCCGATCCCAAAACAAAGCGCCCGCGCAAGTCCGGGGTGTTGTTGTTGCCATCGCACAGGGCCCAGCCGGAAGGAACAGCGGATCCCGACCACATCATGATGCTGCCCAGGGGGACGGTCCCCGGCCCAGTGATGCCACCGGAGGCCGAAACCACCACGTTGGAACTGGTAATCCGCAGTTTCTCGTTGCTGCCATTATAAATGCAAAGATAGTTCTCTGTTCGCTTGTATAGCATGAAGTCATTGGCATCGAAGGCGATGACTGGATTCAGGCCGGCCCCGGAGTCCTTCATGACGAAGTATGCCTGGTCATCAACCTGAAGATTGGCAGAGCGGACAGATCCGCTTATGACGACGTCGCCGTTCTTGAGGTAGTTGGTGGCCGAGGTTCCACCCAGCTTTGCCGCGTCGTTGGCCTGGATCGCGTAAGGGGTGCTCAACAACTGCTGGCGGGGCTGTATTTCCTGGGCGTTGGCTACGGTCGCGCCGGTTTGGTCTTTCGTGATGGTGAGGCCTAAGAACCGATCCGATCCGTCGAAGGCGGCTACCAAGTTGGTGGTCTGCGCACCGGAGATCACGCCCCCGCCGTCGCCCAACACGACGTTAAACAAACCGTCGGTGACGTTCACCGGATAAGTGCGACCCCAGCTCAACGAGCCGCCTGAGGCCGCGCTCCAGACGCGGAACTCAAGCTGGTAGTTGCCGTTGGGCACGATGCTGCCCGAGTTGTTCAGCAGTTTGCCCTGGTAGTTGACGAGGGGCGGGACTTTGTCGGCGGCCAGACCGGCGAGGGCGGTCATCAGCACGACCGTGGTGATGAGGGCGAGTGACTTTCTCATAGTGTGACGGCTGTTAGTGGTTATGTTGGTTGCGGCCATAAAAGGTTCGGGTGCTCAGTTGAGTTCCGAGTTGCGGTTGATCCGTTGCAGGGTGAAGGTCCCTTTGAGCAAAATGGGCACCCGGCGCAGGCCGGTCATCGTTTCGGAATACTCGCCGGATGCCTGGCCAATGCCCCAGAACGGTGTGGGCATGGCCTCCGTGGTGTTCCAGTTGGCACCATTCATCCGGGCGGTGTTTCCGTTGCCGCTCGAATCGCCCAAGGTAGCGCCCTGCCCCTCGGCTGCTCTGAACCAGGCCAGAAGATTGTCCCGGGCGGAGCCGGAGGCTAAATACAGGTCAGCATAAATCTCATCGGCGGTGCGGGCATCGCCCCAAATGCTCAGCCCATACATCAGGCCGGCGAAAAAGCCGCTGCTGTGTTGTGCTCCGCAGGCGAAGAAGAGATTGCTGCGAGTGAGGGCGTCCGGAGCCACCATATATCCTTGAGCCACGAGCTGGGCGTTCCAATAGATTCTGCCGGTGCCCTGGCCGTCGTTCACCACCGCGAAGTGGACCCACTGGTTGGTGGGGAGCGCATTGGTGACGATGATGCGGGTGGTGGTGGTGCCGGAACTGCAGGAGAAGGCCATCTGAGCGTTGGTACCCTCGAAATTCAGGCAGATGGCGTCGTTGGTGCCATTTCCGAAATTGAAGAGCTGGGCGTTGCTGGCTGGCAGTCCGGTGGTCTTGAACCAGCCCATGACGGTGAAGGCCCTGTTGGACAGCGTGAGCGGGTCTGCCGAGACAAAGGCATTGGTGCCGTTGAATTGCAGCACTGGACCCGGCGGCAGGAACTGGCCGGCCTCGTTCTGGTAGGTGCCATAGAAGTTCAACCGCAAGTCCCGTCCGACCGTGCAGGACTCATTGCCGTCCGCCAGTTTATTGGTCGAAAATTGTTCATCCAGGTTGTCGTGGTCAGGATGGTAGCGGTGTTTGAAAGGATTGACCGGGTCGTCGTAGTCCAGGTTCACCCGTCCGGCCAAAGCGTTGCCCAGGACGCCGCTGAGCAGCACAGGCGGCATGAGGGGAAAGGCGACGGAGCTGATGCGATAGACCTCTCCCGGCGTGGCTGGCACTCGCGTTTCATCGGCAAAGAGCTTGTATTGGGCGTTCGTCCCGGTGCCTTGCAGCGACAACAGCACCCGCTGCAACAGGCGCGCCTGCCCCTGCGCGTCCACGTGCAGCAAGAGGCGGAAGGCCATCTTTTGCGCCGTGGGCAACGGAGTGGAAGCATCCCAGAGGGGACTGCCCTCCGCTCCGACGCGGTTGACGGCCTTAATCGTGGCCTGGCCGACCCATAACCCTTGGTAGAGATGATATTCAGGCAGATTGCTGGAGGCACTAGACTTGGCCCGGCGCACAACCTCATTTTCGGCCGAAACCGGCAGAAGCACCCGGATGCCATGGGGCGCTTCGCTGATATCCAGGAAGCTCTGATAAGCGGCACCATTGGTGCCCGTGGCTGTATAGGGCTGCATGGCCGAGCGGCGCACGGCAAAGCGCACTTCCTTTTCTTCGCCAGGGGCCAGGGTAATGACCATGGGCGAGGGCAATTCCATCCACCCAAAAACCCCACGGACGGAGTCGGAAACAAAAACGGAGAGGGGCACGTTCCCGGCCACTTGGGGCGCGCCGGGTGGCGCCGACTCGGAGGCGCGCGTTCGGATGGTCAACGTGATCGGGCTGGCGGCTGTAACGTTCTTGAGATACACGCTCGTCTCTTTGCCATCACGACCGAAATCCATCAACCAGTTAGCCATGAAATCGCCCTGGACCGTCAAGGGCAGAACGGAACGTGTGAATTGGCCGCACTTGATCCAGTAGGCCTGGCCCGGCTGGACCAGCGTGCGTGCGGTCTGGCGAATCTGGAGTTCCCGTCCGTCGGCCTCGATGCTGTAAATGCCGCTGTTGATTCCCGGCTGCGAATTGACTTCAGTCGTGTCAGCGAAAAGTTGGGAGTAGGAGGGGAGCGCTTCGGGATTGACCGGGTAGCCAAACAGGTTGAGCGCGTTGGGCAGCCAACCGGGCGGACGAAAGCAGGGCATTCCTTGGACTTGCCAGTAGAACGGCGCGGCGTTAGTGGCGACTTTGATCAGATAAGACTGGTCTCCTTCCAGTTGGAAGAGGTTGCGCACAAAAGCCTGTCGATTGGACAAGGGCACCCAGGTCAGCCAGTGCTCGTTGGGGGCCAGGAGCGTGGTGGGGTTTGCGGAGAATTCCACCGTGCTCATGCGCCGATTAAATTTCCACACACTCTCAATGGCCGGGTAAGCCACGAACGCTTCATCACAGAGCGGCTTAGCAGGGCGCACACTCAAGTGGACGGGATTCCAGCCTGGCTTGAGCAGCAGAGGCTGGGTGATCCATTGGGCCGAGGTAGGAAGGGCACTCAGACCAAGCCCCGAAAGCAAAGCAAGACACTGGAACAGGGTTTTCATAGTTACGATAGGACGTTTATTGTCCTCATGGTTCGTCCGGGGTGTGGCGGGAATGACTGGTTTTCATAGATCGTGTCGCCAGAAGGTCTGACGAGAACGGCGACCTGTCGCCGAGCCACAACGCGTTCGTTGGATTCGCTGCATGAGCGCACATTGACGTACTGGCAGGGTACCGTCTATTCACGAGAATTCGTGATGCTCTCTCTGACCGGATAGCCGAAGGGCGCGTGGTCGGACCTGCTGGAGGATTCACACGGACACATGCCCAAAACCGGGCGTTCAGGGTACCTACATGGCCGGTTCGCGTGGAAAATGAGGGGCCGGTCAGGCGATGAGGACACCGTGCTCCGGCAGGCGGTAAGATGGACTGAAGATCGGCGTTGATCGCTCAAGCGAACTTCGCCTGCATCGCCTTGCCTACCGCTCCGGCACGCGAGTTCACGTGGAGTTTGCGGTAGATGTTCCGCAGATGAGTGTCCACCGTATGAATGCTTAAGCTGAGGCGGTCAGCGATTTCCTTGGTCGTAAGCCCTTGTACTAGAAACTCGATGGTCTCCTTTTCCCGTTGGCTGAGGCCCAGCTCTGGCGCCGGGGTTGCCATCCGCGCAAAGATATTCAACACCGACCGCGCAATCTGGGGTGTCATGGGTGCGCCGCCCCCAAGAACCTCGTGAATAGCCTGGGCAATTTTGTCCCCCGGCGAGGTCTTCAAGAGATAGCCCGAGGCGCCGGCGCAGATCGCGCGGACGATTTTATCCGCGTCCTCAAATACGGTCAGAATGATGACGTGAGTGGTGGGCGATAGCGACTTGAATTGCTGAATGCCATCCAACCCGCTCAGGCCCGGCAGGCCGATGTCCAGAAGAATGACCTCGGGGGGATGGTCCTCGCGCAACTGACGCAGGGCGTCCCCACAGGAACCGAACGCGCTGCTACAGCGCAGGCCGGAAGCCTGATTCAGCAAGCGCGCAAGCGCGCCCCGGTAGATCTGGTTGTCCTCGACCAGCCAGACGTTGATGGTCTGTGTCGGCGGATGGGGCACCGCCTCAGTGTTGGCGGCATTAGCGGTCATGGAGGCAGTGTGGCATGTGGGACTGCAAGGCACCACTCCCGTATTCTCGTGAGTTCTCAGGTTGTGCTTCATCGGAGCATGACAGTGATGACAACGGTCGTTCCCTTTCCGGGTTCGCTCTCCACTGCGAGATGTCCACCCAGATCGGCAGCCCGCCGACGCAGGCTCTGGAGCCCGTGCCCTGAGGCCGCCTGGGTGGTGTCGAAGCCGCGTCCGTTGTCATGAACACGTAATGCGATCTGGCGGCCACTTACATCGAGGCGGATGCCGACCTTCGATGCGCCCGCGTGTTTGACGATGTTGTGCAGGATTTCCTTGAAGCTGAAAAAGACGTTGCGACGGAATTCAATCGTCAGGCTTGGCGCCGACGCCAGATCGGGAACCGTGAACTCACACGCGACGCCATTGAGCAAGGTGGTGGCAAATTCCTTCATCCGGGCTACCATATCGGCAAGGGTGTCGAAGTCCGGATTTAGAAACCAGACGATGTCACGCATAGCGGTGGCGGTGCGGTGTGCGGTAGCGTTGATTTCCTCCAGCGATGCCCGCGCGTCCGGCGTCAATGCGGGGGTTTGCTGGGTCAGCTCGCTCAAGAGAATAATGCCACCGATATTGCTGCCGATTTCATCGTGCAAATCGCCGGCAATGCGGCCGCGCAGGCGGGCCAGTTGCTTCAGCCGGGCCAGGCGTATGAGGAACAACGTTGAAACCAGACCAGCGACAGCGGCAATCCCGAGGAGTTTGAACCACCAGGTTTGATGGAAGGCCGGGGCCACCACGACTGCGAGCGAGGCACCGGTTTCATTCCACACGCCGGAATCGTTGCAAGCCGTCACCCGGAACCGGTAGCGCCCCACCGGCAGGCGGGTATAGTACGCCACCCGCTTGGTGCCCGCGTCCACCCAGTTCTCGTCCAACCCTTCCAATTGGTAGCGGAACCGAACCTTGCCTGGCGCCGTAAAGCTGAGAGCGGTGAAGCGGAACTCGACGCGATTCTGCCGGGGCCAGACGGTCACGAGCGCGGGAGGTGAACTGAGGCTGGCGGAAGGGCGATCCATCGCCCCCCCGTCCTCCGGGCTTTCATCGCTGATAGCCGTCCTGGAATCGCCGCCTTCAGCCCCCCGGTTCGGTAATGCCTTGTCATCAATCAGAACCTCTTCGATGACCACCGGCGGCGGGCTGGGGTTGAAGTGCAGCTTCTGCGGGTCCACCCAGGCCGCGCCTTTGGCTGTCCCAAACCACAGCGTTCCGTTGCGCGCCTTGAGGCAAGCTGGTTGGGTGCCGCCCACTTCAAGTGTGGCCAAACCATCGTTCCGATCGGAAACCACATAGCTGACAGCCCGCCGTGTGCCGGCGGCAAACTCGTTCAGTTCCCGCTTGCTGACGCGGAGGATGCCCATTCCTGTCACCATCCAAAGCTGGCCGTCATCGTCCTCCACAATCGGCCCGACGTCACGGGCAGGTATTCCACGCTTGACTCCGAAGTTGACGACCCGGCCTGCCTTGAACCGGCTCAGTCCGCCGCTGTGGGTGCCAATCCATAGCGCGTCTTCGGAATCCATATGGAGCGCATTAATCCAGTCGCTCGGCAGTCCGTCCTTCCGTGTGAACGTGGTGAAATGCCCGTCTCGATACCGGCTTAGTCCACCGCCTTGGGTTCCCACATAGAGGTCCCCATTGGAGTCCTCTGCCAGCGCCCAGACACGTTCTGAGCGCAAACCTTCCCGCTGCGCGTAGTGGGTGGCATGTCCATCCTTAATCCGGCATAAGCCGGAAAATCCTCCCACCCATAACGCCCCCTGTCGATCTTCAAGCAACGCACGCACGGATCCCGCCCTCATGCCCTCGGCGTTCCCGTAGCGCGTCAATATTCCATCCCGGTAATGGAAGGCGTTTCCATGATAGGTTCCAATCCACATTGTGCCGTCCCGTGCCGGCAGGATGGCCCACGCAGAGTCAATGACGTCGGATTGCGGTGACGGAATGGCCGATGAGACCACCCCTTGATCCAGCCAATACGGTTTGGATGTCCCCCCTACGAACCACATCCGCCCCTGTTGATCTTCACAGACGGATTGAACGGCATCAATGCCAAGCCCTTCGCGCCGGGTAATCATCTTCCAGGGGCGGGGCTTGATCCGCATCACGCCACCCCCATCGGTGCCGACCCAAAGGTTCCCTTCACGGTCACCAAAAAGACAGCGTAACCGCAGAGTAGTGAGTCCGGATGCCACCGTTAACTGTTTCCAGCCATCTTCCGGATTAAAACGGAACAGCCCATTATCGTAAGTTGCCAGCCATAAATTTCCGGCAGCATCCTCATGCGAGGCGACGATTGCGGTTTTGAAGTCGGGGCAGGGCCAGACTGCCGAAAGCCATTGTCCCTGACGGTACTTGCGAAGCCCGTTGGGCGTTACCACCCAGAGCCCCCCGTCACGGCTGGTGCAAACATCTTTTGCTACCAACTCCGCCGGAGCCTGCGGGCCTGCCAGCGGAACCATCTGTCCTTTTTGGAGATCAAACAGCCGGTCCCAGTGGTTAAACCACGAACGTCCCGCCGCGTCCGTTACCATGATTCGTACCGGCCACTCGGCAAACTTAGTCGGTGCCGCCACGGGGGCGAACTTTCCGTTTTGCCGCCGCCATAGTCCATTATTGGCCCCCGCCAGCCATAACCCGCCCCTCCCGTCTTCAGCCACCCAACGGGCACCCATGGCTGGCAAGCCGTCCGCCGGGCCAAACTGATGGCATCGTCTGTCCGCCACGCGCACCAGGGCGTAGGCCTCCGTAATCACCCAAAGCGCTCCTTCTCGGTCAACGAACAGCCGAACCAGGCGGTTGCTGGGCAGTCCGGGCAGGTTGCTGGTATCCAACACGGTGAAACGTACGCGCGTCAAAACGCGCCAGCCCGTCAAAAGTCGCCAACCATAAGTAGCCGTCGGGAGTTTGCGCGATCGACAACACGGAACTTTGCGGCAGGCCCTCCTCGGTGCCCCAGGCATCAATCATGAAGTCCTGGTTCGTAAAAACCGCCCAAGCCGAAACAGGAGCAAACAGCATGACCAGCAAGGATGCCAGCATCCATCTCGCTGCTCTGGCAGTCTTGGCGCGCCCTTTCGGACCTTGTCGCAACTTCCAAAATATCACTTGAGAGCGGACCTTAAGTATCTTGCCAAGCTATTTCAACCATAATGAAGAACTGCGTAGGATGATGATTACCAAACACTGCTTGCCTCCTGGGCAATTAATCGCATGTCATCGATCACCAATAGTGCGCATTTTAGCAGCATCAGCGTTCCAATTGGACTCCTTTACGCCCGGGAGATCGTAGATGGACCGGCCAAACTGGCTCTGGCCGCCCGAGTCCGTGAGGAAACGACTCTGACGATATCTTGGCTCGCCGGGCGGTTGCATATGGGGAGTTGGAAGAGCTTCGCTTCCAAACTCCATCGCTGGATGAAAACCGATGGGAAAGGCCCCAATGAAGCCAGACTCGTGACCCCTAAATGGAAGCCGAAGCCGCCCTGTTGGACGGCGGCGGGCGCTTCAACAGAGGGGATCGCTCGCCGGTTCCACTTCGTGGGCTTCATAACCTGCCTGGGCGATGAGTTTTTGGCTGGGGTTCTTAAAGTCGATTCCCGCCAGGGCCGTGTAGTGGACAAAGACATCGGTGTTGTCCATCAGGCCGGTGAACCGCTCGGAGCCGGGGCCGATGGCCACCAAGGAAACATAGTCGGCCGTGTGAGTGTTGCCCGTCCAGCCCACTCCGATGCGATTGGCCATGAGCTGGCCGATTTGCGTGATCACGGAGTTCATCTGGTCGTAGAGCATGGGGTATTCCCCCGCCAGAACCTTTGAAAGCAAAGTGGCGCGCCGCTCGCTCATTTTATAGCCGGTGGCTTCCGCAAAAATGCCAATCAGCACCTTGGGCTCGACTTTGTAGGCGCTGGAAAGCTGCACCGCCGCCGTGTACTTGGTCTTATCGTCCTCCGGCTTGGCGGGATCGCTCTCCTTTTCTTTTTCACCCTCGCTTTTGCCATTGGGATCGATTTTGGCCATGGGATCCGGGATATCCAACTTGTCCTCGGGATCGGAGGGGGTGGACGGGACTTTTAACTTCTGCCCCGCTTTCTGGAGGCGCTTGAGGATTTCCGCATAGGACACCCTGACTTCCGACAGGGCGGAAAAGCGCTGGGAGCTCTGGCGGTAGCCGCCACCCATTCCGTTCAGACCCAGATTGGAGTTGCCGTGGTCGGTGGTCAGGACAATGAGGGTGTCCGGGTGCTTCCTTTGGAACTCGAGGCAGATATCCAACGCCTCATCCAGGGCGATCTGGTCGTGGATGGCGGCCGGGGCATCGGAATTATGCGCCGCGTGGTCAATGCGAGCGCCTTCGACCTGCAGGATAAACCGGTCATGCCGTTCGAGCCTCGCCAGCGCGGCCCGGGTCATGTCAGCCAGGGTGGGAACGGTGTCGCG
>CAIYYI010000011.1 GCA_903930345.1 uncultured Verrucomicrobiota bacterium
AGGTCCGCCTGTTGCGCCTGCTTTCTTGCTCGAAGCCTTGAAAGACGACTTCACAACATTCTTCTTGGCCTGCATGGTCTTGGTTGCATCCTTCAAAGGTGTTAACTTGGCCTGAACGGCTTCAGGTGTTAATTCCTCTGATCCTTCCTCTTCTGCATTGGCTTCACCGGCTTCTGCACCAGCTTCATCCATGTCAGAATCAAACGCGCCCAACTTCTCAGCGATCTCAGATAAACGATCGATGATCATACGAAGCTCGGTTGCAACGTCCACTTCCTCAGCGGTATCATCACCATCTGTAGAAGGGAAATCACCCTGCTCATCGTTGAACTCGCCGTCTCCGGTCTGCTCGATAGGACTCTCATCGCTCTCCAATCCGTCCTCTTCAATAATCTGTTTCTTAAATAAACTGTCAAATCTGCTTTGTGGTAACATATTAGATAACTCCCGTGTTTGTGTTGCCTCAGTCTTAATTTTGCCATGACCAGGATTGATCTTCGCATCGCCTTCTGCTGGTTTCTTAACACCAGTCTTCTCTGGTCCACCCTCTTTGGTTTTCTTTAGATCACCCATAGCGGACGTACCGGGCTTCATACTGGTACTCACTGTACCCTCTTTAGCCTGCTCCATAACTAATTCATATGCCGTCAATATTCCATCTTTCATAAGTTCTCCTTTTCATTAAATATTTATACAATTTATGTATATTTTCTAAATAATTACATCCATTGCAATGCCTGCAAATAAATATTTATGGAAAATGGAAATAAATCTATATGAAAAGAGACACAACACCGAGTATCAATAATGATGATCTTGACTACGATCAAACATATTTGAGAAATAAACGACTACCGCGCCCAGATGCTCAATTTAATTGGACACCAGAAATGGTGGCCGAGATGAAGAAATGCACAAATGACATACATTACTTCGCCGAAAACTATTTTCATATCGTAACGTCCGATGACGGTAAGCAGAAGATTGATTTATATCCAGCACAAAAGCGTGCGCTGAAGGCATTGCAGAAGTATAGATTTAACATCATCAATGCCTCGCGTCAGTCCGGTAAAACAACGCTTATGACAATCTACGCGTTATGGATGACCTGTTTCGACAAGTATAAACGTGTGGTTATTGTGGCCAATAAAGAAAATACCGCAATTATGATTTTGCGACGTGTTGCATTGGCATATGAAGAATTGCCCAATTGGTTAAAGCCTGGTACCGCACAATATGGTAAGAAAGAAATTATCTTTGGAAACCATTCAAGTATTGGTATTAGTACAACCACAGGATCCGCGGTTCGTGGCGATACATTAAATTGCATCATCATCGACGAAGCTGCCCATATTGAAGATCATTTGATGAAGGATTTTTGGGCTTCGGTTATTCCTACAATTTCATCGTCCAAGAAAAGAACAACAAAGATTTTTATGGTATCCACTCCAAAGGGTACTGGTAATATGTTTTATGAAATATTCATCAAGGCACAGAAAGGCGAGTCTGATGAAAATATGTCATGGCATGCAGAAGAGATTCGTTGGCATGAAGTTCCTGGTAGAGGTAAATTGTGGAAGGCTGGTATGGTAGAAGCTTTGCATAATGATAAGCTGCTTTTCGAACAAGAATTCAATTGCTGCTTTTTGGAGACGGGTGACTCTGCTATTGATATCGATCTGTTAAATGAATTAGAAGCTGAGTGTAGGAACCCTGAGAACATTTTCGAAGATGGTCATTATAATGTTTGGAGACCACCACAAGAGAATCATATATACGGTATCGGTGTTGACGTTGGTGAAGGTATCGGCAAGGCCGCTTCTACTATTCAGGTTTTGGATTTTACCGATCTTACAAACATACATCAAGCAGCAATTTATGCTGATCGTTACATTCATCCCACAAGATTCGCAGACATTATAAATCGCATAGGGCATCACTACGGTTGTCCGCCTGTTTTAATCGAGCGGAATAACATCGGAAGCGAAGTAATCGCCGTACTCAGTGAGATACATGCATACCAAAATATAGTAGCGTACAATCCAGAAAAATTGGCATATGGCGATATACGTCCTGGTGTATTATCCCATACAAATACAAAATTCAACGGTGTGATGAATATGAGATATTGGCTCAATACAAATAGAGTTGTAAATTTATATGATATCGGAACTGTACAAGAATTGAAAACCTTCGTCAGATATCCCAATGGTAGCTGGAAGAAGAAAGCCGGTGAGAATGTATTCGATGATAGAGTTATGGGTTTGGTATGGGCGTTGTTCTTATTAGAAGGTGATGTGGTAGAACGTTACTATGATATAGTTGAAACAGATGATCATGGCAAGCCATTGAAACTTGCAGCATATACGGTTCAACAAAACACGCAATATAAATTAGATCCATTCTTCCAACAAACACCAAATGCACCATTACCATCATTCTTCAATATGAGTCCAGATACCGATATGGATGATTTGAGACGAAGCGGATGGACGCCATCATCATTTACAAGAGATCGTTGATTTTCTAAAAATTTTTGGTATTATTAATGTATGAATATACCAGACTTTTTAAAGAAACAAGCAAATCCGGATTTCCCGGTTTTCAATGGCAATGAAATCGAATCTAGTACGATTTTTCATACACCTGTTGGTGATTTAGAAGTTCCTGGTCCGTCTATACCTATTCCAGATGTAAGGGCTACCTTCAAAAGCAATATTGCTCCCCTGTGGTTAGTATTTCCTAAACTCATAATCAACACGCATCAAATCACCGGTATACGTAAAGCCCAAGATGGATTGAGACTATTCACATCTGATGGTCAAAGTTTCGATGTGGTGGTAACTGATTTAGAAAAGACATGGGCAGTTTGTTCTTGGGGGTGACCTTGGCCTTTAGCTCCATTCAGACCAGCCACAAGGGAACAGTGGCTCTCTCCCTTTTGGTTCCCATTTTGGTGCTGGGCTTTCCCATCACTGACACGCTGCTCTCCATGGTGCGCCGATTCATTCGCGGCAAATCCATGTTTTCAGGTGACAAAGGCCACATTCACCACCGGTTGCTGCATGTGGGGCTTGATCACAAGCGGGCGGCCTGCGTGATCTATGCGGTCTGCATGATTTTCAGTCTCCTCGCTCTGGCAGTGGTGCTCCAAAACAGTTTCATGACCGGATTGATGCTCCTGGTTTTGGTGGTGGTTTTCTGTGCGGGCCTCTGGTTCTTGGGTTATTTTCAAACCTTTTTCACTCCTAATTTCTCACGGGAACGATTGTTGTTCAAAGAAATCCGTGCGGTGACGCAGTTGGCGAAAGTTCGCTTGGCGCTGGCTGAGGATGTTTTTACGGCGCTGGAATTGCTCCGCCAAGCCTGCCAGGACTTTGGCAAACCGGCCGTCGAGGTGTCTTTGTCCGCTGTTGATCCGGCGGAGACGGATATTCATCGGCATTGGAGACGTGAATCTGGATCCCAGTTTGCGGTGGGGGGCCTGACTCAGATACCTCACGAATGGAAGCGCGAAACATGTCATTTCGATGACTCTGGGTTGGTTGTATCGTTCTTTTTTCAGGCCGATGGCGACAGTGAGGAATTGCGATTGGAGAAACGCACTATGCTGGCGGACATTATAGAGAGTGCCCACTCGCGGCTGCTTGAGCTGCGTAGGCAAAAGATGCAACCTGCTGAAGGCAAGGTTTTAACGGTTGGGAAGATAACCTCAAAAGCAACTTTTTCCCAGCCCGAAATGCTGGCCAAAGTTCCCGATGAAACAACCTAAACAAAGTGCAAAAAACCTGTTGACTTCAACCGGTGTTTTTGTAAACTTACTCTTATTCTTAAGAGAGTAATGAAGACATCCTTGAATATGAAACCTAAAATGGTATTGGTATTAACTGGCCTCAGTTCGTTTTGTTTGGCTGCGACGCTGTGCGCCACCCCGGTGGTCATTGATGTGCCGATGCCGGAAATTCCGGCCAAAGCGGCTGGTGTCATCGCTCAAACAGAGGTCGCCGAACGGGCTGCTGTCACACAGGAGGTAATTCAGCAAGTTGTCATCGCCAAACCCGCCTTGGCTCCCTTCGTGGTTGCTGCCGTGGGTCGCACATCTCCTGACATGGTTGCCATTGCGGCGGCCACTGCTGGCAAGATCCAATCTGATGCCATTGTCGCCATTGTTTCAGCGGCTGTCAAAGCGTGCCCGGATCGCATTCAGGACATCGTGACCGCCATGTGCCAGACCACTCCGGCCTACGCCTCCCATGTCGCGGTTTCAGCGGCTGCGGTTTCTCCTGTGGATGAGGCCAAGGTCTTGGCTGGTTTGATGGCGGCCATTCCAGATTTGCAGCCCTACGTGCGGGAAGCTTCAGCTTCGATCAAGACGGAACGTTCCATGGAGGTTTTGATCAAACAGACCCATGCTCTGGCTCAGGCCGCCGTGGCCAAACAGGCCGTTGCTGCTAGGACTGCTAAACCGGTTGAGCTGGCTCCTGTAGGGGTGGATTCAACCGTCGCGACCAAAGTTCCGGCAAAAGCCAATTTGAATGATCTCTCGATTGCTACCGCCAGTACGGCCAAGTCCTCGGTGCCTGCCTTTAACACGACTCCTGTGGCGGGTGTGGCCTTGGCTTCCAGTTCTTCAGCTCCGACAACGGTTGCCTCCACGGTTTATGCCAGCACTTTCCGTCCTTTCTTGGCCTCCCCGGTTTATTCCGCTCCGCGCGTTGGTCCGCCCTTCACGCCACATGTGACTGGCGGTGCTGAAATCGGTATGGGTAACACAATCGTGAAGCCTGATGGTGCTCGCGATTACTCTGCACCGTAAGCATTCATAGAAATATTTCACAACCCGCCTTGGAAAACCCAAGGCGGGTTTTTTTATGTGCAACCGGCAGGCGCACTTACTTGTTGGTTATAGTCCAATGCACACCCGGCAAGGGGAATGGCTAGCCGAACATCAAGGATGGCCATCGTTGAAGTCTCTTAAACCGCTTTCTCAGAACCCTCGCGCGAGGGCCTCGGTTGAAAGGCAAGGACCGTAAGACCGAGTGATGAACCAGGTGCCTGCAGGTGCTCAGGGACTAGGCATAACCTGAGGTTTTGAAGTTGGGATCCGCGCTTCACCGGTTCAACCACCAGGCCAAACCACCACTCAACGCAGCCAATGTCCAGATCAGCAGAACTGCTATTGCTTTGCTGAGTCCCTGACGTACCAAGCGATGGGAGAGGTGGTTCGTGTCACCCACGTAAAAAGGTTGTCCGCTTCGCCAGCGCAGCACCACCACCCATGCCAGATCACCCAGAGGTACTGCCAGGATGAGTAGGGGGCTGAATACCGCCCATACTTCCGGATGCTTTGGACTGTAAAAGTGCGGCATAATGGCCATGATTCCCAACCAGTAACCAGCCAGGTGGCTTCCGGAATCGCCGAGAAAAACCGAAGCCCGCGGGAAGTTGAATGGCAGAAACCCGGCAAAAGCACCCGCACCGAGCCAGGCCAGTAACGCCACAAGGTACTGGTCGTGACTGGCGGCAATTCCACCGATGCACACCGAACCAATGATGGCCAGTCCAGCGCATAGACCATTCATGTTATCCATGAAATTCAGGGCGTTGGTCACGGTGAGGATCCAGAGGATTGTGACCAGGTAGCTGAACCATACGCTGTCCACGAACAGGGTGATGCGCACGCCCGCCAGAGCGGCGAGCAGGGCTGCCAGCACCTGCCCGCCAAATTTCATGCTCGGGCGCAATTCGAAGCGGTCATCCAGCCAGCCGATCAGGCCCATGACCGCACCACCCAAAAGAACAGCGGCAAGAGGGAGCGCACGTTTGCTGATCCCGTAAGCCAGTTTTTCGGCGATCATTGTTTCCACCCACCCAAACGACAAAAACAGCATGGCCCCAGCCAGCGGCAACAGCAAACCGGTCAGGACCGCCAATCCACCCGCCAACGGGGTGGGGATGACATGAATCTTCCGGTGTCCAGGATCATCCACAATGCCGTGGCGCCGACACCAGGACCGCCAGAAAGGCAGGGAAACACCGCCGGACACCAATCCGGCCAGCGCCGCCCACAGGTAATATTTCCAGTGCATGGATGCAGCAGCCAACATGGCTGCGGTTAAGTGGGAGGAATATTCAGGAGAACAACCCGGGAATCAATGTCATTTGCACACGGGCCACCGCACAGCAGGCGTTTACCGCTTGGGTTCTGCCCCGGCTTGGCTGAGGCGCTGGTACAGCTCCCAGAGCCTGGCCACCATAAACTGTTCATCGAAATGCAGGCGCACATAATTGCGGCCTGCCTCTCCCAATCGGCGGCGCAACAGGGGATCCTGATATAACTGTTGGATGCGTTCGGACAACGGTTTGGCGGCACCGGGGGCAACGAGAAAGCCTGTTTCTCCCTCCAGGCACACTTCCCGTGCCCCGTCGCAATCATAGGCCACCACCGGCTTGCCGGCGGCCAAGGCTTGAGGCAAGGCGCGGGGCAGCCCTTCCCGCCGGGAGAGATGCACCAAGAAATCCATGATGCCGGTGAGTGCCGGAATCTCCTGGGGCGAGACCAATCCGGTAAAAGTGACCAAGTGCCGCACACCGAGACTCTCCGCCTTCTGTTCCAGTCGGTCACGCCACGCTCCATCGCCCACCAGCAGGACGTGCAGTTTGGGACAGCAGGATGACAGTCGGGGCAGTGCTTCCAGCAAATCATCGTGCCCTTTCAGCTCGAAGAGACGCGCAATCTTCCCCACCACCACAGCATCGGGGGCCAGCCCCAGCCGGGCACGCAACTCGGGAGAATTTCGTGCCGAAAGAAAGGGGGCCAGCTTGAACCCGCTGAAAATGCGGGTGTACTGGCTGGGTTGGCCAATGCCGACGGCGAGGTACTGGTCGCGCATGGCATCCGCGACGGTCACGAAGTGATCGGTGACCCGTCCGGCCCATTGTTCCATGGTCCGGAAAACCGTGTTGGCAACCGCTCCCTGAAAGGGGCCGAACGAAGGACCATGAATGGTGTGCAGGATGAGCGGAACACGCGCCTTGTGGGCAGCCAGTCGGCCCAGAACCCCGGCTTTGCCACTGTGGGTATGCACAATGTCCGGTCGTTGAGCGCGAAAAAGACGGACCAACTCACGCCAAGCCTGCCAATCCTGCCATGGGCTGACCGGTCTGACCAGCGAAGGGACGGTGGTCAACAGGCCGGGTGCGGCTTGTGCCATCGGTTCCAGGGAGCCTTCCGGGCCGGTGGTGGGGCCAGCGATCAATTGAACCTGCACCCCGGCCAATTCCCGCAGTCCCAGCACGCTGGCCAGCGTGTTCTCCTGTGCGCCGCCAATGATCAAACGGGTGATGACATGGGCGATCCGCATGGTTCTGGCTTAGGATTTCCCGGCCTTGAGTTGGTTTAACCGATCCTGCACCAGTTTCCGTTCTGTGGCATCCTCCGGGGCCAGTTTGAGATACGCTTCGTACTGCCTGATCGCACTCTTGGTCTCCTTAAGCTGGTAAGAGATTTCCCCCAGGCCGAAGTACACCGGAAAATACTTGGGGAAGGCATCCACCAAGCGCTCGTAATCCTGGCGGGCCGCCTCCAGTTTGCCGGATTGTAGGTTTGCGACCGCACGGTTCATGCGGGCGACGTGGTTGCCGGGATTTTTCTCCAACAGGCGGGTCAGGGGCTCGATGGCCAACGCATGCTGGTTGATTTGGATGAACAAGGCCCCCCTTTGCAGCAGGGTGCCAGGATTGTTGGGGTTTAGTTGCAGTTGGGCTTCAGTGAGTTTGAGTGCCTCGGCGTACATGCCGCGATAGGCGTAAACCTGCCCGACCATGGCCAGAGCGGTCTCGTTGCGGGGATGCCGTTGCAGGACGGTTTGAAGCACGCGATCCGCCGCGTTGGTCTCGCGTTTCACG
The DNA here is from genome assembly GCA_903930345.1 of uncultured Verrucomicrobiota bacterium. Taxonomy (GTDB): domain Bacteria; phylum Verrucomicrobiota; class Verrucomicrobiia; order Limisphaerales; family CAIYYI01; genus CAIYYI01. The sequence continues at coordinate 7,909 of CAIYYI010000011.1, forward strand.
TAGAGCGCCAAGGCCTCCACCCGGCTCAATTCAATTTGATTGGTGATGTTCTGCCAGCGGGGAACCGAGGAAGCACGGGCTTTCTTCACCAGATCCAGCGCCAAGTCACCAACCCCGGCTTCCACATAAACATTGCCGAGCATCTGTTCGGCTTCGATGTTGTCCGGGTGGGCGGAGCTTACCCGGGTGAAGAGTTCCGCCGCCTGCCGGTGTTGGTTATTGCGAGCCATGATCAGGCCGGCCACAAAGCAGTAGGCAGGATCATCCAGCGGACCGAAGCTGGTCAGGATGGAATCCAGCGAACGGTTCAGGCCAAAGCGATCCCAGAAATTCTCCACCGGTTTTACCGGTTCCACTTTCCCGGTCTGAAGCTTGCGGTTGAAATCCAGGTTCAGTTTAGCAACCTCGTTCCCCGGCAACAAGTCTATGGCCCGGTTAAAGAACCATTCGGCTTCCTTTAGGCGGGCATTGCGTTGCAGGGCGACTCCCCAGGCGTTTAGCTGCCGGCTGTAGGCGCCGCTCACCAATTGCACATCCGGCAAACCCCAGTGGGCCTCCTGCAGCAGCCTTGAGCCGGTCTGCTCCCACATATCTGTCCAGAATCTGCGGTTGAACTGCACCTGCTGCTCGGTGATGGCAGGTGGCAGCATCTGCCCCCAGACATATTGTTTGAGCTGCTGCAGCGGGCCCTCGGTCTGCTGATAATAAAGCTCGAAGAAATACCCAAAACTTGGATGCAGATAGTAGAGCTGATTTGACTGCGTGATCGTCACGAGCACCGACCACATGTAGTTGGCTGGCATGGGCTCGGGCAGGCGCTTGCCGCCGGTCAGATCTGGCCAGCGTCCGGGGTAGCGACGGAGGAGGTGCCGGTGGTAGTTTTGGTAATTCAGGTCGGAACTGCTGACCAGCACATGCTGGTTGGGGTTGCGTTCGCTCATCAGGCACGCCAGCAGGGAGAGCCGAAGTGGATCATCGCTGATCGCAACCACCCCCTGGGCGGGCAGAGCTTTGTACATTTGCTCGGCGAACTGTCGCAGAAACGGGGCATTGACGACCTGAATGCGCGGCAGACTGCGGGCGATGAACCTGGCGGGAATCGCCACCAGCGCCACCCACACCACGATCAGCAGCACGATGCCCAAGGGGCGACTGAATAGCGGTTCCCGCGCCCAACCGCGGGCGGGCGGCTGCTGGCCCACCAGCAGGTAATAGCCAGCGATGTAGCCCAGGCAGAGGGCCATCACATAGTAAAAGGGAAGAAATTCAAGGCCGGTTTGTTCCAGTATTTTGGCAAACGGAGGATGGTACAACACCCATACCGCCACGCCGCCAAAAAACAGGTGGGCAAGCCGAAACATCATCTGGGTCATCCAGTTGGCCATGGGATTGACGTCCCCGGTGGAGGTGGCCCATTTGATGCTGATGAACAGCAGCGGCACCAAGCTGCACAGGCTGAGCAGGAGCGCGGGCCAGCGGTAGCCTCGGAAGAGCAGGTGCGACTTTTGGTTCACGAGGTTGGTCTTCAGTACAGTCCAAAAGCTGATGTTGTCCAGATTGCTGTTCAAGGCAAGCAGAGGCAACACCAAGTAACAAAGTAATCCGGCCAGTGTCAGCGCCCCCAGCCGAACCAGCAGCCGACGGTCAAAAAAGGCGACCCCTTTGAGCCAAATGGTGGCGGTCAGGAACAGTGGGGCGGCAGCGATCATCGCCCAGTTGTTGGGAATGGACAGGCCATACACCAAGGCCAATTTAAACAGCCAGCCGTCGTTCTCACTCACGCGGTACTCCAGCAGACAGCGGATGCAATAGGCCATCAGCAGGAGATTGAGCATTTCGCCGGTGCCAGCCGTGGCGTTTTGCCAAAAACCAAAATGAAAGGCCAGGGCTGTCACCGCAATGAGCGGTGCCACCCAGGCTGTGCGTTGCACCAGCAAGCCGTAGGGGCCAGTCTCCCGGTTACGTTCCTCCTTGGTGCGATCATGCGGCAGCAGGCTGACCGAGCGGGCGAGTATCGCGAGGGTCAATGCGCCCAGAATGGCTGAGAGCGCGTTCAGGGCCCACACCTGGCGGGCCAGCGGCAGAAGCTTCAGTGGCAACGTCAGCAGGTAGTGCAGGGGCGAGACCAAAGCTGGTTGCCAGTCCCAGCCAAGGATTTGCACGGAGTTTCGCATATTACCCGCAGTTACCCAGGGGTTCAGCGTGAGGAGGTAAACGACTAGCGCTGCCCCCATCACCACCCAGGGCAGTTGGCGCCGGGTAAAGTCTTTGACCGTATTCGTCTGTTCTTCCATTGTGTCAGGTGCTGACAAGTTGAAACCAACCCCAGCGAAAAGGCAAAATTAAAAAACGGGATAAATCCCGGCTGCCGCGTCAGTTAAAACGTTTGAAGAAAGGCCGGACAGCCTCTCCTGCTTCCGTTCAGCTTCCGGTGCCGCCAGCCACGCGATGCAAATCAGCCACACATTCCACGTGTTGCGTTTGGGGAAACATATCCAACGGTACAACCCGCTGCAAATTAAAGACATTCTCCCGGCAGAGAATGTTCAAATCTCGCGCCAGGGTGGCGGGATGGCAGGAAACATAGATGATTTGGGCGGGCCCTTTGCGGCGCAACAACTCCAGGCTTTCCGGAGGGCAACCGGTCCGGGGCGGATCCAAAATGATGGCTGTTTGGGCTGGGGGGAAACGGTGGAGAATGTCCTCCAGGAAATCCTCTGTTCTTCCCGCAAAGAATTCACCATTAACAATTTGCCTCCGAATGGCATTGGTGCGTGCCGCCTTGATGGCCGGCATATCCACTTCCACCCCGATAAACGATTTCACCCGGTCAGCCAGCATCAGGCTGAAGAAACCGACGCCACAATAGGCATCCACCAGAAAATCGGTTGATTTGGTGGCCAGGCATTCAGCCACTGCGTCCACCAGGCGTGGCAGCAGGTGGAAGTTGTTCTGAAAAAATGAGTCCGTGGGCAGATCCCAATCCTTGGGCGGCAACCGCAAAGTCACTTTGAGCCCCCCTTTTTTTGGCGGGTTCCGGCGCACGTTCAGGATTTGGGCGCTGAGTTCAGGTTCGGCGATTTTGCATTCCTCAATGTCCACCACGAGTTGGCAGTCATGCCGGATATAGCCGATGTCCAGTTTTTGCGCCGGTTTGTTCCATTGGCTGCGGATCATGATGCGGTTGCGGTAGCCATAGGGTTGGGGGCAGGGGATGACGGGGCGCACCACCCCGGGGGCAAAGCCCCCGATCCGCTCAAACAAGTCGGATATCTGCTTGTGCTTGATCGTCAACTGTCGTTCGTAGGAGAGGTGCTGGTACTGGCAGCCGCCGCACTGGCCGAAATACTGGCATTCCGGTGTCACCCGGTCCGGAGATGGCTTAAGCACGCTCAGCAATTTGGCCCGGGCGAAGCGCTTTTTAACCTCGGTCAGCACCACCTTGACCTGTTCCCCCAGCGCCACAAAGGGCACAAACACCACAAAATCATTGATCCGGCCCACCCCTTCACCGCCAAACGCGATGTCGTCTATGGTCAACACCAACTCATCCCCGAGGCGGTGAGCCGTTTCGATTTGATCGTTTTCAGTCATCCACCCGCAGTGATGGCAAAACCGGCCTTGGTCTGGCAAGTGTGGAGTTGCTATATTTTGCGGCGCGGGCGGTTGACGGGGTTTGCTTCCACAGCCGGGAGCGGGCATATTAACCCCGCTGAATGACAATGTTTTTTTACTTAAATGGCAGGTTCTTGCGGTTTTGTCTGATCGCGGCCTTGGTCATAGGTCTGGCGGGTTGGGTTGGCGCGGCGCAATTTTCCCACCGCGTGACGGTCACCACCAATTTTTACCAGTTCAAGGCCGACACCTATCAGGAAATCCTGCCTGCCCTGGTCCGCGCCATGCCGTGGCGAGCCACCAATGCCTTTCATGCCCATACAGATTGGATGGTGGCCTGGAGCTATGAGTTCGCACGCGGTGCGGATGGGGTGCGGCTTACGCACTTTAAAACCCGCACCGAGATCAAAATCACCCTGCCCATGCTGGTGTCCACGAATATGCCGCCCGAACCCCGACAAAGATGGGCGCGCTATTATCACGCCCTGATGTTGCATGAGAAGGGCCATGAAACCCTGGCGCGGGCGGTTGCCGGGGAAGCCGAAAAACGCCTTGCCAAGCTGGGTGCTTTCGAATCGGTGGCCGCCCTCAAGGAGGCGGTTGAACAGCAGGCGCGCTTGGCGATCACTGATCAGAAGGCACGGGAGGTGGAGTTCGACCGGCGCACCCAGCACGGGGCCACACAGGGGGCGCGGTTTATGGTGGAGCACGGTCATCCTTGATCGTGGTTGTGGTCCTGAATATTTGGCTTTCCGTTCGCCTCACTTGACGGTAAATCTTCTGCATGCTGCCATGTTTACTGCGCGGAACCCTGGGCTCCTGGATGTTGGTTGCTGCCTTGGGGGTGACTGCGGCGGATGTCGGTGTTTCCACCTATGACGTGGTGGTCGTTGGCGGCACCCCGGGTGGGTTGACCGCCGCGATAGCTGCCGCACGGGGAGGTTGTTCGGTGGTCGTGTTGGAACGGACTGCCCATGTTGGGGGATTGCCGGCCAATGGTTTGGGTGCCACAGATATTGGCACCCGGGGTGCCACCGGAGGTCTGTTTGCCGAATTTGTGCAGCGGAACCTGGCGGAATACACCGCGCGGTACGGGGCGGATTCACCCCAGGTCAGGGATTGCAGCGATGGCTACCACTTTGAACCGGCGGTGGGGGAGAAAACCTTTTTGGCCATGCTGGCCGAACAACCGCGCATTCAGGTGCGCCTGGCCCGCCAGTTTGATGCCGACCCCACCAACACCGTCAAGGAAGCGCAACGTTTGGTGCGGATCCAGGTGCTGAACCGGCAGACTCAGGCAGTCGAGGTTTATCAGGGCCAGGTCTTCATTGACGCAACGTATGAGGGCGATCTGGCTGCCGCCGCCGGGGTTCCTTTCCGGGTGGGACGGGAGGCTCAGACCGAGTTTCAGGAGCCCATGGCGGGTGTGGTTTACAAGCCTTGGGGGGCTCCGGCGGGGCCCGGCACCAGCGGCTTGGGGGATAATGCGGTGCAGGCTTTCAATTATCGGCTGCCACTCACGGCCAACCCCACCAACCGCGTCCCCATCACCAAGCCGGCCAATTACAACCGTGCTGAATTTGCCTCGCTGGTCGAGGATCTCCGCCTGAACCGCGTGGCGGCCCCATCGGGGATCAAGCGGGCGGAGATTGCTTGGGATGGCATTGGCCGACTGGTCAACATGGTTCGTCTGCCCAACGGCAAGACGGACGCCAACAACCAGCATGCCGCCTTCCTTTCCACCGATTTGCCTGAGGAAAACTGGCCCTGGCCCACCTCCACTTGGGAATGGCGTGACCGCTTTGCCAACCGTTTGCGGGAATATACGCTGGGTCTGCTTTGGTTCGCCCAAAACGATCCCGGGTTGCCGACCAGTTTTCGCGAGCGTTGCCAGAGCTACGGGCTGGCGCGGGATGAATACACGGACAATGATCATTTTCCGAGGCAAGTCTATGTGCGGGAGGGGCGCCGGGTGATGGGCGAGCACAATTTCACCGCCCACGACGCCTTGCCTGTGAAGCTTGGCGCCCGCCCGCCGGTTTACAGCAACAGCATCACCGCCAGCCATTACTCGCTTGATTCCCATGCCGTGCGCAAACGCGAGTCTGGCCGCGTTCATTTGGAAGGGTTTTTCTCTTATCCCACCAAGCCCTATACCGTTCCCTTTGGGGTGATGGTGCCCCGCCAGGTGGAGGGGTTGCTGACGCCCGTGCCGGTTTCGGGCACGCACATTGGCTTCAGCACTCTGCGGATGGAGCCTTGCTGGATGGCGATGGGCCAGGCGGCGGGAGTGGCGGCCAGTCTGAGCCGCCAGCGGCAGATCCCGGTGCGCCAGGTGGATCTGCTGGCCATGCAGCGGGAATTGCTGCGCCAAAAGGCGGTGCTGGTTTATTTTGAGGATGCCCGCCCCGGCCAGGTCCATTTCGAGGCCCTGCAACTGCTCGCCTTGCGCGGTGTGGTGACGGAATGGCGCGCGGAGCTGGTCCGACCGGTGGATGCCGGAACAGCCGCCAGATGGTTGCAGGCGGCAGGGGTTGCTGGCCGTGTGGAGTACGCCGCCGGTCAGACCACCCGGGGCGATCTTCTGGACCGGATCGCCCGGGTACTGGGTCTGCTGTGACCTTGCCCTGTGACCGTCGCCCAGTTATAATCCCCGGCATGAACCATCGGGTTGCCACGCGGCGTCGCTTTCTCTGTCAACTGGCCTGGGCTTTGCCGAGTGCGACTGCGCTGGGCCAATCCCTGCCTTCAGTGGTGGGGACTGCGGAAAAATTGCCTCCGATCCGGGCGCTCACCAAGGGGCTGAAATTCCATTGGCGCGGGTACTATGACAAGCTGCTGTTCAATCCGCAAAACCGGTTTGTGCTGGCCAATCAAGTGGATTTTGAGGGTCGTAGCCCCACCGCCACGGATGTGATCCGGGTGGGCATGATCGATTTGGAGGATGGGGACCGATGGACCGAACTGGGCACATCGCAGGCCTGGAATTGGCAGCAGGGGTGCATGCTGCAATGGGTGCCGGGCACCGAGAACCTGGTGGCCTGGAATGACCGGGAAGGGGACCGGTTTGTGGCGCGGGTGATGGATGTCAAAACCGGCCGGAAACGCACCCTACCTCACCCTTTCTATTGTTTCAGCCCTGATGGCCGGTGGGCGGTGGCCCCGGATTTCCGCCGCCTGAACGACACCCGGCCCGGCTACGGTTACGCAGGCGTGCCCGATCCGCAGCGCGAGGCGCAGGCTCCGGACAACGCCGGCATCTGGAAGATGGACATGGAAACCGGCCGGCAAACCCTGCTGCTCTCCTTTGCCGATGCCGAGAAAATCCCCTATTCCGGCGGCTATTCCCGTGGGGCCAAGCACTGGTTCAATCACCTGTTGTTCAACACGGATGGTTCCCGTTTTCTCTTTTTGCATCGTTGGCGCGGGGAAAAGGAGGGCAAGAGTTGGGCTACCCGCATGTTTACGGCGGACCCGGATGGCCGGAACCTTCACGTCCTGGATCCCCATGGCAAGACCTCCCACTTTGTCTGGCGGGATGCGCGGCACGTGATGGCCTGGGCCTGGCATCCATCCCACGGGGATAGGTTTTACCTCTACCATGATCGCACGGACGAGGTGGAGGTGGTGGGGGAAAACGAGATGACAGTCAATGGGCACAACACGTACCTACCGGGAACCCGCGATCAGTGGGTGTTGAATGACACCTACCCCGACAAGCAGCGGTTGCAGCACCCTTACCTTTACCACCTGCCCACCCGCCGCCGCCTGGCGCTTGGCCGTTTCCATTCACCACCCGCCTATCAGGGGGAATGGCGCTGCGATCTGCACCCCAGTGCCAGCCGGGATGGCCGCTGGGTATCGCTTGACTCCACCCACGGCGGCAGTGGCCGCCAGGTCTATCTCCTCGATCTCCAAGGTATCACCAATTGATCTATGTCTGCCGCCCTCCGACAGCGACACACTGAACTGGCCGCCCTGTTACGGGCCCACGACCATGCCTATTACGTCCTGGCGCAACCCTCCATCTCGGACCAGGAGTATGACCGGCTTTACCATGAGCTGCTGGATTTGGAGCAGGCCCACCCGGATTGGGTGACCCCCGATTCGCCCAGCCAACGCGTGGGGGGGGCACCCCTCAGCGAGTTCCCTTCCGTGCGGCATGCCGTGCCGATGATGAGCCTCGACAACACCTACTCGCCCGAGGAGGTGCGGGAATTTGTCGGCCGCGTGCAAAAGCTCCTGCCGGGGGAGGCGCTGGAATGGGTGGTGGAGCCCAAGGTGGATGGTCTCGCGGTCAACCTGCGCTACGAGCGGGGCGTGCTGGTGCTGGGGGCCACACGCGGGGATGGCACCCAGGGGGATGACATCACCGCCAATCTGAAAACGATTCGCAGCCTGCCACTGCAGCTCCAGGCCCCGCCCCCGGCCGCCGCCCCGGTGGAGCTGGACCTGTTTGCCCCGTCCCCCGTGGGTTTGCCCGCTGTGGTGGAGGTGCGCGGCGAGGTTTACATGACCTCGCCGGGGTTCAAAAAACTGAACCAGGACCGGGAGTCGGCCGGGGAGGACAAGTTCATCAATCCCCGCAATGCGGCGGCCGGTTCGCTCAAGCAGCTTGACCCGCGCATCGTGGCCACCCGGCCCCTGGAAATGGTGCTCTATGGGCTGGGTAAGGTCGAGGGTTGCCGCCCTCCCGCCAGCCAGGTGGAGATGCTGGCCTGGCTCAAGGCGCTCGGCTTCAAAACCCCAGAGCGCACCTGGGTCTGCCGGTCGGTGGAGGAACTCATGGCGGCCATCGCCGAGCTGGATGGTCGGCGGAAATCCTTCGGCTACGAGACGGATGGGGCGGTGATCAAGCTCAATTCCTTTGCGGGCCGGGAGCGGTGCGGTTCCACCTCCAAGGCGCCCCGCTGGGCCATGGCTTACAAGTACGCGGCGGAGCAGGCTGAAACCGCCTTGATATCCATCACCATCCAGGTGGGGCGCACCGGGGCCCTCACGCCCGTGGCGGAGCTGGAGCCGGTGTTCGTCGCCGGCAGCACGGTCAGCCGCGCCACCCTCCACAATGAGGAGGAACTCCGGCGCAAGGATATCCGGCTGGGCGACCGGGTGATCATTGAGAAAGCCGGCGAGGTCATTCCGGCGGTCGTCCGGGTGGTCATGGAAAAACGCACGGGTGCGGAAAAGGTTTTTGAATTTCCCCGCGCCTGCCCGGAGTGCGGTTCGGTCGCAACCCGTGATTCCGCGACGGGGGAGGGCACGGTCGTCTGGCGTTGCCCGAACACCGATTGCCCGGCCCGGATTCGCGGTCGTCTGGAGCACTGGTGCTCACGTGGGGCGATGGACATCGAGGGTGGCGGCGAAGTGCTGATGGAACAGTTGGTCAAGGCCGGCCTGGTGCGGGAGGTGGATGACCTTTACCGGGTTTCCGTGGGTGAGGTGGCCGCGCTGGAGCGCATGGGTGAAAAATCGGCGGCCAATTTCATGGCGGGTGTGGAGGCCAGCAAGAGCCGTGATCTGTGGCGGTTGATTTTCGGGCTGGGCATCCTGCATGTCGGCGCGGGAGGGGCCAAGGCGCTCGGCAAAACCTTTGCCACCCTGGATGATCTGCTGCATGCCAGCCCAGCGCAGTTGCAGGAGATCGGGGATATCGGCGAGGTGGTGGCGGCCAGTCTGCACGCCTGGTTCAGCGACCCCATCAATCGCGCACTGATCAACCGTCTGCGGGCCGCCGGGCTGAATTTCCGCTCCGCGTTGCACAATCCCGAGGCCAGACTGGGGCCGCTGGCCGGCCGCACTTTTGTGCTCACCGGCACCTTGCCCAACCTCACCCGCGAGGCGGCCGCCGCCAGGATTGAAGCCCTCGGCGGCCGGGTGAGCGGCAGCGTCAGCAAGAAAACCGACTACGTGGTGGCCGGGGCGGAGGCCGGGTCCAAGCTCGACAAGGCGGAGAAGCTCGGCGTCAAAATCATTGACGAGGCCGGCCTGCTGGCGCTCTGCGGCGGGGTTCAGGCCCAGTAGCGGGGGTTGATGTCCGGGAAAATGTTGTCGAGCCACTCCAGGCGTTGCAGGTAGCGCTCATCCAGTCCGCCGGCCATCAGTTGTTCGAACAGGCGGTTGAACCGCAGCAGGTGATCCTTCACGCGGCGACGGGCATATTCCGGGCTGGTGCCTGTGCGCAGGATGAAAGGCCAGTCGCTGGCCTGGGCCAGCAGCAATTCCCGGGCGGCCTGCTTCAGCGCGCGTTCGGTGGGGGCATCCGGAGTCGGGAATTTCCGCGCCAGTTCCGTCATCCGCTCCTGGCAGAAGGTGAGGTGCGGGTAGATCCAGTCGTTGGTCTCGTTCAACCACAGCTTCCAGTAGCCTTCCTCGCCCCAACTGGAGGGGCTGGGGGCGGCGATCTGCTGGGTGGGATGCAACTGCAGGTACTCGGTGGGCGTGGCCAGTTGCACGACGTCCTGGTCAAAGCAGACCTTCCGCACGAAATAATCAAGGAACTCCGGACCCTCATACCACCAGTGACCAAACAGCTCCGCGTCATACGGGGAGACGATGATGGGTGGCCGGTCCATGATGCCGGAGAGCTGCTGCACCTGCCGGACGCGCGCGGCCAGGAAATCGGCCGCGTGCTGCGCCACTTTCTCCATCGCCGCCAGCCGGTTGTACACCTGCTTCTCCGCCTCGCCGCCCGTGATGCGGTAATACTTGATGCCGGTAAAACTGCGGCGGCCGGTGTTGGGGAGGTAGTTCCGCACGTAGTCAAAATCAAGATCGTACCCGATGTCGCGGTAAAAGTCGCGGTACTGCACCTCGCCCGGGTACCCTTCGTGCTTGCTCCAAACCTGTTTGGCGGATTCCAAATCGCGGCCAAACGCGGCCACCCCGTTGGGCGTATAGACCGGGGCGAACACCCCGTAGCGCGGGCGCGGTGTGGCGTGCAGGAGACCGTGGGTGTCCAGCGTGAACCAGCGCAGGTTGGCCTCTTGCAGCACATCCTCAATACCGGTGCTGTAGGCGCACTCCGGCAGCCAGATGCCGCGTGGGTCCACACCAAAGCACTGCCGGTAATGGTCCCGGGCCGTCAGAATCTGGCCGCGCAAAGAGGGTCGATGATCCGCGAGCAGGGGCAACAGCCCATGCGTGGCGGCCGTGGTGATGATTTCAAGGGTGCCCAGCTCCTGGTACCGGCGAAAGGCCCACAGCAGATTTCCGGAGCAGGCCTGCCAGGTATCCCGAATGCGCAGGAAACGCTCGTTATACATCCAGGCCAGGTCATGGAAAGCCCGGTCCCAGTGTGTGCGGTGGGTTTCCTTTTCCGATAGCTCAATCAGACCGTCCAAATACCGCTGATACCGGTCCTGCAACAGGGGATCCTGCAGCATGGCGCACAGGGTGGGGGAGAGGGTCAGCGTCAGCCGTGCGTTCATCCGGTCCCGCTGCCACCCATCCATCACCTGGATCAGGGGAATGTACGTTTCCGTGATGGCTTCATACAGCCAGTTTTCTTCCAGAAACTTGTCATGCTCCGGGTGCCGGACAAAGGGCAGGTGGGCATGCAGAATGATTGAGAGGTATCCTTGCATCGGGATGGTAAAGTAGGGTGGCCAGGCCGGGCCGTCCAGCGCAGCCAGCCAATCACATGGCTATCCTGCGGTTGCACGGCCTGGTTACGGTGGCGACTGATTTAGGAAAGATTCTCCGGTTTGGGGGTTTTCAGCGCCGGATCCTGCGGGTGAGTCTCCACTTTGCCCAGATAAGCGGTGTGCCGCCCGAAGGTCAGATCCGCCGCCCGGTTGTCCGTCTCATCGGCCGAGGTGGCCTTCACTGGCAAACGGTATTCCCCGTCCGGCAACGCAAACCGATAACTGAACGATCCATCGGGGCGCAGCTTGATGGCGCGATCACCGATGGTCACGGTGGCATCCGGTTCGGTGGCCCCGTAAATGATCAGTTCGGCGTTGATGTTGAACCAGAAACCCTTGGCTTTGGCCAGCCCGCCGTGGGGGCTGGAGAGGCTGCTCAGGCCGCCTGGTCCGGCGGTCTTTGAAAATTCTGCTGCTGCGGCGGAGGAAAGCTCCTGGCCCAGTTTGCGCCGGAGCAGTTCCGTGATTTCCATGGATCCGATCCAGACGCGCCGGACGGTATCCATGTTGATGATCGCCGCCAGTGCCTGCTTCTGCTCCGGGGTCCAGGGCGCGGCGGTTTCCAATTGCGCCAGGGTGGGCAGGCCGGCGTGGCCCAGGCTGCGCAATTGGGCGATGGCTTGGGCCAGGGGCAGGCTCTCCTGCACGGCGACTCTCACCACCTCCACCAGTTGCTCAAACGGCACAGTCACCGGAATGCTGGTGAAGTTCACGGAGTCATCGTCCGCCAAGTCATCCGGCGGCGTCAGGGTGGCCTTGGAGGTGGAAACGGCAGTCCAGACCCCTTTGCGGTCATAGTAACCGAGCATCGCCAGGTACTTGGTGCCGCCTTTGTCCACATTGACAAACCAGTTGCGGCTTTCCGGGTGCACCTCGATTTCCGCGCAGGGCTGCGCGGAAATCTCATTTTTGAAAATACGCAAAACCAAGTGGCGATCACGGGACGCGGCGTTGTATTCCCGGAGTTGCTGCAGGGTCAGATCCCAGGCCGCGAACAGCCAATGGGGATCGCGGGCGGCCAATAAAAGTTTTTTGGTTCCGTAGGATTCCGGCAGTTCGTCGCCATCCTCCGTGGGGAATGCCTCCGAGTGTGGATAGGGTCCCAAATCGTAACGCTTGCCAGGACCGGAAATTTTGGGCCGAGGAGACTCGTCGCCTTCCAACAGAATTGCAGGAATGACTTTGGCCTTCACAGGCGCGGCCTTGGCGGGCGCGGGTGCTGGGGCGGCCTTGACGGGTGCGGGTGCCGGGGCGGCCTTGACGGGTGCGGGTGCCGGGGCGGCCTTGACGGGTGCGGGTGCCGGGGCGGCCTTGACGGGTGTGGCTGCCGGGGTGGCCTTGACGGGTGCGGGTGCCGGGGTGGCCTTGACGGGTGTGGCTGCCGGAGTGGCCTTGACGGGTGTGGCTGCCGGAGTGGCCTTGACGGGTGCGGGTGCCGGAGTGGCCTTGACGGGTGTGGCTGCCGGGGTGGCCTTGACGGGTGTGGCTGCCGGGGTGGCCTTGACGGGTGTGGCTGCCGGGGTGGCCTTGACGGGTGCGGGTGCCGGGGCGGCCTTGACGGGTGCGGGTGCCGGGGCGGCCTTGACGGGTGCGGGTGCCGGGGCGGCCTTGACGGGTGCGGGTGCCGGGGCGGCCTTGACGG
>CAIYYI010000012.1 GCA_903930345.1 uncultured Verrucomicrobiota bacterium
CGTCCGCCAGCGCGACGACGTTATGGTCCTTCTCCACGCTCCGGGTGTCGGTCTGGCCCCGCCCCATGCAGCCAATCACTGCGAGATTGAGCCGCTTGCTGCCGGCATCCTGCCCGCGCAGGAGCAGATTGGGTCCGGTGAGGGCAACCGCAGCCAGGCTGCCCGATTGAAAAAGGAACCGGCGACGGTTTATGAGCGATGCCGTCAGGGACGGAGTGGGGACGGAATGGCTCGACCGGACGGCCAAAACTGGCTCGCCAAGTGGTTTCGGTGTTTTGGTGTTCACGTGCTACAGGGTAATGTTGGCCAGGCTCGGGAATTGGACAAAAACTTCTCAAGCATCACACCGGCAAAGCCAACCCGGCGCCATCGGTTTTGAAACCCCTGGCGAAAATAGTTGTCCAAACGGCTGGGGCTGGCGACATATCCCTTCTGAAATCGGGGCTGGAATGGTTCCAAACCGCCTAATCCGTTGCGGGCGGACAGCCGAATACCGGGGAATGACCCCAATGAAAGCCGTTCTGGCCATTGTATTGAAACCGTTGAAACAGATGAGACATCCCACGGTGTTGCTTTGCCTGGCGTTGACCTCTGTAGCGGCCATGCTTCAAGCTGCCAGCCCCGTGCCGGACAAAGTTCTCTGCGCGATTCCCGACCGGCAGGACTTCCAGCTTCCCGACCGGGTGCAGTTGACGGGCTGGATGGGCGCGCGCATTGCGGGCAACGAAGCCAACCGGCTGGTGAAGATCGATCCGGCGCGGCTGCTGGAAGGCTACCGCAAGCGCCCAGGCCGCCAGGCGTGGGACGGCGAGCACGTCGGGAAATGGCTGCACGCGGCGACGCTCGCCTGGGTGAACACCGGCGACCTGACATTGCGAGAGAAACTCGACTACACGGCGGCTGAACTCTGCCGATGCCAGCTCGCTGACGGTTATCTTGGCACGTACCGCGAGCAGGACCGCTGGACGGAGTGGGACGTGTGGTCCCACAAATACAACTTAATCGGCCTGCTGACCTACATGCGTTACACCGGCAACCTGGAGCCGCTCGTCGCCTGCCAGCGCATGGGGGATTTATTGTGCCGGACCTTCGGTGACGAACCCGGCAAACGGGATATTATCAAGAACGGCTGGCATGTGGGGATGGCCCCCTCGAGTGTCCTGGAAGCGATGGTTCTGCTCTATCGCTTCACCGGTGAATCCCGCTACCTGGATTTTTGCAAGTATCTCCTGCGCTCCTGGGAGCAGCCGAAGGGGCCGCATATCATTTCCACCCTCCTGAGCGCCAAGCGCGTGGACAAAGTTGGCAATGGCAAAGCCTATGAAATGCTTTCCTGTCTCAACGGCGCCCTGGAGTATTATCGCACCGTCGGCGGGGACCGGCAGTTGCTTGAGGCCTGTCTGAATGCCTGGGAAGACATCGTGGCCAAGCGGCTCTACCTGACCGGCGGGGCCAGCTACGGCGAGTTGTTCCACGACGATTTCGATCTGCCGAACGTGGCCAATGTGGGCGAAACCTGCGTCACGACTACTTGGATTCAGTTTAACGCCCAATTGCTCCGGCTCACGGGCGAGGCGCGCTTTGCCGAGCAGTTGGAGCGTGTGTTGCTGAATCAACTGTTCGGCGCCCAGCGTCCGGACTGCGCCGCGTGGGGTTACTATGTGCAGATGGAAGGCCAGAAACCTTACAGCGATTCCCTCGACGGCCACTGCTGTTTATCCAGCGGGCCGCGGGGCGTGGCGTTGATTCCTACGTTTGCGGCCAGCACCGACGCGGATGGGGTGGTGGTCAACCTCTACGAAGCGGGCACGGCAAACCTAACCCTCCGGGACGGGACCGCGGTATCGCTGGTCACGGAAACCATGTACCCCAGTGACGGCCGGATTCAGATGGCCGTGAATCCTGCCGCGCCGAAGCCGTTTGCGGTCAAACTGCGGGTTCCAGCGTGGTGCTCCAGCACGTCCCTCCAAGTCAACGGCAAGGAGACGGACGCCCAGCCCGGCGCCGACGGTTATGCCGCCATCAAGCGAAGCTGGAAAACGGGTGACAAGATCGAACTGAATTTCGAACTGGAGTCACGCGTCCTCACGGGTGATCACAAGAATGCCGGCAAAGTGGCGATTCTCTTTGGTCCGCTGGTGCTGGCAGCGGACGAAGCGCTGCTGCCGGATCAAATCCAGAACCTCGCCGGCGTAGTCATCGCCAGCCCTGACCTGAAGGCGCTGGGGGTAACTCCGGAATCCGCGCCGGCCAAGTTCAAGCACTGGCCGGGGGCGCAGGTCTTCCGCATCCAGACCCAAGAGCGAAAGACCGGTAAGCCGGTGAGTATTCCGTTGGTGCCGTTCGCCGAAGCTGGCGGCAACGGATCGCGCTACAAGATCTGGCTGACGCTGCCACGGATGGGGCCCTACAACCTGTTGCTGGACGGGGTGGAGAGCCGTTCCCGGGAGGGAAATCTCGCCAATTCCATCAACGATGACGACCTACAGGGAGCGGTGGTGACTTACGACGGCACGTCTGCCCAAGAGGATTGGTATCAGGTCGCCCTGGCTTCGCCGATCACGTTTCGCACCTTCACCTTTGTGCATGGCACAGTTTTCCACAATGGCGGCTGGTTTGACGTCAGTGTGGGCAAACCCAAAGTGCAGGTTCGGCGCGAGAAAGATGGCGCCTGGGAAACGATTGGGGAGTTGACCGATTATCCTGCGACCACCGCCACCAAGAAGGCCGGCCTCAAGCCGGGCCAGTGTTTTACGTTGCGCCTGCCGGAACCGATCCAAGCCGTCGCAGTGCGCGTGACCGGCACTCCAGCCACGGGCAACGGTCGCCAGCAGGCGTTTTCCTCTTGCGCAGAATTGCAGGCATTCTCCGAGTGAACCTAACCAAACAAGGAATAGCACCATGGTAATCATTGAGTCGTATCCGGTCGCAATCGTGATGTGTGTCATCACCATGCTGTGTTGGGGTTCGTGGGCCAACACCCAAAAGCTGGCGAGCAAAGAGTGGCGATTTCAACTGTTCTATTGGGATTACGCCCTCGGCGTCTTCCTGCTCTCCTTGCTCCTGGCCTTCACGATCGGCAGCTCTGGTTCGGGCGGGCGAGGCTTCCTGGCGGACCTGCATCAGGCAGATGCCAAATGGCTCGGCTCAGCCTTTCTCGGTGGGGTCATATTCAACCTATCCAACATTCTGCTGGTCGCTGCCATCGACATCGCGGGCATGGCGGTCGCCTTCCCCGTGGGGGTGGGGTTGGCGCTCTGCCTGGGGGTGATTACAACCTTCATGGCCACCCGGCAGGGCAACGTTCCCATGCTGGCCTTGGGAGTGGCGGCCATCGTGATTGCCATTATTCTCGACGCGCTGGCCTATCAGCGGCTGGCCGCGAGCGGCAAGAAAACACCCGGCAAAGGGATCGTTATCTCCGTGGCGGCCGGCTTGCTCATGGGCTGGTTCTACAGCTTCGTGGCGCAGGCGATGGGCAAGGTGGATCCGACCACGCTGACCTTGGAAGTGGGCAAGCTCAGCCCCTACACGGCAATTGTAATGTTCTCGGGCGGCTTGCTGCTCTCGAATTTCATCTGGAACAGCATCATGATGGTGAAGCCGCTCGCGGGCGGACCGGTGCCCTTCGGCGCCTATTTCAAGGGCAGCGCAAAGCTTCATGCGATTGGCATCCTCGGCGGCATCATTTGGAACACGGGGATGAGCTTCAGCATCATCGCCAGCACGGCGGCCAGCCCGGCGCTGTCCTACGGCCTCGGTCAGGGCGCGACGATGGTCGGCGCATTCTGGGGCGTCTTCATCTGGAAAGAATTCAAGGGCGCACCGCCCGGCACGGGCAGGCTGCTCGCGGCCATGTTCTTATTCTACCTGGTTGGCCTGGGCGTGCTGATTGCCTCAAAACCCTGAACAAAACCACACCATGACACTCAATAAATCCAAGCTGTCCAAGCGCACCGCCATTTTCGTTGTGGGCAGTTCCAATACCGACATGATTATCCGGCTGGATCGCATTCCGCAGCCGGGAGAAACTATCCTGGGCGGTGAGTTCGCCACGGCGCCGGGTGGCAAAGGAGCCAACCAGGCCGTGGGCGCGGCGCGTGCCGGCGGAGACGTGACTTTCCTCGCCCGTGTCGGGCAGGATGTCTTTGGCGACCAGGCTCTGGCTGGGTTCAGGAAGGACGGAATCAACGTCGAACATGTGGTTCGGGATAGGCGTGCGCCCTCAGGCGTCGCGTTGATCTTCGTGGCCAGGAATGGTGAGAACAGTATCGCGGTGGCGGCGGGTGCGAA
>CAIYYI010000013.1 GCA_903930345.1 uncultured Verrucomicrobiota bacterium
ACCCCCACCTACTGGGATCTGGAGATGTCCATCGAACTCGCGCAGATGAAACTGGACAAGCTTGACGGCCGCTCACTGGTCATGTGGTTGGTCCGTAGCGATTATTGCAACGGTACCTATTTCCTGACCTGGGGCCCGGGTTGGTACATGGGGTGGGACACGATGCCGGAAGTCACCTTCGATCCCGCCGCCCCGGCGGTGCAGCTCGCGGACGTGGGCAACATCATGGACGGCAACCCGGAGGTCGTGTTCAACCTGGCCGACACGACCGGCAAGCCGCACACGCTCGCCGGCTCCCTGAAGATCGTGAACAAGGCGGGACAGACAATTTGTGACGAAAAGGCCACCGCCGAATTGGCGGCCAATGGGAAAGCCACACTGCGTCTGGCCAAGGTCGGCGTGCCAATTGACGAAGAGGGCAACACCGTCTTCCTTGAAGTCAAGGAAGGCGACACCGTCCTCTACTACAACAAGATGCCGCTGGCTCGGCTTACGGAGGCCTATCGCAAGAACATTCTCGAAAGCTGGCTCAAGGGCCGCCCGCAGTCCGGTGACTGGGACTACGGCTTCGCGTATCGGCCGGGAGGCGGCGCGGCGGAGTGCAGCGTGGACCTCGACTTTTTCGGCGTCAGCGACAAGGTGCTGAAGGCGGATGCCTGTGAAGTGGCGATCCTGGACGCCAAGGGCAAGTCGATTGCCAATGATCGGATTCCTATTGCGAACAAGCTCGGAGCGACGGTTCTCAAGACACCCGAGCTGCCGGAAGGCGACTACAAGGCGAGCTTCACGCTTTTCGAGGGCAAGACGAAGATTGAACAGAAAGAAATCTCTTTCGTGCGCAAGGCATTCCCGTGGGAGAAGGAGCGGCTGGGTATCAGCGATGAAGTGGTGCCGCCCTATGTGCCGATCACGGTCGTGACGAACAAAGCGAGCGGTGCGCCGACCTTGAACGTCTGGAACCGCCAGTACGCCATCGGATCGAGTGGCCTGCCGGAGAGCATCCTTGGCGGCGGTGCCAAACTTCTGCGCGCCCCGATTCATCTCGAAGTCAATGGCGCCGCGTCTCCCGCCACCCCGGCCGCCAAACCCGCCGAAGTGGTGAAGGCGGCAGGCCACGAGACGACTGTCAAAGGCAGCCAGTCGGCGGGCCCCCTGGCCGTGACCACCGAAGCACGGCTGGAGTATGACGGGTGGTATGATGTGGAGTTGGTTATCAGTAATCAGTTATCAGTTATCGGTGGGGAGAAGAAACCTGAAAAAATTAACTCGCTTGATCTGGTGATTGATCTGCCTGCCGAGTTCGATACGTTGTACGTGCACCGCAACGATGATTCTTTCGTCGGCAGTTATTACGGCGGCATCCCGGCGGGCACAGGCACGGTATGGGCCTCCACCTCGCTGGCAACCTTCAAGGATAACCTGATCCCGACAAAAGACTGGAAAAGCTTCGCTCCGGTGGTTTTCGTCGGAACCGGCTCACGCGGACTCTGGTTCTACGCCTGGAGCGATAAAGGTTGGCAGCTTACCGACGGTGATGCTGCACTGCGCATCGAGCGCGACGCCAAGACCGGAGCACCTTCATTACGTGTACGCATGATTTCCGGCGGTGTAACCATAGACAAAACGCGCAAAATTCGCTTCGCATTGCTTGCCGCACCGGTCAAGCCGCTGCCGGATGATTACCGCAATTGGAAGATGAGCCACGACACGTCAGGATATCGTTACTACGGTGATTCAGTAGATGGTTACGCATTGCCCAATGATGAAGCCTACGAAATGGAACGAAAACGCCTTCTCTACGGACCGCAAACGGATCTTGCCATGAAAGAGCGCGGTATGAGGGTTGCTATGGGGGGAAATGCGATTTTCAACAACCGTCCGATCGTGCACTACGGCTCGACCTCGCTCACCGGAACCGCCATGGCGGAGTTCGACACCTTCGGCGGCGAGTGGCTGGGACGCAGCAACTGGAAGGGCAATGTGGAGAAGAACTGGAAGGGCAAACCGAACTATTCCGGTTCCGTCGTCTGGGATACTGACCGCAAATGCACCGTCGTCGGCACGCAGTTCACCCCGAACTATATCGACTGCTACGTCTGGTACCATAAGAAGCTCATCGAGAAGGGGATGAACGGCACCTGGATGGACAACAGTTCCATCGGCCTGATCAAGCAGTACGACCCGGAGACTGGCAAGTTCGATACGGTCTTCAACCAGCTTTCGCGGCGCGAGCTGATGAAGCGGCTGACCACGATCAACTGGCAACTCATGCGCCGTCCCTGTTGGCTCACCAACATGCACGAGGACTTCTCATTTTCCGATGTTATGTGGCTGGTGGAGAACGAGTGGTATATCAACGGCGAAGGCCGCGACATGTTCGATCACATGTCGCTCGACACCTTCCGTGCCATGGCCTGCACCAAGACCATGCAACTGGTGGCCAAGCCTTGGATCAACAATCCCACGCCCAAGGAGCACCCGGCCTATGCCCACGTGGTGCGTAGCATCACCACCATGCTGATGGCGCACGATGTCCAGAACTTCGGCTTGCCGGACTATCAGACCCTCCACGACACCCAGCTCGGGCGTTGGCTGAATTTCCACGTCAACTTCGAGGACGGAAAGTCCTGCCTGTTCCGCGGTTACTGGGACACGCCGGTGACCCTGGTGGACACCAAGGATCCGGACGTGAAGTGCTCGGTCTACTACAATTCCCGGCGCAAGACCGCCGTGCTCTGGTTCGTGAATGCCGGCAAGGAAGACAAGACGCTGGCGAATCTCACATTCTCCTCTGAACTTATAGGGAAAGGTGACTGTAAGAAAGCCTTCGACGCCGAAACCGGCGCTCCGGTCAAGTTTGCCGTCGCCGACGGGAAAGGAAAAACCAAGTCATTCATCCTGTCCGATGGTCTGCTTGTGAAGTCCCATGAGTTCCGGGCGATCGCGGTTGGAGTTGAAGAGTGAGGGGAAGTTCTGGAGTTCTAAAGTTCTGAAATGCGTAAGTTCGAAAGTTATAATACCTTTGGTTTGATTCTGCTGTAGCAGCGGCACTCTGTTGCCGCTTCTTAAGACGCGCCAGCAGCCCCAGTCATCCGACGGGGT
>CAIYYI010000014.1 GCA_903930345.1 uncultured Verrucomicrobiota bacterium
CATCGAACAGCACTGGAAAACAGTCGGCCGCGGTGTCGCTGGAGTTGAAACCTCAGTCGTTGAAGGAACAAAGCCATGAAACTAGCCATCGTTGGAAATGACAGTCTTGCGCGGGCAACCGAAGAATGCTGCCGGCGCCATTTTAACGTCGTCCTTCCACACGAGGGGATCGACGTGCTCTGGGTCGCATACGACACTCCCATCGGAAAAGACGACAAGTCTGACGTGGAATGGGTTTTCGACAGAATACGCCAGCAAGTCGTGGATTTCGATTCGCAACAACTCATCTTGATTTCATCGCAGCTTCCGGTCGGATCTACCGCGCTACTGGAACAAGAATTTCCATACCTCACCTTCGCTTACTCGCCTGAAAACGTCCGCGTTGCAACGGCCGTCGCGGATTTCGAGAATCAAGCCCGCGTGATTGTCGGAGTTCGGACCAACGCCCACAACGAACTACTCAAGGAACTGTTCGCGCCGTTCACCAAGAATCTGATTTTGACGACTCCTGAGACGGCCGAAATGTGCAAGGCGGCGTTGAACTGCTACCTCGCGCTCTGCATAACTTTCTCCAACGAACTTGCAAGAATCTGCGAAGTTGTTGGTGCCGATGCGATGAAGGTCTCAGAGGCATTGAAGTGCGAGCCTCGCGTCAGCCTAAAGGCTCCGCTGCGTCCAGGTGCGCCCTACGGAGGAGGCCACTTGGCGCGCGAAATCTATAACCTCACGCAGATTGCCTCAAAAGCAGGGATCAAATGCCCAGTCATCGGGCATATCAAAGAGTCGAATGATGGCGTGTGATTGAGCGGATGATCTAGTAGTCAGCGTGCCCGTGCTGGAGCATACCCCCTTAACTCATTATTCCGTTGGCTACAAGCGCGGCCCTCATGTTGACAACCAGCGTGTAAAGGGCGTTCATGTTGGCATTGGAGTCCATTCCGAAGCCCCCTACACCGTATGCGTTGAGCGCACCACCAGAGGCGTATTGGGCCTGAGCGGTTTGGCCATTACAGGAGAACTTAGCAACTATGGCTACGTCGTCTGGGAGGGCGTGGACGTGATCTCTCCGTGCGGCTACCAAAGCAGTTCCTGGCGCTGCGGTCCCGACTGGCTCGGCATTGGTCGTGTCGAAGATCGCCTTATTGTCGTACTCGACCCCGCCATTCTCAACCCCAAGGACGTTCAGCATGTTGGCCGCAGCAGGGGCAACCGCCTTCGGGGCCAGCCCATGAAGCAGCGTAGTGGCATTCAGGTCGGTGTTGTCGTCAGGAGTCGCAAGATCATCCAGCTTTGGCATCTCATGGACGTGATTGCGATGGGAGGCAACAACCCCAGTACCGGGACCAGCCGCACCCAAGGCTTCTGGATTCGTTGCGTCGAACAGCACCTTGTTGGTGTATGTCGTTTCTCCAGTCTCTAACCCCAAGACGTTTAGGAGGTCGGCGGCACCCGGATCAACTGCTTTGGGCGCTAACCCATGAAGGGATGTTGTGGCGTCTAGGTCGGTATTGTCATCAGGCGCAGCAAGATCATCGAGCTTCGGCATCTCGTGAACGTGGTCTTGTCTGGCCGCAATGAGCGTAGTTCCAGCTGCGGCAGTTCCTAGTGCAACAGCATTCGCCGTATCAAACAAGGCTTTGTTAGTGTACTCCGTTTCTCCGTTCCCAATAGCGACTACGTTCTGAAGACCAGCCCCAGGATCTACGGCTTTTAGCAGTAACCCATGAGCCGAGGTTGAAGCGTTAAGATTAGTGGTATCCGCAGGAGACCCAAACTCATCCAATGGCTGATCTTTTTCTGCCTTGGTAGAGTCAAGTTCATCCGTAGCTGTCTTCAAGTTTACGTTGGTCGCAAACAGATCGTAGAAGTACTTCGTGGGAAGCTGCTCCGCGACGTAGCCTGAAAGAATCGGCTTCCGCGTCGTCCCTTCTGCCCCACGAACAATAACAAAACCG
>CAIYYI010000015.1 GCA_903930345.1 uncultured Verrucomicrobiota bacterium
TACCGCAGGGGATGCCCCGCTGTTTGACCGGCCGCAACGGGAACTGGCGTGGTTCGGAGAAGTAACCATCCTGAAAAGTGAACTGGGTGACGACCTCCTGGCTGGCCCCGCTGCAGAGAACCTTGCGACCCCCATCGTAGAAGGTCACCCCATAGAAGGCCTCCTCCAGGGGAGCGCGCGCAACGACCTTGCCGCTGGGAACATCCACGGAAATCAGCTCATGCTGGCCATGGCCCGCATGCAGGATGACGGCGTGGCGCCCGGACGGGTGCAGGGCGATGTTGACCGGAAAATCCCCCAGGGGAATCTGTTTGCCGACCGGACGCAGCAGCCACTGGTTGGGCAGCAACACCGCGCCATCCGCCTGGGCGCCCGGCAACTCCGGCTGGGCCACCGTTTCGGGAGCCCGGGCTGGCCGGTCGGTGCGGCAACCCACCCCGGCCAGCAGGGCAAGCAAAGTGAAAACCAATGTTTTGGAGGGAATTTGCATGGTGTTATATGGAGTCGCCGCCGGGTTAAATCTTCACCTTGAATTGTTCGCCCGCCTTGAGGGAGAGGGCAAAACCAGCCATGAGTTCGGGGATTTGTTCGAGATCCTTCAGATTCACCAGTTCCACCGGTGAATGCATGTAGCGGTTGGGCAGACTGATCAGCCCGCTGGGAATGCCGCCGCGCGTCCAGAAAATCACATCCGTATCCGTCCCGCTGGAGGCGGACATGGCCTCATGCTGGAGCTTGATGCCCCGGGCCTTGGCCACCGCTTCCAGGCGGTTCACCACCTCGGGGTGATTGCACCCGCCGTGCGTGAGCGCCGGGCCCTGGCCAATCCGGATGTCCCCATGCTGGATTTTGCTGACCGTGGGATAATCCGTCGCGTGGGTGACATCCACCACCAGCGCCACATCCGGCTTCAGGGAGTAGGCGATCTGCCGCGCCCCCAGGAGACCGACCTCTTCCATGATGTTGGAGACGACGCAGATCTCTGCTTTGAGCTTGTGCTTTTGCGGGGCCAGCAACCGCAGCGCCTCGGCCACCGCAAAGGTGCCGATCCGGTTATCAAAGGCCCGGGCCACGGCCAGATCGCCGCGGAGCAATTCGAACTGCTGGTTCAGGGTGATGGGGGCACCGATCTCGATCAGCTTCTCGGCTTCCTTGCGGTTGGCCACCCCGATATCAATGAAAAGATCCTCAATTTTGGGCACCCGGCGTTCGCCCTCCTGCTTGGTGAGGTGCGGGGCCACGTTGCCGACCACGCCTTTGACCGGCCCGCGCCGGGCGTGAATCGTCACCCGCTGCGCCTTGGTGATGGCCGCATCCACCCCCCCCAGACGGCGCACGTAAATGTAGCCGTTGTCATCAATATAATTGACGGTGAGGGCGATTTCATCCGCGTGGGCGGCCAGCATGACCCGTGGGGAGGCCCCTTTGTTCAACACCGCCACACAGTTCCCGTAGGCGTCGGAGAAGGTTTCCTCCGCCCAGGGCGTCACGTAATCAAGCCATACCCGCTGTCCACGAACCTCATGGCCCGAAGGGCTGGGCGTGTTGACCAACTGTTCCAGGAACGCCAAAGACTCTTTGCGCATGGCGGCACCTTAGACTGAAACCGACTCCCCCGTCGAGCGCGATCCTGGGCTTCGTGTATTTCCGTTGATCCCACCAACTGCGCCAAATTGCCAAAACCACGGCTGGCGACAGGAAACGTCAACCATCCGGTGGTTTAGCCCAGCTTTTGAACTGGCACCCAACGTCCGCATGGTCCTATAATGAGGCCATGAAAAGCCTGTTGCGACTCCTAACCTTGGGATTCACGTTCACCCTTGCCCAGGCTTACAGCGCCCCCCAGCACTTCACCTATGAGGATCTGATCCACCGGTTGACCGATCTGGAATCCCTGGCCCGGCTGCCCGCACCGGGGGAAACCACCGCCCAGTGGTCCAGCTATGACCGGGCCAGCAAGTACGACGAAGCCACCGGCAAATACAAAGGTTGGGACGCCAACGGGGATGGGAATGGCATCATCCGCAAGGAGGGGGAGCGGCAGGTGCTGGCGGAAATGACCGGACCCGGCTGCCTCTGGCGCATTTGGACGGCCACGCCAAAACAAGGGCACGTCAAAATCTACCTGGATGGTGCCGCCGAACCGGCGGTCGATCTACCCTTCATCGGCTACTTTGACGGCAAAAACTCGCCCTTCACCCGCACCTCCCTGGTGCATACCGTCGCCCGGGGTTGGAACAATTACACGCCCATCCCCTACCAGAAATCGTGCAAAGTGGTGGCGGATCCGGATTGGGGAAACTACTTCCACTTCGGCTACACCACTTTCCCGGCTGGCACGGTCGTCCCCACCTTCAAACGCAACCTGACCCCGGCGGAGGAATCCGCCCTGGATGCGGCTGAAAAGATTCTGTCACAGGCCGGGCCCGAAGCAGTGCCGACCCGGCCCGGCCAGAAAACCCAGACCTTCAACGTTGATCTCAACCAGAACGTCAGCGCGGCAACCACCGTCACCGGACCGGGGGCCATCACCCGACTGCGGTTGGTCCTGGATCCCCCCGCCGCCCCCGGGGACCGCGATGCGTTGCGTGAATGGACCCTCAGCATCCATTGGGACGGTGAGACGAACCCCAGCGTCTGGGCACCCTTGGGCGACTTTTTCGGCACCGCCGCCGGGGCCAATCCGTACCTGTCCCTGCCAGCCGGACTCACCCCGGACGGGGTCTGGTTTACGCATTGGTACATGCCGTTTGCCCGGCAGGCGGTCATCACCCTGAAAAACGACGGTTCCACCAGGCGCAAAGCCAACCTGGAAATCACCCAGGCCCCCCTCACTGCGGACCAGGCGGAGTACGGCCGCTTCCATGCCAAATGGCATCGGGATGCGTTGCCGCCCACCGAACCGGAACGCGCCATTGATTGGACCATGCTGAAAACCACGGGCCGGGGCCGTTTCGTGGGCGTGCTGCTGCACGTCTGGAATCCGCGCGGCTCCTGGTGGGGCGAAGGGGATGAGAAATTCTTTGTGGACGGCGAGAAATTCCCCTCCACCATCGGAACCGGATCCGAGGATTACTTCGGTTACGCGTGGGGCAATCCGAGCCTGTACTGGAATGCCTACCACAACCAGACCATCGCCATGGGCAACAAGGGCCACATTGCGCTGAACCGCTGGCACATCACCGACAACGTCCCCTTCCAGCAGTCCTTTGAGGGGGCCATCGAAAAGTATTTTTCAAACCACCGCCCCACCCTGTTCGCCAGCACGGTGTTTTGGTACCTTTCCACCACCGGCAACGACCCTTACCCGCCCTTGCCCGTGGTCGAACGCACCGGCTACTACACCGGCACCTCCAACTTTGTGGCCAAGGGGGCCATGGAGGGGGAATACCTGCGGGTGCTCAGCAAGACCGGGGGCAAGACCCAGGAGCAACAGATGGATCATTACACCGAGGAGTGGAGCCAGGGCGCGCAACTCTGGTGGACCGGCAGCAAACCGGGTGATCAACTGAAGCTGGAGGTGCGCGCCCCCCTGGCGGGGCGCTATCGCATCCTGGGGGCCTTCACCAAGGCGCGGGATTACGGCATCGCCCGGTTCCAACTGGATGACCATCAGTTGGGAGAACCCGTGGATTTTTACCACGAGAATGTGATTCTCAGCGGGTTGCTGACCCTGGGCGAAACCACCCTGGCTGCCGGAGCGCACACACTCACGATTGAGATCATGGGAGCGAACCCCAAAGCCCAAAAAGCCTACATGACCGGTCTTGATTATTTGAAACTGGAACCTATACCCTGAACGACACCATGAATCGACGCTATTTCCTCAAAGCCGCTCTGCTCGCCACTGGCAGTACTCCCCTGCTCCAATCAATGGTAAAGGCGGCGGAACCCGGCACCCTGGGCCGCGGCTTCATCCGCCTGGGCGGCCCCCTGAGCGCGGGCGGCAACGACCCGGAACAACTGGCCCTCGCCCATCGGGAGCTGGGGTATCGGGCCGCCTACTGCCCCAATGTCAAACTGACGGACACCGACCGCATCAAGGCCACGCAGGCCGCCTTCGCCCGCCAGGATGTCACCCTGGCCGAGGTGGGACGCTGGTGCAACCTGCTGGATCCCGATGCCGAGAAGCGCCGGCAGAACCTCGCCACCGTCACCGAGGGCCTGCAATTGGCCGAGGCGCTGGGTGCCCGGTGCTGCGTGGATATCGCCGGCTCCTTCAACCCCAAGGTCTGGTACGGCCCGCACAAGGAGAACTTTTCCCCGGCCTTTTTCGATGCCGCAGTGGAAAACGCCCGCAAGATCATTGATGCCGTCAAACCCACCCGGACGAAGTTCTGCTACGAGATGATGGGGTGGGCCATGCCGGAATCCGCCGACCGTTACGTGCAGATGATCAAGGCCGTGGACCGGCCCGGGTTCGGCGTGCATCTGGACCCGTGCAACCTGGTGAACAGCCCGGACCGCTATTACGCGAACACCGCGCTGCTGAACGAGTGCTTCGACAAGCTGGGGGCACACATCGCCAGTTGCCACGCCAAGGATCTGGTGTGGGACATTGAGATGAACGTCCACTTCCGGGAAGTGCGGCCGGGTGCCGGGGAGATGGATTACCGGACTTTCCTGAAACGGCTGGCCGCCCTGCCGCAGCAGCCCCCCCTGATGCTGGAGCATTTGCCCAACCAGGAGGAATACGGCCTGGCCCGGCAGCATCTCCAGACCCTGGGCCGCGAGCTGGGGGTTCTGCCCTCGTAAGCTCCTTGCCCCAAACCGGAAGGCATGGTTTATTAACCATCATGGCATCCTCCGAACCCGATCCGGGCTGCGAAACGATTCAGGCGCTGTTTCAGGCCGCTGAACTTGGCCCCAAGGTTCCCCGGGAGGAGTATGATCAGCAGATCACCGGGCTGCGCACCCGGTTGCTGCAGCTCCAGCAGGCGCTGCGGGATGCGCGCATTCCCGTCCTCATCCTGGTCAATGGGGTGGAAGGGGCCGGCAAAGCCGAGGTGGTGAACGAGCTGGGCGAATGGCTCGACCCGCGCGGCATTGATGTCTGCGCCTATTGGAAGGAAACCGATGAGGAACAGGCGCGGCCCCGCTTCTGGCGGTTCTGGCGCGACCTTCCCAGCCGGGGCCGGATCGGCCTTTTCTTCGGCTCCTGGTACTCCACCCCCATCGTGGAGCGCGTCTTGCACGAGAATTCCAAGGAAGCCTTTGCCGCCGAGCTGCAGCGCATCGCCGAAACGGAGCGCATGCTCGCCCGGGATGGGCTGCGGATCATCAAGTTCTGGTTCCATGTCTCCAAAGCGGCCCAAAAGAAACACTTTCACAAGCTGGAACAGGATCCGCTCAACCGCTGGCGCGTGACCAAACAGGACTGGGAATACCATCACCTGTACGAACGCTTCACCCGCGTCAGCGAGCAGGCGTTGTCCGCCACTCACCAGGATGAGGCTCCGTGGCACATCATTGATTCGGAAAACCCGCGCCACCGCAACCTGGCCACCGCGCGGCTGTTGCAGGAGCAGTTCGAAGCCGCGCTGTCCGCCGCCACCCGGCGGAAGAAAGCCGTCCCGGCCCCTGCGCCGCGCCGGATTCCCGATGCGCTGGGCCGGGTCTCCCTGACCGCCCGTCTAAAGCCGGAAATCTACGAGCAGAAACTGGCGGAGCACACCGCCGAACTGAACCGCCTGACCTGGGAGGCCGCCCGCAAAAACATCCCCATCCTGCTCGTGTTCGAGGGCTGGGACGCGGCGGGCAAAGGCGGGGTTATCCGTCGGCTGGCCACCGCCATCGACGCCAAGCTGCGCCGGGTGGTGTCCATCGCCGCCCCCACGGAGGCGGAGAAGGCCCAGCATTACCTCTGGCGCTTCTGGCGGCATGTGCCGGCCGCCGGTCGGGTGGTGATCTTTGACCGCTCCTGGTATGGGCGGGTGCTGGTGGAGCGGGTGGAGGGCTTTGCCCGCCCGGAGGAATGGCAGCGCGCCTACGGGGAAATCAACAGCTTTGAGGAGCAATTCACCCAGCGAGGCGGCGTGCTGATGAAGTTTTGGCTGCACATCAGCCCGGAGGAGCAGTTGCGCCGCTTCAAGGAACGGGAGCAAACCGCCTACAAGCAGCACAAGATCACGCCGGAGGACTGGCGCAACCGGCATCAGTGGGCCAACTACACCCAGGCCGTCAACGAAATGGTGGCCCGCACCCACACCCCCGAGGCGCCGTGGCTGATCGTGCCCGGCAATGACAAATTGTTCGCCCGCGTGGCCATCCTCCGCGCGCTCCGCCAGCAGTTAAACCAGCACGTCTAGACGCAATCACTTCACGGAGATCACGGTGTAGTTGCGTTTGCCTTTGCGCAGGAGGACATACTTGCCAAACAGCAGGTCGGCCGCCGTCACACAGCGCTGGGCGTTACCCTCCCGCACATTGTTGATGTACGCGCCGCCCCCCTCCACATCCTTGCGGGCCTGCCCCTTTGACGTGCACAGCCCGGAGTGAACCAGCAGCTCCACCAGCGGCACCCCCGCTCCGGACAACCGGGCGGCCTCCAGCTCCCGCGTGGGCACCTCGCCCGCCACGTCGTTGAAATTGGCCTCGGAGATGCCGGTCAACTCCCCGCCAAACAGCACCTCGCTCGCCTTGATGGCATCCTGCGTGGCCGCCTCCCCGTGGATCATGTCGGTCACCGCCTTGGCCAGCGCCTTGTGCGCCGCGCGCACGCCCGGGTTTTCCTGGTGCTGTGCCGCCAGCGCCTCAATTTCGGCGGCGGAGAGGAAGGTGAAAAACTTCAGGAAGCGCACCACGTCCCGGTCGTCCGTGCGAATCCAGAACTGGTAAAAGCGGTACACGCTCGTCCGCTGCGGATCCAGCCAGATGGCGCCCGCCACCGATTTGCCGAACTTGGAGCCATCGGCATTGGTGATCAGCGGCAGCGTCAGGCCAAAGACGGTTTTCCCCAGGCGGCGGCGGGCCAGGTCAATCCCGGCGGTGATGTTGCCCCACTGGTCGCTTCCACCAATCTGCAGTTCACACCCGTGCGCCTGCGCCAGGTGGAAGA
>CAIYYI010000016.1 GCA_903930345.1 uncultured Verrucomicrobiota bacterium
CACACCATCCTGCCGCCCCGTACCCTGAGCCAACGCCAATCCCGGCCAGCCATACTTTCGCAAGCTATACTGGCAGGCCATGAAGGAGCTGTGCAACTCCGCCATGCAGTCCGGTCAATTGGATCCATTTGTGGATGGCCGCTATGCCGCCTTCGCCGCCAACGGGCTGGGAGCCACCGCCCCGGATGCCATCAAGACCTGGGTTTCCTCCGCGCGCTCCAGCATCCTGACCCAGGTGGCTGCCTGGGATGTCGCCGCCCTGGCGCTTTCGTCCGGCACGTTCAACACTTCCAGCAACGTGGCTGTGCTCACGGGCGTTGCGCCCCTGGAGGCACGCACCCTGCTGTTCAACAGTGAGGCCATGCCCATCATCTGGACTTCCACCACCAATTGGCTGGTGCGTCTGCCGGTGGACACGGGAACCAACCCTGTGACCATCGCCGCGCTGAGCCAAAAGGGGTTGGCCGTGGGAAATTCTGTGACCGTGACAGTGATCAACAGCGCGGTGCCGCAGCCGGCCCTGAACAATATTGTGTTCAATGAACTCGCGCCCAACACAGCCAATCCCGACGCGGAGTATGTCGAGTTGTTCAATCGCAGCACCAACACCATGTACGATCTGAGCGGCTGGCGGATCAACGGTTTGGGCTACACCTTCCCCGTTGGCAGCACCCTGGCGCCGCGCGGCTATCTGTTGCTGGCCAGAAACCGGCTGGCGATCGCCAACACTTACGGCGCCACTGTGCCGGTGTTCGACACCTTTGCAGGCAATCTGCAAGGCGATGGGGACTTGCTGGAACTCCACCAACCGGGGTTGGTGCCGGGGACGGAAACCCTGGTGGATCAGGTGCGATACCAGAACCGGGCGCCCTGGCCGGTAATGACCAACGGACTGTTCCGGACCAACTCCCTGCAGTTGGCGGATGCCATGGCCGACAACATGCGCGCCAGCAATTGGCGTGACAACACCGGTTGGCGCTTTTTCAGCTACTCGGGCTCGCTCGGCAATCTCTCGGCCACCCGCCTCGCCTTCCACTTTGATGCGGGCGGTGGTGAGGTGTATCTGGACGACATCACCTTTGTGGTGGGCAGTGTGCCGGCCCAGGGCACCAATCTCCTGAAAAACGGCGGTTTTGAGGAGCCTTTGCTCGCGCCTTGGACAGTCGGCACGCTGGTGGTCTCCAACAGCATGGTGGTTTCCAACCTGGCCCACACCGGCAACAACTGTTTCAAGTTGAAAACCGGATCCGGCTCGGTTCTGACCAACTTTTTCCAGGATATCACAGCCGTTCCGGCAAACACGATCTGCTCCGTTGGTTTCTGGTATCTGCCAGGAACCAATGGGGCCACGCTCAACGCCCGCGTGAGCACCTTCTTCCGACCGGCGGTGGCCCAACAAGTTGCTCCGGCACCTTTCACACCTGGAAACACCAACTCCGTGCTGGTCGCCATGCCGCCGTATCCGGAACTCTGGCTGAACGAAGTCAAACCGATGGGGGATGCGGGGTTGCTTGATGGGCAGGGCGAAGCGGAGCCCTGGCTGGAGTTGTACAATTCCGGAGCCAATGCGGTGTCGCTCGACGGGTTCTTTCTCACGGATGACTATGCCAGTTTGGGCAAGTGGAGTTTCCCCACCGGTTCGGTCATCAATCCGGGTGAATTCAAGGTGTTGTTCCTGGATGGTGAGTCCAACGAGACAACCCCCGGCGAGTGGCACACGGGTTTCCGGGTGGCTCCCACCAATGGGTCGGTGGCGCTGAGCCGCTCCGTGGGCACCTGGGTGCAGTTGGTGGATTACCTGAACTATGACGGGCTGTCGGCCAGCCTGAGTTATGGTGACGTTCCCGATGGCCAGGGGTTGCGTCGCAGCAGCCTGCACTTCCCCACACCCGGTGCCACCAACAATCCGGCCCTGCCCCCGGTGCGCGCGAAAATCAATGAGTGGATGGCGAGCAACACCAAGACCCTGCTGGATGTGGCGGACAACACTTATGCCGACTGGTTTGAGCTTTTCAACCCGGCCGGCACGCCCGCCGATTTGTCAGGCTACTGGCTCACGGATTCCTCCCTGGTGCCATTCCGCTATCGCATCCCCGATGGGGTGATCATCCCGCCCGGCGGCTACCTGCTGATCTGGGCGGACAACGATTTGCAGCAAACCGTCGTTTCCAACAACGTCATTCACGCCGATTTCCGCCTGGCCAAGAGCGGTTCTGATCTGGGCTTGTACGCCCCTGACGGTCAGGTGGTGGATCTGGTGACTTTCGGACCTCAGGTGAGCGATGTCAGCCAGGGGCGGTATCCCAACGGTTCCGGTCCGGCGTTCTCTTTGCCACAGGCTTCGCCCGGGCTCCCCAATGAACTGGCGGCGGGCAATAATACGGCCCCCATGCTGGGTGCCCTGACCAATCACGCGCTGTTTGTGGGGCAACCCCTGGCGTTCACAGTGATGGCCACGGATGCTGATCTGCCAGCCCAGTCGCTGACCTTCCGCTTGGAGAGTGCTCCTTTGGGAGCGGCGATCAATCCCTTGGGCGGGCAGGTCACCTGGACGCCCACCGCCCAGCAATTGGGGACACAGGTGGTGACCGTGGTGGTTGCCGACAGTGGTGTCCCCAGCCTCTCGACCAGCAACACGTTCCAAGTATTGGTGGGGCGACTGCCCGAGGTGCGCCCGGACCGATTCCTCGTTCGACCGGGGCAGGTGGTGCTCACTTTCGACACCCTCGCGGGACGCCGTTACCGCGTGCAATACAAGACCCATTTGCGGGAGGACAACTGGACTGACCTGGGGGTGGATCAAACCGCCACCGCGAATTCACTGAGTGTCACCAACGACGTTGGTGGCATCACCGCCCGCTTCTATCGAATCGTGGTGCAACCGTAGAGGACGCTGCCCCGCAAGGGGAATTCAATCCGGGTGGTGCCGCTCTTCGGGCGGCATCACCCGGTGCGAAGGTCACTTCTTCCGGGCGAAGTTCAGGCCCATGACCCCGCCAAGCAGATGGTGGGTGGTCACATCATGACAGGGTAATTGGCACAAACGCTTCTCGATCCCGCGCTGGGCGGGGAAATGGCGCAATGATTCCAGGATATAGGCATAAGCCTGGGAATCCCCGCAAAACAGGCGTCCAAACACCGGCACCATCCACCTTAGGTAGGCAAAATAGCAGCTACGCCACAGCGGGTTGTCCGGCTTGCCGAAATCCAGCACGATAATTCGCCCCCCCGGTTTGGCCACCCGCACCATTTCCTCCAACCCCAGTTGCCACCGGGCCAGGTTGCGCAATCCGTAACTGATCGTGACGACCTCGAAGCTCTGGTCGGGAAACGGCAAGCGTTGGGCATCGCCCCGCAGGAAGACCGGCGGGTGGGGGCAGGGGATTCGTCGATTTTGGGCGATCGCCAGCATGGCCTCGCTGAAGTCCAATCCGGTCACATGGGCACCCTGGCGGGCCAGCGCCCAGGCCAGGTCGCCGGTGCCGCAGCACAAATCCAACGCCCGGGTCTGCTCGTTGGCGTCGGCCAGACCCACCGCCTTGCGCTTCCATAAACGATGCCAGCCGAAGCTTTGCACATCGTTGATGAAATCGTACCGGGGCGCAATCTTGTCAAACAGGGTGTTAACCTTGTGGGCCCGTTGTTCCCCGGGATCGAAGTAGCTGTTCACGGCGTCGATTGACTGCTTGGGGAGGGTTCTGATCGTCGGCAAAAAAAGAGGGTGGCTGAACGCCACCCCCGGTTGAGATTCGACTTGGCTATCAATGGCAATTGCAGCCGTGGCCGCAGGAGCTGAAATCGTCCGGGGCGGGCATGCGGCCCAACTCAAACGTCTTGGAAACGTACTTGACCACCACTTCCTTCATTTGGTGCATCTCCTGTTGGGCGTCCAGAAACCCCCGGGCAACCGGGTTGTTCAGGAATGCCTCCCGGTCCTGCTCAAAACCGGCAATCTCCTCATCGGTCAGCGTCTGGCCGGATTGCTGCTTCTGCTGCAGTTCCTGGCCTTTGCTGTTCACGGACTCATACATGGCTTGCGCCCGGTCATCCGAGAGAAACAGGTCGATACGCGTGCGAATGTTGCAGAATTCCTCCTGGTCCAGAATGGTCTGGCAGAGTTCGCGGGTCTTGGCGACAACAACGTTTTCCTGATCGTGCAACTGAATCATGTGTTTTAAGGCTATGGGCCAATTCGGTTTATTATTAAATAATACGCCTAAACAGTGGAGCCTTCCCGGGGGCTTGTCAACCGCCGTTCGGTGGATTTTGGGCACGATCCCGTTGTGCATTTAGTTAAGAAGATTTTATGGACAAGTGAATGGAATTAGGGGAAAAAGATGCCGTCACCGCCCCGGTATCTTGCCAGGTGTGGCCATGGGGGCCAACCGGACCGGGGGTTTGAATTTTATGAACGAAAAAATTCGTTTTACGCTGGGCCAGTCGGATATTCCGACACATTGGTACAACCTGTTGACAGATTTTCCAGAGCCGCTGCCGCCACCGCTGCACCCTGGAACGAGACAACCCATCGGTCCGGAAGCCTTGCTTCAAATATTTCCTGAAAGCCTTGTTCGCCAAGAGGTTAGTTCTGAACGCTGGGTCGAGATTCCGGAGCCGGTGCGGGAGATTTATTCCCTGTGGCGGCCCACTCCGTTGCTGCGGGCAGTGCGCCTGGAACGGGCGCTGCAAACTCCGGCCCATATTTACTACAAGTACGAAGGCGGCAGTCCGGCTGGCAGTCACAAGGTGAACACCTCCGTGCCTCAGGCCTACTATAACAAGTTGGCTGGAACCAAGCGGTTGGCCACGGAAACCGGGGCTGGCCAATGGGGTTCCTCCCTCGGCCTGGCGTGCAGTCTTTTTGGCTTGGAATGCAACGTTTACATGGTCAAGGTCAGCTACCAGCATAAGCCCTACCGGCGCATGTTGATGCACACTTGGGGTG
>CAIYYI010000017.1 GCA_903930345.1 uncultured Verrucomicrobiota bacterium
AGGCCGCCGCAGCAGCAGCCACCGCCGGCCAGAAGAGCACCGGAGCCAGCCCGATGGCCACGCACGCCGCCGCCAGCAGCAGCATGGGCAGCCGCATGCGCCAGCCGCACTCGTGCGCGTGCTCCGCCGCCGCCGAGCGCGGCAGCCCCAGGAACACCACGCCGCACACCTTCACAAAGCAGGCCAGCGCCAGCGCGCCGGTCACCCCCAGGAGCACCGCCGCCGGAATCGCGGCCCAGGCCGCCGGCCCGCGCGCCGAGACCGCGTCAAACAGCCCGAGGTACACCAGCCATTCGCTTACAAATCCGTTCAGCGGCGGCAGGCCCGTGATGGCGGCCGCCCCCAGGGCAAACAGCCCCGCCGTCCACGGCATGACGCGCCAGAGCCCGCCGAGGCGGCTCATTTCCCGCGTGCCGGTGGCGTGCAGGACCGACCCGGCACCCAAAAACAGCAGCGCCTTGAACAGACCATGGTTCCAGACGTGCAGCAGGCCGCCGGCCAGGGCGAGCTGGCCCCACGCGGCCTGCCCCTGCCCCACCGCGATCAGCGCGAAGCCCAGCCCCAGCAGGATGATCCCGATGTTCTCGACGCTGTGATAGGCCAGCAGGCGTTTCAGATCATGCTGCCCCAGGGCAAAGGCGACGCCAAGAACCGCGCTGACCACCCCCAGCCCGGCCACCACCCAGCCCGCCGACTCCGGCACCGGCAGCCAGCCGGTGAACCGCACCAGGCCATAGATGCCCATCTTGATCGTGATGCCGGAGAGCACCGCCGAAACATGGCTCGGCGCGTTGGCGTGGGCGGAGGGGAGCCAGATGTGCAGCGGGAACAGGCCCGCCTTCACCCCGAAGCCGAAGAGCGCCAGCCAGAAGAGCGGGGCCAGATCCACCCGCTCGCGCAACGGCCCCAGCGCCCAGCTTCCGGTGCGGGTGGCCAGGCAGGCGAAAAAGGCGAACAGGCAGAGCGTGGCCGCGTGCGAGGCCGCCAGGTAGAGCCAGCCCGCCGCGCGCACCTCGCGACGCTGCCGCTCGCTGGTCACCAGGAAATAGGCGCTGACGGTGAAAAGCTCCCAGGCGATGAGAAAATGCAGTCCGTTGGCGGCCACCAGCACCAGGCCCATGTTGCCCAGCAACCCGTTCCACCACACCCGCCCGGTGGGGGCGGAGGCGGGATGCGCGGCATCGGCCCAATATTCGCTCGCGTACAGCGAGGCGCAGCCGCCCAGCACGGAAAGCAGGGCCAGAAAGAACGCGCTCAGGCCATCCAGCCGCAGGTTCACCTGCTCCCCGCCCAGCCGGAACTCCGGCTGCCAGATCCACGGCTCCCCGCCCGCCAGGATCACCAGCGCGGCCAGGAACGCGGCGGCGGCGCCCAGCAGGGTGGCCCCCAGCCAGACCCGCGGCGACTTGAAGGCGCTGACCATCCCGGCAACGATTCCCGCCGCTGCGATCAGGAGTAGCCAGCCGACGCTCATGGCATCGGCTCCTTCCCGGCCCCGTCCTCCAGCACGTTCAGCGCGGCGAAAAGCTCCTCATCCGGCGCGCCCGCCAGCACCAGCGGGCGCAGGTTGCCCCGCGTCAGCGCCCCGCTCAACTGGCCCAGCAGCTCCAGGTGGGCGCGCGGTGTTGGGGCGATGAAAAACAGCAGGCGGGTGACCGGCACTTCGTCCGGCACCAGTTCGGCGAGGCCCCATGGCTCCCGCAGCAACAGCAGCGCCAGGATGCCGGATTGCGGCCCCAGCGCGACCGGACTGCGCAGGTGCGGAAGGGCCAGCCCGCCGCCCACCGGCGCCCAGTTGATGCCCTGGGGCGCCCCCAGGCGTTGCGCCAGCAGTTGGCGGATGGCCGGGGTGGCCCCGGGCAACCGGCTCACCACCTGCCCCAGCACCCCCACCAGCTCAGTCGGCGACACCGCACGCCAGATCCCGCCGGCGCGCAACAGCGTGGCCAGCCGCCGCCCGGCATTCTGGCGCGGACCTTCGGCCGCCAGGAACCCGGTCTTGGCGACATGGCCCCGTTGCGCGGACCAGGCGACCACCTGCGCGCGGTCAAACAACAGCCGACCCCGGTCCGGCACACAGGGCAGCCCCTCGTTGCGCACCCACCCTTCCACCACCGATTCTGCCACGCCGAAGGAGGCTGCGAGTTCGATGACGTTCAGGTACATGCTGGTTTATCGTAAGTGGTTACGACGAACAGGCTAGCTGAAATCAGGAGCCATGGCCAGTTTTCTTTAACATTTGGTTCGCCCGCTCCAACGCCTCGGTGATCTCCTGCCGGGCGGCGGCCAGATTTTCCTTTTCCTGGAGCAGCGGATCGGCGGCCGGCGCGGGCGCGGGCGGCAGGCCCAGCAGCTCACGCGACCGCGCCAGGGCGGCATCCACGTGCGGACAGACGTTGTCGTGGCCGATGCGATCCAGGAAGCCGGCCTTCTCCATCACCATCATGGGATGGGTGTGCGGCGCGCTCAGGATGAGGTGCTTGCCCTTGCGGTGCAGACGCTCGTACAAATCCTCCAGCGCGTTCAGGCCGGTGGCATCCATGGCCACCACCTTGCGCATGCGCAGGATCAGCACGTCCGGTTCGGTCTTTTCCCGGCGCAGGGCGCTCTCCAGCTTGTCGGTGGCGCCAAAGAAAAACGCGCCGAACATCCGGTAAACCATCACCCCCTCCGGAATGTCCTTGCCCACCAGCGAGTGCTGGGAGCCCTCCGTCTCCAGCGTCTCATCCACGGCGGTGATCTGGCTCGTCTCGCTGACGCGCTTGATGAACAGGACGGCGGCCAGGACCATGCCGATTTCCACCGCCACTGTGAGATCGATGATCACCGTCAGCCCGAAGGCGGTGAGGAAGACGGCGGCGTCGCTGCGCGGCCATTTGGGCAGGCGGCTGAAGTTGTGCCACTCGCCCATGTTCAGCGCCACCACCACCAGCACGGCACTGAGGGTGGCCAGCGGGATGAACTTGGCGAGCGGGGCGGCAACCAGGACGATGATCAGCAGGGTCAGGGCATGAATGATGCCCGCCACCGGACTGCGCCCGCCGCTTTTGACGTTCGTGGCGGTGCGGGCGATGGCCCCCGTGGCGGCGATGCCACCAAAGATCGGGCAGACAATGTTGGCCAACCCCTGCGCCATCAGCTCCTGGTTGGAGTCGTGCCGGTCATCCACCATGCCGTCCGACACCACCGCGCAGAGCAGCGATTCGATGGCCGCCAGCAGGGCGATGGTCGTCGCCGGTTGCACCAGATGGCGGATGTTCTCCAACGAAAAGGCGGGCAGATGCGGACTGGGCAGACCCTGGGGGATCCCGCCAAACTTGCTGCCGATGGTCTCCACCGGCAACTGGAAGACCGCCACGGCCACCGTGCCGAGCACCAGCGCCACAATCGATCCCGGCACCCGTTTCTGCCACGATTTGGGCCAGAAAAGAATGACCGCCAGGGAGGTGGCCGCCAGCGCCAGGGTCACATATTGGACCGTGCCCGCCCGCTCCAGCAGCACCTGCATTTTCTCAATGAACTCCGAGGGCATCTTCTCCACCTGCAACCCGAAGAAATCCTTGATCTGCGTGCTGAAGATCAGCACCGCGATGCCGGAGGTGAACCCCATGGTCACCGGGTATGGAATGTACTTGATCATCGTCCCCATACGCGTCAGGCCCATGATCAGCAGGATCACCCCGGCCATCATCGTGCAGACCGCCATGTTCTCCGCGCCATATTTGGCATAAATCCCATAAAGAATGACGATGAAGGCACCGGTCGGCCCCCCGATGCACACCCGCGTGCCGCCGAGGGCCGAGATGATGAAGCCGGCGATGACCGCCGTGAAAATGCCCGCCTCCGGTTTGACCCCGGAGGCGATGGCGAACGCCATGGCCAGCGGCAGGGCAACAATGCCCACCGTCAAACCGGCCGTCAGGTCCGGCAGAAAATCCTTGGCGGAATACGTTTTGAGAACTTCCAACAGCTTGGGACGGAAACTGATGTCGAGTTTCATAGGGTGATACGGCTTAAAATCTGGTGCATCTCGGCACCCGAGCCCGCCTGCTGGAGCTGCTCCATGGCGCGGGAATCCCGGCTCAGGCGGGCCAGGGAGGAAATCAGCTTCAAATATGAGGCCGCCTGAAACTCCGGCACCACCGAGAGGAAGACCAGCGAAACCAACTGGTTATCCCCGCCCCACTTGATGGGCTGCGGCAGAATGCCGACGGCAAACGCCAGGGACGGCACCTCGGTCAGCCGGGCGTGGGGCATGGCCCAATCCGGCGGGATGGCGGTGGAGCAAATCGCCTCACGCTTGAGCACGGCGGCCACCAGGGTTTCCGCGTTGTCCACGCACTGTTCAGCGGCCAAGTGACCACACAGCTCGTTGATCACAGCCGCCACCGTGCGCCCGTGCAGACGGGGGAGCAGCAAGGAGGGACGCGTGTAATCAGCCAGCAAGGAAGCGTTTTGCATATGTAATTGGAGTCAAATAACAGCCAACTTTGGGTGTTGTCCGCCAAAGAGTCGTCGCCGGGAAACGCACAACCGGTCAAACCAAAGCGTATTTGATGCTGCTCTTGCGCCTGACGGCATACATTCCTTGTGAGCGAACGTAGGAACAGCGGGGGGCTTTGTCAAAGCTTTTCCAGAGAATCACCTGGTAATTTCGACATAATAGACTGCTTTCAAACATTTTACACACATCTTTACCTACTGGTTTCCAACCCCACCCACCCTCCTCTACATGGCCTGGGCCCACAGGCCAGACTGGCGTGAAGCATGGGACATCGAAAACCTTTGACCGTGGGGCGTGGCGTTGCTTAACCTTGCTAAGTAATCAATTTGCACCTGTGACACTATGCGCCTGAATCTTTTGCGGCTTCTTGCCCCCTGCCTGCTGGGCACCCTTGTATCCACCGCCCTGGCCGACACCCTGCGGGTGGATGTCTCCCAGCCCACGGCGGCGGTGGAGCCATCCCTGTACGGTATTTTCTTTGAGGAGATCAACCATGCCGGCGATGGCGGATTGTACGCAGAAATGATCCAGAACCGCTCCTTTGAGGAAATCCTGCCCGTTGAGGGCTGTGTGATGACGAACGAGGTGTGCTTCGGCCCCACAGAGGCGAACTACCGCACCGGCTCCCCCAAGAAATGGCAGACGCCCTGGAAATTCACCACCCCTTGGCCCTCTTGGAGCCTGGAGGCGGCAGCCTCAGCCGGTGCCAGCCTGACATTGGCCACCAACAACCCGGTTCATTTCAAGAACATCAACTTCCTGCGCCTGACGGCGACCAAGGTCTCCACCAACACCCCGGTGCGGCTGCTGAACGAGGGGTACTGGGGCATCGCCGTGCAAACCGGCGAAACCTACCGCTGCTCTTTCATTGCCCGGCTGGCGGCGGATGGCTTCGGCGGCCAGGTGAAGGTGGGGGTGGTGGGCGCGGACGGCCAAGACCTGGGCAGCGTGGTGGTCAAGGAGGTCAACACCCGCGAATGGCACCGGCACACCGCCAGTTTCAAGGCCAAAGGGACTGATGCGAAAGCCCGTTTCTACCTGCAACCGCTTTCATCCGGCTCTGTTGACCTGGACGTCATCAGCCTTTTCCCGGCCCGGACTTTTAAAAATCGCGCCAACGGCCTGCGGGCGGATCTGGGCCAGTTGCTGGCGGATCTGAAGCCTGCCTTCATGCGGTTCCCGGGCGGCTGCGTGGTGGAGGGCGCCACCTTTGCCAACCGCTATCGCTGGAAGGATACCCTCGGGGACATCTCCGTGCGCCCGGGGCACTGGAGCCTGTGGGGCTACCGCAATACCGACGGCCTGGGCTACCATGAGTTTCTGCAACTGTGCGAGGATATCGGAGCGGACGGCATGTATGTCTGCAACGTGGGCCTCTCGTGCGAGTGGCGCAATGGCGATTATCTGGCGGAGGCCCGGCTGCAGGAGCAGATCCAGGACACGCTGGACGCCGTGGAATATGCGCTGGGCGGGCCGGAAACCACCTGGGGCTCTGTGCGGGTGCGCAACGGACACCGGGCACCTTTCCGGCTCAAATACCTGGAGATCGGCAATGAGAACCACGGTCCGCTGTACGAGCAGTATTACAACCGGTTTGCCGCCGCGCTGCGCCAGGCCTGGCCGCAACTGGTGCTGATCATCAACGACAGCACCCGGGACATCGGCCCAGGCAAAAAGGTGCAGAATGTCGATCTGCTGGACGAACACTACTACAAGAACGCCGACTGGCTGTTTGACCAGGCCGGGCTTTACGACAAGGTGCCACGAGACCGGGGATACGGCCTCTACGTGGGCGAGTTCGCCTGCAACAAGGGGGTGGGCAAAGGCAACCTGTTGGCCGCCCTCTCCGAGGCTGCCTTCATGATGGGCATGGAACGAAATGGCGATCTCGTCAAGCTGTGCAGCTACGCGCCGCTGTTCTTCAACACGAACCGGCTTGACTGGCCGGTGAACATGATCGGCTATAACAACAGCGTGAGCTTTGGCCGCACCACCTACCACGCCCAAAAGCTGATGGCGGAAAACCGGCCGGACACCAACCTGAAGCACGAGTTTGTCATGGCTGATCCCCAGCCAGCCTCACACCGGGTCTTCGCCCAGGCTGGGCTGGACCGCTCCCGCAAGGAAATCATCCTCAAGGCGGTCAACGCCACGGCGGCTGAACGGCCCTTGAAAATTGAACTGCAAGGAGCCACGCCCGGGGTCAGCGCCCGCGTGAGCGTTCTCGCTGCCGCCAGCCCCGAAGAGGAGAACAGCATCGACGAACCCCGGCGCATCGTGCCCCGGGAAAGTGTGCAACCGGTGGGCGGGCCCAAGTTTGAGGTCACCCTGGCACCCTGGTCGTTTTCGGTGATCCGGGTTCCGGTCAGCCAGTGATCACTGTTTTTCCCGGTTCGGCGGACAATAGATGCGCAGCGCAGCAATGGGCAGTGTCTCATCGCCCAGGATTTCAACCGTGTGATTGCCGTCAAGCAACCCCTGCGCCAGGGTGAGGATGTTTTCAACGGCCGGGTCCGGCTGGCTTTTGATCACCGGGATCTCGTCCAAGTGCCGCGCCACCGTCTGCCAAGTCACCACGAACTTATCAGGAACCGGTTTGACCTGGGCGAGGCTCAGGGCGTAACCCACATTCCAGTCATCCGGGTCGATCACCACCCGGCCGGAGTTGGAGATAAAACGGCGGTCGGACCGACCGGAGCCATCCGGCCCGGTTTTGGAGCCCCGGAGGTCGAAGGCAAACTGGTTGGTGCCCTCCACGCTGCGGCTGACCTCCATGGTCCAGTCCTCCACCACCGGCGTATTCTGCCAGGTCAAATCCGCCACCACCGGCCATTTGCCTCCGGGCTTGGCCAACGCCCGGGTGAATCCGTAAAGCGATGCAATCTCGGACGGTTTGCGTCCATCAATGAGTACCCTGGCGGTGGCTGCCAAACCCGGTTTCAAGATGACATCCACGCGGTTACCCACAAACTCCAGCCGCAGCCTGCCCGCCTGCCAGCGCACCACCCCGCCCACGGGATAAGTCTTCACCCATGATTCCGCCGGGGAAGGGCCCAGCTTCGGGTCATACCGCAAATACGCCTTCACACATTCGGCCATGAGGAATTCGCCGTGGGCATTCAGATGCACTCCATCCCGCAGCAGTTTTTTGGGTTCGAGCTGGTTTGCCTGCAGGTATTGCTTCCACCAGGCACGCTGATCGCACAGCTCGACCCCATATTTACTGCCCACCTCCGGCAGCCAGCGGTGGTTCATGAAGGCATCCCAGTTTTTCCCATTGGGCGGCCAGAGCTTCGCCGGGTCGGTTTCCTCTGCGAGATCCTCCGGCCGGGTCACGTGGTCGTTTTGCATAAGGATTTCAGCCGTTGTGCGCTCGCGCACCCGGCGGATGATGTCCTCGTATTTGTCATGCGCGCCATAGACGTGAAAGATGAGCAGATCCGGCTGGAAGGAATAGAGGTCGGTCTCCGCCGTTTTCACCAGCATCTGGGAGGCGTAACCGCCCAGCGCACGGTTTTCGATCACGAGGTTGGCGTGCGGGAAGCGGGCCCGCAGATCGTCCGCCACCAGTTGCGCCCATTTCTGCTCGGTGATGGACTGCCCATAAAACAGCACTCGCACGGTGTTGCGCCGCTCCGGCGTGCTCGTCGCCAATAATCGGAGGGTGCGCTGAACCTGGCGGCCAAGCTGGCTGGTGTCGCCTGTTTGCAGCGGCGGAAAGACGGCGGCACCGGCACTCCAGGTGACAGCGGCCAGGGTGCCCAGCACCGCCAGGAATCCAAGGATTTTTCGCAAGGTCAACATAGGTCGAATTTGAATATTCTTGCCGGTAGGTTTCATAAAGAAGCGCCGGTTGCTCAGCGCACACCGAGGACGCAATCCGGAACACTGCCCCGGGGATAAGCCTCCCCGGCCAGGGCGGGATGGCCTTTGGGGAGACGAAAGTCGCGCTGCGTCCGATCCAGTCCAACGGGCGGAAGCACCCGGCTTTGCGCATCCTCCAAACCAAGCTCCCGGGTAAGGCGATCGATATCCCGGTACTCCTGTTTGCGTTTCCAATTGGTGCCCCAGATGAAAAAGGCCTGCCCGGGCCCGACGGCATAAATATTGCCGCTGAAACTGATCTTCAGATCCTCAAGGGCGAGCCCCGGCGGAACCCCATCCTTTTTGGCCTGATAGCCCGCCGCCAGATCATCTTTGGCCTGGCCGCCGCTGACTTTGCCGGTCTGCAACGCCTTCGGCCAGTGGCGTTCGGTGCCGATGTCAAACCAGCCCTGCACCTGGGCGTTGCTGTTATTCAGGATCAGGTTGTGGCGCACCACCTCATCATGATTCCAGATGGCCACCTCCGGACCGGCGGTGCCATCAATGCGGGGAGTGGTGCGATCCTGCTCCCGGAAACAAAAGCCCTGAAAGTTGCCGAGGATCAGGTTGCGCTCAATGAGGCAGCCGGGGGAACTCGACAGGCAAATGCCGCCGTTGGCACCCCAGGAGCCTTTGCTCGGGCGGCACCCGTTGCCGACGATCACGTTGTCATGCGCATGCAAGCCGTAGCTGATCTCGTAGAAGATGCCCGCATCCTCGTTGTCCGCGATGAGGCAGTTGCGGATGGTGACCTCCTGGTTGCTGATATCGAACCAGATGCCGGTGCCGTGATTGTTCAGGAACCGGCTGTTCTCATAGATCACCCCGCGACTCTGGCAGATCTTGTTGGCACCCGCTTCCCAACCCCGGGGGTATTCCTTGTTGTTGTTGCGCTGGACGGTGCAGCCATCCAGCCGCAGGCGATTCGCCCGGCTGCCCGAAAAACCCTGCTGCCCGTTGTCCTGGAACGTGCAACGGCGCACCGTGATACCCTCCGCGATGAAATTGGCCCCGGTGCTGTTGGACCATTCAAAGACGCAATCCTCCACCACACCGGAAGCACCCTTGAAAATCGCCATCCCCTGCTGCGCCCGGTTGGCGGCATAGCGAAAGGTAAGGCCCCGAGTCTGGATGTGCGCCCC
Source organism: uncultured Verrucomicrobiota bacterium (assembly GCA_903930345.1). Taxonomy (GTDB): domain Bacteria; phylum Verrucomicrobiota; class Verrucomicrobiia; order Limisphaerales; family CAIYYI01; genus CAIYYI01. Next base: position 9,511 of record CAIYYI010000017.1, read on the forward strand.
CGCCACCGTCCAGACGGCGGACCGCAGCGACCCTTCCACCCGCGCGCCGGACTGCGAGTCATCAGGATTGCGCTCCGCCCAAAGGTGGAGACGCTGGCCTGCCAGATCGACGAAGAAGGTGCCGTTGGTCAGCTCATTGAGGGTGGCCACCTTGCGGTACAATTGGCGGTTAACAAAGACCTGCTCCACGCCGCCCGGGTTATGACCATCCCCCTGAAACTGCTTGTGCACCCACGGAATGCTGAAGGCATGCTCCTTTTCCGGACGCCAGCCGGTGAGTGGATCCGCCCCGGTGACGACCACCTGCGCGCCCGGGGCGGCCTCAAAACGAATCGGCTCGGCCGGGGTGCCCGAGGTTTGGATCACCACCTTCTCCCGGTAAACGCCGGAATGAATCAGCACCACGTCACCCGGTTGCACCAGCGTGGCGGCCCGAGCAATGGTCAGCAAAGGCTGGCTGGCGGTGCCCGGGTTGGTATCGGCCGCTCCGGCCAGCGCAGGATTGACCACCAGCGTGCCAGCATGGGCAGCCGGTGAGGCCAAGCTCAAAACAACTAAGAACACTGCGGCGGCAGCGAGGCGACCCGGGTGCGTAGTCAATGCCGGAATCATCTTATCCATGACGAGAATGGTTCCCTCCTTCGCGAATCAACGCACAGCCGTGAAACTGAAGGTGCTG
>CAIYYI010000018.1 GCA_903930345.1 uncultured Verrucomicrobiota bacterium
CCACCACCCAAAACCGATATCCTCCCACCCATGCAACTCATCCACCCTATCGACGGTCAGGCATGTCCAGCCCGATCGGCTGATAGCCGATGATTCCAATGAGCTTTCAAGATGAGCCTAAGGCGCGCCGGGTTTTGGGCCGCTGGCTAGGCGCGAGCGAGGCGCATATCCGCAGCGATCTGTAACGAGCGAGCAACAACGCCAGCGGCCCAAAGAACTAGCGCCTTAGGCTTAGCTTGAAAGCTCCTTGGAATAAATTCGGTAGGTCTTGTAGGCGGTGCCACCAAACGTCTCCATCATTCGGCACATCATGGTGTTGTCCTCCAGGATCCAGGAGCCTTCCGCCCCCTCCATGCCCAGCTTGAGCCCGGTCTTGAATCCCTCGAAAAGCAGCACCGATTCAATGCCTTTGCCCCGGAATTTCGCCTTCACCCCCAGGGTGATCACCCGGCACATGCGCGGGGTTTTCCACCCCAGCAGATAGGGCAGTGCCCCCAGTATCCTGGGGGTGAAAAGCCTGCCCGCCAGCGGTTTGAATGCCTCATTGTAATCCGGCACCGCCAGCAGGAAGCCGACCGCTTCCTCCCGGGTCTCCGCCAGCCAGGTGAATTCCTCGCACAACAGCGGTTTCAGGCGTTCCGCCATGAAATCCAGCTCGGCATCGGTCATGGGCACAAAACCCCAGTTGGCTTCCCAGGCGGCGTTGTAAACCTCCTTCACCTTGGCGAGATCCGCCGCCAGGGTTTTCTTGCGGAGGCAGCGAAAGGTCACCTCCGGATGGCGCCGTCTGACTTTGGCGGCGATGCGGTCCAGACGGTCCACGGGAGCCTTGGGAATGTTCAGGTAATAGGCCAGGAGATCACGCGCTTTCTGGTATCCCTCAGCCTCAATGAGTTCCGCATAATAGGCTGGATTGAAGGGCATCATCAGTGTCGGTGGGGAATCCAACCCTTTCACCAGCAGCCCGCATTCGTCGTTCGTGCTGGGGCTCATGGGGCCCATTGCCCGTCGCATCCCCCGTTGGCGCGCCCACCCGTGGGCCGCCGCAAACAGCATCCGGCTGGCCTCCGGATCGCGGTCACACTCAAAAAAACCGAAAAAGGCGGCCGGATCCTGGTGGGTTTCGACATGGAGCCGGTCAATGATGGCCGCGATGCGCCCCACATCCTCCCCGTTCCGCCGCACCACCCAAAGCTGCATTTCAGCGTGGGCGAAAAACGGATTGACGGGCTGGAAAACCTTTTCCAAATCCGCCAGCAGCGGGGCCACCCAATGCGGATTATCCCGGTAGATTCGGTAGGGCACGCGCAAAAACCGGCGGATCGCCGGGATTTGCAGCGGCAGGGATTCCAACTGCAACGCCATAGTCACCCCGGAGTTGTACCCATAACCCGCCCGGCAAAGCAATGCCGGGATGGTTGATTGGAGCATGCCTATCCGGTTGACACCCAAAACCACTACAGGCTGTGGTTGCCGTGAGCAGGAACGCTGTTTGTCGCGATCTTAAGGCAGTCTTGGGTGTCAACCAGATAGGCATGGATTGGAGTTACCGCCCGGACCCCAACCATTCAAACCTGATCGCAAAACCACGTTTGCCCTGTCGTGATGTTTAACCTACGCTGTTACCAATATGGCACAAAAGCATGTCACCGGCAGACAACTCCGACACGGCCGTCCGGAAGAATCCTTGTCACCGGCGGAAAGTCTGACCATCAAAAAGCGCGGCGGGAAGGTGTTTCAAATGACACGCATGAATGCCGGCACCCGGGACATTAATGCCCAAATGGATCGACTATTCAAGGACATCCCCCCGGAAGGCCCGCGCGTCAAGAGCGACTTGGTCCGAGTGCTTTTGGAGGCACGGGAATGAGGGTTTATTGCGACCAAGAACGCCACACCGCTTTTGACTTGTGGCACCTCGGACGGACACGAACAAACTGCCTCCGGCAGTTTGTTTGCCTGCTATTGGTGGTACTCACCACCGGTGCCGCAACCGCGCGCGCAGGCACCCCCTCCATCCAATGGGATACCGACTCCCTGCAACTGGCCCTGCCTCAGGGCAATTACGGGCGCATCATCCGGCGGGCGGATGGCGCTTTACTGCTGGCGGCGGAACGTGGCGGTCAAGTTGTCACCCGCGTCAGTCAGGATCTTGGCCGGCATTGGGGTCTCATACAACCCGCCGCCAGTGTTTCCCAAGGCCAGGCGGCCAATCCTGAGCTGCTGCTGCTGCACAACCGTGTGCTCCTGATGTTTTACAATGACCGGCCCCGGGATGCCCACCACCACTACGCCATCCGCATGAGCACCAGCCGGAACGGGGGCCAGACTTGGGAGCCGCGTCCGGACCCGGTTTACACGGCGGGCACCCGGTTCGGGGATGGCTGCTGGGAACCTGCGGCCATCCAGCTTCCCGATGGGGAAATCCAGCTCTTTTTTGCCAATGAAAACCCCTACCGCAACTCGGCGGAACAGGAAATCACCTTGCTGCGCTCGTTCGATGAGGGACTGACTTGGAGTGTTCCGGAGCGAGTCAGCTTCCGGGCCGGAAAACGGGACGGCATGCCCTCTCCCTGCCTGCTGACCAATCCCCCGGGGTTGGCTCTGGCGATTGAAGACAATGGCCTCACCCCGGATGGCCAGTTCAAACCCGCGATCCTCTACAGCACAAAAGCCGAGAATTGGCGGGTGCCGCCCACGGGTGCCCCCCCTCGCCGCACGGCGGCCCTCCCGACCGAATCCATGGCCGGAATATATGCGGGGGCCCCGTGCCTGCGACAACTCCCCGCCGGGGCACTGCTGCTCTCCTGCCAAACCGGCCCCGCCTTCAAACAGGCCCAAATGGAGGTTTTTCTGGCTCCGGCCCCGGGGCGGGAATTCCGCTCCTGCGGACACCCCTTCCCGCTGCCACCCAACACCACCGGGTGGTGGAACTCCCTGTTGGTTTTGGACGCCCGCACGGTTCTCGCCATCACCAGCACCCGGCTGCGGAATCAAGCCGGCATTTGGATAATAACCGGCCATCTGACCCTCTGATCGGAGCCATCCATAAGATGTCTAAATCATTATCATGATGTATCTTTTATAATGATCTCTGAAGCATCAATTATGTTGACGTTGGCATCCTCTTTCGTTAGAAAACTGCCCGAAGCAACCCATTGTCAGCCTCTCTCAACCACTGATTGTGTTGTTCAGATTTGAAGCTGTTTTGCGGTCCTGCTGAGAACCGATTTTGCCTTTGGCGGCTTCAACACCGTTAAGTCGTCTCGGGCGGATGCTGAGGGTGAAAAGACCATCGGCGATTCAAAGAACAAAAAGGGATAGGCAATTGGCAAAATAGGTGTGGCCGTTGCCAGGGGGGTTGGAGACGCTGTTGTTTGTATAGTTGTCTGGGTTTGGCTGACTGATCTGGAGATCGGTTTCCGTTGGCAGCGGGAACGTAGCCGGGCCGACAGAGCAAATTGAGCCTATGAAACCAATCGGGCAGACGCAAACTGGTTGCCTCCGGCAGTTCGGACGGGGCTGTGTCATCACCGCTTCCTTATTGCTGGCACTTGGCCTGCGCCCGGAAGCTACGCTGGCCGCCACCTATGGCAATGACAACACCACCCATCTCCAAAAGACCTTCGTTGGCGGCATGCCTGCCAGTCCGGTCATCACCTCGCTGAAAACCGTCAGCAACCGGGTGACCATCACGTGGAGCGGCATTGCGGATCCGAACCTCCCCTTCCAGTTGCAGCACAATCCCACGATGAAAAGCAACGGGTGGGTGACGGTGAGCAACACTTGGTACAAAACCGCCACCCTGCCCGCCACGCTGGTGCAGGCGTTCCGGGTGACCAGCCCCTCGCCGGAATTCGCCGGGGCTGATACCTGCGCCACCTGCCACACCAATTCCCACCATGAGTGGATGGCCACCCGCCACGCCACCGCCCTGCAAACCCTGAAGTCAATCGGCATGCACAACAATGCCAGTTGCCTGGGCTGCCACACGGTGGGCTATGGTTTGCCGACCGGCTTCAAGAGCGAGGCCACCACCCCGCAGTTTGCCGGGGTGCAATGCGAAAACTGCCACGGTCCGGCCGCCGCCCATGCCAGCAACCCGGAGGATAGGAGCATGCTGCCGCCCGTGGAACTGGCCGCCACCCTCTGCGGCGGTTGCCATACGGATTCCCACCACCCGACGTTTGACGAGTTCTCCACCGCGCTGCACTCCCGGGTGGATCCCCATGTCCAAGCCTACTTTGTCGATCCCGTCAGCGGGGTGGGCCGCATGAATAGCTGTGGCCCGTGCCACTCTGGCGCGGTCCGCGTCTCCATGCTGGCAGGCGAACCGCTGCCCTCCGGCCACGAGGCCGAGCAGATTGGCGTGACCTGCGCCACCTGTCACGATTCCCACGCCAAGACGGCGAATGGCCACCAACTGCGCAACCCGGTGGCCTCCACCAACTTCATCAACTGGAACACCTCGCTGGCGTTCAGCAACCAGTACAATCCGAATATCAGCCTGTGCGGCCAGTGCCATAACGCCCGCGGGGCCGCCGTGACCGACACCAGCCGCCCGCCCCACCACTCCGGCCAGTACAACATGCTGCTGGGCAACCTGGGCGTCACCGTCACCAACCAGGCGGCGCAGATGACGCCGCACTGGACCATCACCAACCAGTGCGTGGGCTGCCACATGCAGAGCTATAGTGTCGCCACCCCCACGGATCTGGTCCCGAATGGCACGGGCCATAGTTTCAAGCCAAACCTGAAGGACGCCTGCCTGGATTGCCACACCAGCGATGCCGAATGGATGGATTTGCTCGTGGAATTCACCCAGGAAGCCACCAAGGAACGGATCGCCGTGGTGAAATCCAACCTGGTGCTCTGGGCCACCACAAAGGCGCCGCTCACGCTGCGCAACAAGTACAAGGAGTTCGCCTGGGAATACACCACGCCGGGGCAAATTTCCCTGCCGAACGGTGGGACCAATGTCGGCCCGACGACAGCGGAGCAGAACAATGCCACGAACGGCGTGCCGCTCGGCATCAAGCAGGCCCGGTTCAATCTGTATCTGGTTGAACACGATGGCAGCTACGGCGCGCACAACAATTCCTACTCCCGCTACCTCCTGAAGGTGGCGGAAGACAAAGTCAAAGCCGAACTGGCGAAGTAACGAACCACCGCAGGCCATCATCCTCCAAGACCAGATCATCATGAGGCAGAAACTCTTGCAACTTAAGGAAAAGCTGGCAACCGGGCGTCCCCGCCACTGGCTGCGGCTGACTGTTGGGGGTGCCGCGCTTGTCACGGCCATCTCCTGCGCCACCGTCACCCGCACCGTGATTGTGCCCCCGAACATCCCGGGCGCCAAATTCGTCGGCACCCAGGCCTGCGCCGAGTGCCACGATGAGCTGGTGCGCGACTTCAAGTCCGCCAGCCACGCCGGTTTGCAGGCCAAAGGCCCCAACGCCATCCACATGGGTTGCGAATCCTGCCACGGCCCCGGCAGCCTGCACGCGGAATCGGGCGGCGAGAAGAAGCCCGTGTACGCTTACACCCCCGGCAAGCCCCGCATCGTGGCCGTCGGGCTGCAACCAAAAATTCTCAATCCCGGCCGCTCGCCGGAAGTCTGTTTCGAGTGCCACATCGATAAAAAGGGATCCTTCTCCCTGCCCCATCACCACCCGGTGTCGGAAGGCAAGATGACCTGCACCGACTGCCATAACCCGCACAAGGGCTCGGCCCGCAAGGGTGGCGGCACGCAGATCGCCTCGATCAACGACGCCTGCATCAAATGCCATGAAGCCCAGCATGGGCCGTATGTCTTCGAACACGAGGCCATGCGTGATGGCTGCACCACCTGCCATGATCCGCATGGCTCCGTGAACGCCAAGATGCTCACGGCACGCAACGCGAACCTCTGCCTCCAGTGCCACTTCCAGCAGGTCACCCCGGGTTCGATTTTAATTGGCGGTGCAAACCACACCACCAGCTTGCAGCAAGGCACCTGTTGGACGGCTGGCTGCCATGAGGCGGTCCATGGTTCCCGGGTCAACTCATCACTCCGCTTTTAACTCTACCGGCCATGAAAAAACGCAATCTCACCAGGATTCAACGGACCGCGCTGGCTGGAATGGTCATTGGCGGTCTTTGCGGCGGCCTCCCGACGGCTCTCAAAGCGGCGGAAGCCACCCCGAAAGCGGATGCCCCCAAGGCAGCGGAGAAATCCGCTGCGGAAGCTGAGCTGGAGGAATTCACGCACTGGCTGGAACTTTCCGCCGGCGGCGTTTCCATTGATGGAAACCGGGCGGCCTTCCAACAGCGGCATCAGCTCACCCAGGGGGCCTTTGGCGGCATTGAGGACGCCCACTGGGAACGCAAGCTGGGCAAGACCGGCTTCCTCAAGCTGGATGGCCGCGCCCTGTTCGACCAGCACGACTATCAGATCAAACTGGAGGTCACGAAGGAAAAGCTGGGCTTCCTGCGCGGCGGGTACAAGCAGTTCCGCACCTGGTCCGATGGCAGTGGCGGGTTCTTCCCCACCACCGGTGCCTGGTTGGACCTGTTTGATGATGCGCTGGCACTGGATCGGGGCGAAGCGTGGGTGGAGGGCGGTTTGACGCTCAAAGATCTTCCCACCCTGACCTTCAAGTACACCCATCAGTTCCGCGACGGGTACAAAGACTCGACCTCCTGGGGATTTGCCCAACCGTTCGGCGCGGGCCCGGTACGCGGCATCAGCCCTTCGTTTCTGGACATCGACGAAACGCGCGATATTTTCCAGGCCGACATGCGTCATACGATTGGCAAGACCCTGCTGGGCTCGGGCATACGCTATGACACCTCCAAAACTGACGACGCCCGCAAGATGCGTCGGTGGCCTAATTCCGTTGTCCCATTGAACGTGGATAGCAGAGTGACGCACCGCGACATTGTGTGGTCTGACGTGCTGAACGCGCACGCTTTCACGGAGACGCGCTTCAATGAGAAGGTGTTCCTCTCGTCCGGTTACAGTTTCACCACGCTGGACACCGACCTGTCGGGCAGCCGCATCTACGGCAACGACTACGACGCGGGCTATGTGCCGGCACTGGCCACGGGCTTGGGCTTTTACGGCCTGACTGGCGGCTCAAAAATGAAGGAGCACGTGGTCAACCTGAACCTGATGCTGACCCCGCTGAAGGACTTCACGGTGACCCCCTCCCTGCGGATCAACCGCATGGGTGCGGATAGCTGGTCTTGGTTCATGCAGACGGGCTCCGGTCCTGACACCCCGCAATCCGCCGTGAGCGAGCGCGATATTCTGGACGTGACGGAGCAGCTTGAACTCCGTTACACCGGCATCACCAACTGGGTGCTCTACGCCCGGGGCGAGTGGACGCAGGGAGATGGCGACCTCACCGAGGCCGGAGCCGCCGGCATTTTGCCGACCATCAATCGCTACAGCGAGGACAGCCGGGAAATCCAGAAGTACACGGCGGGTGCCAATTGGTATCCCCTGCGCAACCTGAACTTCGATGCCCAGTACTACCACAAACGCCGTCGCAACGAGTACGGTCACGTGATTGATAGCACCAGCAACAGCGGCAGCGTTCCCATCAGCGGCAACCGGTACCCGGCTTACGTCACCAACAACGACTTCGACACCGACGATGTCAACCTGCGGATGACCTTCCGCCCGTTCCAGAAGCTCTCGCTGGTGAGTCGGTACGACTTCCAGGTGACCTCCATTGATACCACCCCGGATGCCCTCAGCCTGCTGGGGGAAACCGAAAGCGCGCGCATCAACTCGCACGTCTTCTCGCAGAATGCCACCTACGTGCCCTGGAGCCGTCTCTATTTGCAGGGGGCCTTCAGCTACGTGGCGAGCAAGACCGAAAGTCCGGTCACCGACTACACCCAGGCCGTGCTGGACGCCAAGAACAACTACTGGACGCTGAATTTCACCGCCGGTTTTGTGTTGGACAACAAGACCGACCTGACCACCCAGTATTACTATTACCGGGCGGCGAACAATTATTCGGACAACTCCGCTTTCGGGGTTCCGTACGGGGCGGACGCACGCGAGCATGCCGTCACCTGCGGGCTGACGCGCAAGTTGAAGCCGAATATGCAGTTGGGGCTCAAGTACGGGTATTTCGATTATGCCGACGCCAGCTCTGGCGGGTATAACGACTATACCGCACACTTGATTTACTCCTCATTCAACGTTCGATTCTAACGCAAGTAATTAATCAATAATGATTTGCGGTATTTTAAATAAAATACTTGTCAATTACGTCAAATTTAGTGAAGTACAACATTACATAAGTTATGATTAAAAAATTATTCCTTACTCTGGTTCTCACGGGCGCGGCGGTCACCCTGACGCAAGCGCAGGACGCCAAGGCCGTCTATGAAAAGGATTGCGCCAAGTGTCACGCTGCCAACGGCAACGGCGATACCAAAATGGGCAAAAAATTGGGTGCCAAGGATTACACCGATGCCAAGGTGCAGGCGGATATGAAGGATGACAAAGCCTTCAAGGTCATCAAGGAAGGGCTGAAGGAAGGGGATAAGACCCTGATGAAGCCCTCTGAAGGCATCACGGATGATCAGATCAAGGCGTTGATCACGTACATGCGCGCCTTCAAGAAGTAAGTTCGCTTTCTGGCGGCCCGCACCGAACCCCACGGTTGGTGCGGGCCGCTTTTTCTGTCAGTAGTCACGGCTGTCTGATGCTGGGTATCCGGAAGGTCGCACACGTGCCGTGTGATGGACAAGCGCCGACCGGACCCCGCCCGATGTTTTCAG
>CAIYYI010000019.1 GCA_903930345.1 uncultured Verrucomicrobiota bacterium
ATACGCGCACGCACGCGCACCCGCGCACGCAATCAGCCGAAAGTCGAGAAATAGCGCCTTTCGCGCCTGTCGCGCCTTAAAGTAAAGGAACCCCGAAAAATGCCACTCGATTACTCGAAACTTGAAAAGGTCCGCCAGACTGGCGGCGGAGCCGTGGCCCGGTGCCCGGCGTGCGCTGCGGCTGGCGCCGACCATGCCGGGAATCATCTGCGGATTGATGCCTCGGGGCGGTTCTGCTGCGTCATCCACCCCGGCAAGGCGGGGGTGTGGCATCGGCGGGAGATTTTCCGGCTGGCGGGGATCCGCACGAAGCGGACGGAGCCGGTGAAGCTGCACTGGAGGCTGAAGCGATGAAAATGCAATTCACCAAGACGGCGGAGCCGGATCACGGCTATCAGGAGGCGGCGGGGTTCCCTGCCCTGCCCGCGTTGAAAACTCTCGGCCAACTGGCGGAGTCGCGGCCAGTGGTGATTCAGGACACGCGGGAGCAGACGCCCCTGGTGTTTCGACGGCTGACCTGTGAGCTGGGGACGCTGACGACGGGGGATTATTCGTTTGCCGGCGGCGAGAACGTGTTTGCCGTGGAACGGAAGTCGATTGCTGACCTGGTCGCCTGCTGCATGAATTCCAACCGGGATCGGTTCGAGCGGGAGTTGCATCGGCTCCGGGGGTTCTGGTTTGCCAGGCTGTTGGTGATCGGGCTGCGGTCTGATGTTGAGCAGGGCAACTATCGGTCTGACCTGCCCCCGGTGGCGGTGCTCTCCACGCTGGCGGCGTTCGAGGTGCGCTATGGGGTGCCCGTGGTGTGGGTGGCTGACGCGGAGGCCGCGGCGCGGCAGGTGGAATCCTGGGTGTGGTGGTGCGCACGGGAATTGGTGTTGCAGGCAAACGAGGTTCGCAGAGGGAGCAAACGGTTATGAATGAAGAACATATGCAAGAATGGGAACAACAGCCCCGGGAGACTGATCGGGCCTTTGAGGCGTTCAAGGCGTACCTGGACATGGGGCCAAACCGCACGCATGCGAAGGTGGGGACGTTGCTGGGGAAAAGTGAGGTTGTCATCGAAAGATGGGCATCACACTACGATTGGGCGGGCCGGATTCGGGCGAAATCGGTGTATCTGGCTAAGTTGGAGCGAGAAGCAACGGCGGGAGTGGTGAAGGTGAAGGCGGCGGAGTGGCTGGCGCGGCAGCAAGGGCTGCGGGAACGGGAATGGAGCGTGCAAGAGCGGTGCATCGATGCGGCGGAGGAGGCGTTGCGGCGGTTTCTGTCTGATCCGGAACGGAAGTCCTCACTGGCGGAGATTGCGCGGATACTGGACACGGCGAGCAAGCTGGGGCGGCTGGCCAGCGGGATGCCGACGGACCGGACGGAGGTGGCGGCGGAAGTGAATGTGACGCTGGATGTCGAGTGGGAGATGGCGTTGAAAAAGGTGTATGGCGAGCAGGCGGGAAAGAAGGTGATCGACGTATGAATGACATGGAGGAGCGGGAGAAGTTCTTGGCGGAGGCCAAGCAGGCGGGGTGCCCGGCGGAGCAAATGCGGAATCTGCTGGCGGCGAAGGTCTATTTGCAGCCCCGGCAACTGGCGGCGAGCGCGGCGGCGCGGGCGTGCGATGAGTCGGACGGGCCGACGGCCATCGGGTACGGCGGGGCACGCGGGGGCGGCAAGAGTCATTGGCTGCTGGCGCAGATGGGGGCCGATG
>CAIYYI010000020.1 GCA_903930345.1 uncultured Verrucomicrobiota bacterium
GGAGAGATGTCATTCATGGTCGTAGTATTTACACATATATATACTATTCCACAAAAAAACGCTCTTAAAAGCCATTTCCCTGAATTCTGTCTCGCACCCTCGCGGTGCGAGCAAAGCAGGAATTTTTTGTAATTAGCAAAGCAGGAAACTTCTGCCTCACGAGGGGGTGAGGATTATCCCCCCCCGCCCAGCATAGGGGTCAGGCCAAAGCATAGGAATCAGGCCATAGATTAGTTCGGCTTCTGGAATGCAATGACGTTCTTTCTCGGAACTGACTGTCTGTCTGTTCGTTGCATCCACCAGTATAAGCAGGGTCAGTTCCATATTTTACTATTCCTGCTGGCTTCTGCCTGGCTAGGACTTTGACTGCCGCCATGGGTTGTCGCCTGTTTTCCCTGGTCAAGTCACCAGGCCGATATGGATCCCCAGCTCCTTGTTCCTCAAGAAGGCACCTGCGCTCCCGGCGCTGCCAGGATAACACATTTATTTATCAAAACCCAAATCCTCACCTTCGTGAACGACGACGCCAATTTGCTCCAGGCTGCCGTGCCGCCCGTTATACCACAGCAGCCATTTCGTGCCGTCGAAGAGGGCGTACGGCTTGTAACAGGCGTCGTGGTCCCATTTGTCCTTGCCCGGAAAGATGATGGGATTGCCCGGATGCCGTTACCAGTCGGTTATGCCATCCCTGCTGCGGGCCAGGCAGATCCTCGCGGTGGCTTCGTTCTCAAATCTGATGTAAAACATCAGGTGCCAACCTTCTCCACCTGGCACGCGGTTACCTTGTGCTTCTCCCATGAGTTTTTGGGTTCGGTTCTGAAAACCGGGTCCCCGCATACTTTTTCCACCCCGCTGAGGTTTCCGGCCCGGGGCCGGGCGACGCTGCAGCAAGGTCGCCCGTCACCCGTGTGAGTCGGTCCGAGCTTGCGACTTCTTTTCCATCGCTGAAAACGTGCAGCCCCTTCCCCTTGCCGTACCGCTCGCCGCGCTTGTCATACAGGATGGTCAGCCAGTGGCCGTGATAGCGGATTTGATCAAGACAGAAGTAATCCCAGGTTCCCTCCGGCACGAGCGGATTGACCTCAACCGTTTCGTCGGCACGCGGCCGCAGGCCAACCAGCCCGCTGATGACCAGGTCGCAGAACGTGGAGTGGTTGTAGTCCTTGCCGCGCTCCTCGCCGCCTTTGCCGGCGTCCCACGTGCCATTCTTCCATGCCTTCAGCCGCGTGCGGGAAATCCAGTCGCCGTTGGTGGGGTTCAGATTCTCGTCGATCCACGGCACAGCGCGACCGTCCTCCCGCTTCAAACGGTGCGATCGCGCATAATTCTTCAGCAGATCAAGATAGTCCCGCCTCGTGACCACCGTTTGATCGTAGTTGTTCAGAAGGTTGGCCAGACCGGTGAGGGTGACTGCGGTGGCAAACGGCCAACTGGGGCCGTTCCACTGGCACTCGTGGCCTTGGTAGGAAAGCGCAAACTTCGGGTGCCGCTGCTCGGCAGATGTGGGGCCGAACGGAGCATAGAACCCCTGCCGGTCCATGATTTGCCTCCAGGCGACCGACTTGTCGGCATCGGGCAATCCAAAATACCAGGGTGTGTAGCCGTGTAATTCACGCGCGTCCGACAGCTTGGCTTCCTCCCCGCGCGGCATCACCTTGAAAAATTGCGCAGCCGGATCCCACAGTTTGGCCTGGACCAGCCGCTTGAGCTCGGCCGCCTTGGCGCCATACCGGCTCGCCACCTCTTTCTGTCCCGCACATTCGGCAATCCGGGCAATCGCCAGCGCATCGCCATACATGTAGCTGTTGATGGTGGCGCGATAGCCGAGCTGTTTCGGGTGCAGCGCGCCACTGATCGACACCTCCATCCCGTCGCGGTCATCCGACTGCCAGAATAAACCGTTGCCGTCGCGATGATCCCCCTCCCAGGCCTCGTAATTCCGGATCAGATCAGGCAACAGTTCTTTCGCCAGCCGGTCGTCGCCGGTGACCTGGGCGCGCGCCCAGATGGAATCGGCGGCCCAGAAGCTGTAGCTCCGCGGCCTGCCCCCGCCGCGAAACCAGAAGCGCGCATAGTCCTCGAGAAAGACCGGATCCGCCAGCCAGCGCCCTTCATACAGGTGATGGCCGGCGGCGCAGGGGATCGTGTTGTGTTTGCCCGCCCAGCCGACCTTCGGCAGGAACTCGCTCAGGACAAATCCGTCCGGCGTCTGCTTGATGTGTTTGCGGAAGGTCCACCACCGGAAAAAGTAAATCTCCTCCAGTTCCTTGTCCGGGCAGTCCAGCAACGGAACGTTTGTCTGGAGAAACTCCCACGCTGCCGCGTTGGGAACATGCTGCGCGTAGAGTTCCTTGTCGTTCCGGTTGAACTCCTCGACGTAGTGCCGGAACGATTCGGCCTTGAGCACGAGCGCCGGTGCTGGTTTGAGCGCAGGCACGCTCGCGGCGTGCAACCCGATCAACGGCAGCAGCAGGCCGGTGCAGAGGACGAGGATGTGCTTCACAGTGCCGCTGTTTTAACCCATCGCGCGCCGCGAGTAAAGCCTGAGCGTTGCCAACAAATGCACCCCTATCCTACCTGAGAAGTTTCTCCAGCAATGGCTTCAACTTGCTGGCGAAGGCTTCGTACCCGGCCGGCCCAAGATGCAGGTGGCCGTCGGAATATAGTTCCTGCTTGAGCCTGCCATCGGCGTTGGTGAAGTCGTTCCATAGATCCAGCACATGGACCTGCCCGTCGGATTCGAGCTTCAACGTATCGACCTGGGCATTGATATCAACCACTGCTTTTCCGGCTTCCTTGATCGGGTCAAAAGCGGGAAGGATCTTCACCAGAATGATTTGTGACTTCGGGCAGCGCATCCGCAGGTTCTCAATGCAAAGTTTGATTCCATGTGCGGCAGCAGCGGCAGGAACACCATTGGCAAAGATCAGCGGGGCGTTGTTCACACCGATCTTCAGCACAATGACTTTCGGCGATACGCCACCCAGCGCGCCGTGGTCCAATCTCCACAGGATGTTCTCCATGCGGTCACCGCCGATGCCGATGTTGACCGTTTTCAGCCCGCCAAAGTGCTTTTGCCAGGCCGCGTTGAAGGGTGCGCCATCCCAGCCGCCGCCCCAGCCTTGCGTGATGCTGTCGCCGAGCAGAACGATGTCGATGCCGTCCTTCATCGCACGTACCTTCTCGATGCACGTGGCATGATGCGCGACCCAGGTATTCTCTTCACCGTCCTTGCCCCAGCGTGCTGCCGTCGGAGTGACGAACCACATTTCGGGAAGGTGCTTCTGCGCCTCGTGGCCCGGCTTGCGGAAGTACTCACCTTTGGCAACCCACGCTTTTTCCGCGTCCGTCAGCGGCCAACCGGCGCGCTGCGGGTCCATCTTACCTTCGTTGTACGGCGCATAGGGATAGACGAGGTTTTTGCCATCGTTGTCGATCTGATTTGCCTGTGAAGGCGCTGCTTTGGCTTGCGCTGGTTTGGCGGCCGGAGCGGGGCTGGCGGCGGGAGCCGAAGCCGGATAAATCCTGGGCACCGACTTGGGCACTTGTTGCCCGGCCAGAAAAGCCTCCAGCAAGGGCTTCAGTTTTTCCGCGTAGAGCTTGTAGCCGCCGCTTTGAGACAGGTGGATGTTGTCCGGCGTGAACAGCTCCCGCTTCAGCGTGCCGTCGGCATTCACCATGTCGCCCCAAATATCCAGCACCCTGACCTTGGGATCAGTCTCCAGATTCAAGCTGTCCAACGCGGCGTTCACCTTCTTGATGTCCTCGTAGAACGGATTGCCGGGCGCGTGTGCCGGAAACACTTTCACCGCAATGATCGGCGCTTTGGGGAACTTCTCGCGCAGGCTGTCCACGCAGACCTTGATGCCTTGTGCGACGGGTTCGATGCCGGTCTCGGGCGTGAAGAACATGTTATTGTTGCCGATGAGCAGCACTGCGGCGCGCGGCTCAAGGCCTTCCACGCCACCGTGGTCGATCCGCCAGAGCACGTTCTGCGTCTTGTCGCCGCCAATGCCAATGTTGACGGTCTTCAGCGTTGGGAAATGCTTCTTCCACGCGTCGCCCCATTGCATCGTAATGCTGTCGCCAACCAGCAGGACATCAATGGGGCCTTTGTTGGCTTGCGCGACCTTGACCAGGTTCGCGTGGGTATCCAGCCAGCTCGTGCCGCCCCAGAAGCAGGCGGATGGCGTCACCGGCCACATGGTGGGCTTGTGCTGGTTGATCTCGCGGCCTGGACGGCGCTCGTACTCCGGAAGCAGGACATACTTCCGCTCCTCCTCCGTCAGCGGCCACCCGGTCTTTTGGGGGTCCAGCCTGCCTTCATTGTACGGCACGTAGGGGTAATCCAAGGCCTGCACCGAAAGGGATGCCGCACAAACAAGCACTGCAAGTAATGTCTTCATGTCGAAACCCAGTCTGGCAGGATTTTTGCTCGCCGTCATGTCACAGAAATTGTGACATGCCTCACGCCGGGGGTGCTTGGCGTTCGCCTCCGCTAACAGCGGGGCACCACGCTGCCATCGCCACTGCCTCGTCGGCTATGGCGCAACGGCCGCCGCATCGGTAGCGATGGACCGGCGGACGGCGTGCCTAGTTGGCTGCGCATCACGTCGCGCTTTGCCCGAGCATTCAGCACGAGGGGCGGCTTCGTATTTCGCGGGGGCGACTCCTACCCTCCTGAACGCGACCTGCGGGCCAGCGCCCGCAATGTCGCCACGTTCGGCGATGCGCGTCGGTTGTGCTTGACGCCCCAGAATCGGGAAATACGCTCTCCCCTATGAACGAGAACCATGGTCCAGTGGCAGTTCAGTGGCTGCTCTCCGCGAAGTGGCGGGGAGCAATTGCCTTTGGACCGCTGACTGGAAAGCTGCCGATGCCTGCTCGGTCGTGGTGCGAATGGGGAGGCCAGCACAAGAGCCCAATGACAACATGAAGTTATGAATTATCGAGTCTCCCGGCGTCATTTTCTGCGCGGCACATCAGCCAGCTTGGCGGCTCTTTCGATTGTGCCCGGTCATATCCTGGGTTTGAATGGCGCCACGCCACCCAGTGAGAAACTGAACCTGGCCATGGTCGGAGTGGGAGGGCAAGGTCGAGTCAATCTGGACGCGCTGGCTCCACTCGCCAACATCGTCGCCCTGTGCGACGTGGACGAGCGTAACGCGGCCGACAGCTTCAAGGCGTATCCCACGGCCAAACGCCACCGGGATTTCCGGAAGATGCTGGACGAGTTGGACAAGGAAGTGGATGGGGTGGTGGTGGCCACCCCGGATCATACCCACGCAGCGATTGCCATGCGCGCCATCCAGATGAATAAGCATGTCTATTGCGAAAAGCCGCTGGCCCATTCGATTTTCGAAGTGCGTCGCCTCGTTCAAGCCGCCCGCGAATCCAAAGTCTCCACCCAGCTTGGCAACCAGGGGCATTCCTCTGATTCCATCCGGCGCTTCTGCGAAATGATCTGGAGCGGCGTCATCGGCAACGTGCTCGAGGTTCATACGCGCATGGAGCGGTCGCTGAGCGCCCTCGCGGACCTGAAAATGTCACGCCAGGGCGAACCGGTTCCGGCGGGTTTGGAGTGGGACCTCTGGCTTGGCCCCGCCCGGTTTCGCCCCTACCATTCATGCTATCTACCAAGAAAATGGCGTCACTGGCGGCCGTTTGGCGGTAGCGGCATCGGCGATTGGGTGTGCCATTTGGTGGATCCGCTGATGTGGGCCTTGGATCTCGACGCGCCTTCTTCCGTGGTCGCCGAATCACAAGATTACGACCCGAAAACACAGGGGGAAACCTTCGCCGCCGCAAACACGTATCGTTTTGAGTTCCCTGCCAAAGGCAAGCGACCGGCGGTGAAACTCATTTGGAATGACGGCAAACTGCCGGAAGAAGTGATTCCGGAACTGGAGGGCGAGGAGCTACCGCGCATCGGGGCGTTAGTCATCGGCGAGCGGGGTAAAATCGTCTATGGCTCGCACGGCGCAACCAGTTGCCGGATCATCCCCGATTCCAAAATGGGCGACTACACCAGGTCCGAAAAAACCTCGCGCATTCCGAAATCGCCGGGGCATCACAAGGAGTGGTTGGAATCATGCAAGAGCGGCAAACCGGCAGGCTCTCATTTCGGTTACGGCGGCCCGCTTACCGAAATTGCCCTGGTCGGCAATATCGCCTCGCTCTTCCCCGGTCAGAAACTGGAGCGGGACGGGCGGGTAGGGAAATTTACCAACTTCCCCGAAGCCAATCAGCACCTTAAGCCGGAGTTCCGTCTGGGGTGGAATGTGTAAAACCGCAATGCCCGCGCAGAACTCAGTTCATGAGGCGATAGAGCCGGAGAATGCCGATGAAGGCGATCTGCAACGATGAATGAATGAACCAACCTCAAACTCAACGCTAAACATCATTTCTATATGTCAAATCCTCGCTTCGCGGTCGCCCAGCTCGATGAAATCCCGCCGATACCCTGTCCCTGCGGTCAGGCACGCCGTGCCTTCAAGGAAGACTGGAATACGCTGGCCACTGTGCATCTCACGGACATCCACGTGGACAGCCGTGCCCACTACCACCAGAAAATGACGGAGATCTACATCGTGCTCGAAGGCGAAGGCCATCTGGAAGCCGACGGAAAAATCATTCCGCTCAAGCCCATGACCGCCGTCATGATTCGCCCCGGCTGCGTCCACCGTGCCGTCGGCAAACTCCGCATCATCAATGTGCCCATGCCGCCATTCGATCCGGCGGATGAGTTTGAGGTCTCAAATCCGCGTCAAACCGAACCCCTTTTATGACCTCTTTTTCACGCCCGACGCTCCGGTTGGCGCTCCTGATTCTCGCCACCCTCACCACCATTTATGCTGAAGGTGCCGAAGTGCCGCTGTTCGACGGAAAGACGTTGGACGGATGGGAGGGGAACCGCGCCGTCTGGCGCGTTGAAGCCGGCGCGATCGCCGGAGGTTCGATGAACGGCAACCCGCGCAACGAATTTCTCGCAACCACCAACCGGTATCGCAACTTCATCCTGCGTCTGGAATATCGGATTGTCGGCAGTGAGGGCTTCGTCAACGGCGGCGTCCAGTTCCATAGCGTCCGCCTGGCAGATCCCGAGTTCGAGATGAGCGGATACCAGGCCGACATCGGCCCGGATCGCTCGGGCAACCTCTACGATGAATCCCGGCGCAGGAAGGCGCTCGTGCAGGCTGACAAGGTGCTGGTCGCGCAAATCGAGAAGCCAGGGGATTGGAACCGATATGAAATCCGCTGCGATGGCCCGCGCATCCGTCTCACGCTCAATGATCGGCTGGTGGCTGACTATCTTGAAAAGGATCCCGCCATCCCGCTCGAAGGTCTGATCGCCTTGCAGATTCATGGTAACAACAAGGCAGTTGCGGCCTATCGCAATATTTCCATCGATATCTCGCCGGACACTGTTCGCCCTGGCGGGTTCACCGCAATCCCAAGGCACGATGAGGAGGCGCTTGCGGCCGCGAAGTTTGCGGTCACTGCACATGATCCGAAACTCAAGTTCGAAGGCATCGAGAAAGTCGAGCGGCAGATCGTGGCGGGTACGAATTACCGCCTGACGCTTAAGGTCTCGGACAACGGCAAGGAGCGTCGTGCAAATGCCGTCGTCTGGCGCAAGCTCGATGGCCAGAACGCGTTAACTTCGTGGATGTGGCTCGAGGGAGCGTCGGCGAAAGAAGGTGAGAAATGAAACAGACCATCGCACTCCTCAGCCTCCTGCTGCTGGTGACCAGCAACATCGCTCAAGCGGAATCATTCCCAGTTCGCATTCAGATCGGCGCTGCAAAGCCGACCGGTCCGCTCAAACCCATCTGGCGCTTCTTTGGCGCAGATGAGCCCAACTACGCTTACATGAAGCACGGCAGCGAGTTGCTCGGTGAACTCGGGGATCTGAAGAAGGACGAGGTGTTTTTCCGCACCCACAGCCTGCTTGTCACGGGCAAGGGCGAGCATGGTCTGAAATGGGGTTCCACCGATGCCTACAATGAGGATGCCGCTGGAAACCCGTTGTATGACTGGACCATTGTGGATCGTATCTTCGATGCGTATCGCAGCAATGGTGTTCGGCCGTATGTGCAGATCGGATTCATGCCCAAGGCGCTTTCGGTGAAGCCAGAGCCGTATCGCCATCAGTTCCCGAACGCAAAGTACGAGGACCTGTTTGGCGGCTGGGCTTATCCGCCGAAGGACTTCGCGAAATGGGAGGAGCTTGTCTATCAGTGGGCGAAACACTGCGTGACCCGATACGGTGAAAAGGAAGTGCTCCATTGGTATTGGCAGACCTGGAATGAACCCAACATTGACTACTGGCGAGGCACGCGGGAGGAGTTCTTCAAGTTGCACGACCACGCCATTCGCGCCGTGCGCCGCGCCATCCCTGGGGCCAGGGTCGGCGGCCCCGATCTCGCGGGCGGCAAGGGAGGCGATTTCCTGGAAAGTTTCCTCAACCACTGTTTGAAAGGCGTTAACCGTGCCAGCGGCGAAAAAGGCACCCCGCTTGATTTTATTTCCTTCCACGCCAAGGGCAGCCCCACTCAGACAGATGGTCACGTGCGCATGGGAATTTCCAGTCAGCTCAGTGATATCGATGGTGCCTTCGGCGTGGTCGCGAAGTACCCTGAACTCAAGAATACACCCATCGTCATTGGTGAATCCGATCCCGAAGGCTGCGCCGCCTGCCAGGGAGCGAATCTCGCCTATCGAAATGGCACCATGTATTCCAGCTACACCGCTGCCAGCTTTCCGCGAAAACTCGACCTCGCGGAGAAGCATGGCGTTAATCTGGAAGGTGCCCTGACTTGGGCCTTCGAGTTTGAGGGCCAGCGCTACTTTGCCGGATTCCGCACGCTGGCCACCAGAGGCATCGACAAACCAGTCCTTAATGTCTTCCGCATGTTTTCCCGCATGGGCGGCCAACGGCTCCGTGTTGAAAGCGATGCGGCCGGACCGCTCGACGAACTCTTGAAAACAGGCGTTCGCGGAAAGCCCGATGTCTCGGCACTCGCCGGTCGTTCGGGCAGACGAATCACGGTCTTGGTCTGGCACTACCACGACGACGATGTGCCCGGAGCAGGCGCTGCAATTACCCTCGATCTCGCTGGTGTGCCGACTGGTAGCCCGAGCCTAACCCGGATGCTGATCGACAAAACCCACTCGAACTCCTTCAGTGCCTGGCGTGCCATGGGCTCTCCGCAAGCGCCGACCGCCGAGCAGATCCTTGATATGGAAAAGGCCAGCCAGCTCGCCCGTGCGACCGACAAAACCGAGATGAAATCCGCAGACGGACATTGCGAAATCACCTTCACCCTCGCCCGCCAAGGCGTGACGCTCCTGGAGTTAGAATGGCCTTGAACCAAATACAATCCACACCCCATGAAATCCGGCGGCGAACTTAAGCTGCGTGATGTGACCGGCAAGGCCGAGGTCTGGATTGACGGCAAGCTTGCCACTGAGAAAAACGACGTTATGAGATCAACCATAGAGCAAACCGAACCCTCGCCTTCAACCCGAATCCGACAAGGCCTTTTCAGCGCTTTTAAAAAGCTCGAGCTTACGATTGCTGCTGCATGGCTGGGCAGTCTCTGTATCGCTTTAGCGCAACAAACTATGCCCACGGTCGCGACTAATGATACCGCCGGTTTCGCGTCCATCTTCGATGGCAAATCACTCGTTGGCTGGGAAGGCGATACAAATTACTGGCGCGTGGAAGCGGGTTGCCTGGTGGGCGAAGTGACACCGGATAAGTTGCTCAAGCAGAATTCATTCATCATCTGGCACGGTGGCACGACGCGGGATTTTGAATTGAAAGCGGAGTATCGCATTTCTCTCCAGGGCAACAGCGGCATCAATTATCGCAGCGCGCGAGTCGAGACCAACTCTGCTCCTTTCGCCTTGCGTGGCTACCAGGCGGACATTGATGGCTATAACTCACATACCGGCCAAAACTACGAGGAACGCGCGCGGACCTTTCTTGCCATACGCGGGCAGATCGCGCGTGTGGACGCAGACGGCAAGTCGAGGATCATCGGTTCGCTAGGTAGCAAGGACGAACTGGCGAAGTTCATCAGACCCGATTGGAATGAGGTTCATCTCATCGTGCGTGGCAATGTGATGACCCACATGCTGAACGGCCATGTGATGAGCGTCGTCGTGGATGATGACCCGAAAGGCCGCACGTTAGACGGCTTGCTCGGCGTGCAGGTTCACGTCGGTCCACCGATGAAAGTCGAATACCGGAATCTCCGTCTCAAAACGCTGCCGGAAGTTCACCGTGAAACGCGCTGAACACCAGCCTTTTAAACGTGGGCAGATACCACACCTGTTTATGACAATGCGGGCTTCACATTTCGCAGTTCACTTGGCGGCGGCGGCTCTGCTTCTGGCAACCCCGCTTTTTTCGGCCAGTTATCACCTGACCTTCGACGATGAGTTTAACAGCTACAATAGCAACCGCTGGCAAACTGCCGATTTCTGGGGCATACGCAACAACGGTGGAGATTTCCAGGGGCAGTGGTTCTGCGACCCCAACTATGCACCCAGGGGCTACACCGCTTACAACCCGTTCAGCTTCAGTAACGGTGTGCTGACTATTTCGGCCCAGCCCACGCCCGCTACCAATACGTACGCTGGCGCGCCGACTCCCAATGCTCGGCCGCAGCCCTATGTGTCTGGCCAGTTAACCACCGCCCATAAGTTCACGCAGCGCTACGGCTACTACGAGTTGCGGGCCAAGTTGCCGCCTGGCAAGGGACTCTGGTCCCGGTACTGGCTTTTGACTGATGATGGAGGTTGGCCCGGCGAATACGACGTCTTTGAGGTGCTTGGCAAAGAGAAGCCTGTTAAAGTCCACCAAACCACCCACTACAGGGATGCCAGCAAACCCCACGGGATTGACGGTTTCACTTACGCCGGGATCGTTCCGACCGATGGCAAGTTTCACACTTATGGTTTTCTTTGGGAGCCGAAGACGGTGACGTGGTATGTGGATGGCGTCGCCACGCTGAAGCAGGTCAACCGCATCAATATGCCCATGTATGTGCTGCTTGATCTGGCGGTGGGAAAAGATCCGGCCAATACCTGGCCGGGTAGTCCCGACGGCACCACCCCCTGGCCGGCGAACATGGAGATGGATTACTTCCGTGTCTATTCGAATGATCCATCCCTGCCCAGCGTAACGCCCGATGAGGGATACCAACCGTCAACACTGCCCGATGGCAACACGGTTGAGACGACTCCAACCACCGCGAAACTGCCCGCAGGCTGGACTTCCGGCGACATCGGCTCACCTGACGTGAAAGGCTCCAGCGCTTGGAATCCAATCACCGGCTAGTGGATGCTCAAGGGCACCGGCTTCGGCATTGGGGGGTACGGTGACCAATGCCAGTTCGCCGGAGCACCGCTTTCCGGCGATGGCGGCGTCATGGCCACGGTGCAGACCGCGACGGCCATCAACAGCGACGACGTGAAGGCCGGCGTAATGATCCGCGAAAGCACGGGGCAGAGCGCGCGTGAGATCGCTCTTCTTTACAGTGTCTCACTCAGTAACAAAACCCTCACCAACAGACTCACCTTTCAGTCCCGCAGCGGCACCGGTGGTGCAACGACGTCACTGGTCACTGTTCCTAACATCAGCGCACCCGTGACGCTCCGCCTGATGCGGAGCGGCAACACCTTCACGGGTGCCTACTCCACCAACGGCGGCCTCAACTGGATGGCCGTCGGCACTCCCCAGTCTATCGCGATGGGCAGTACCGTTCAGGCTGGCCTGGCGGTCGGAGGAAATCAGAGCAATTATCGTCGCCTTGCTCGGGCCACTTTCAACAATGTGACCATCGTGAAGTGAAGACGGTCAGTCTGACCTATTGACTCCCCTGTTTGGGCAGGTTTCTTATCGCGGAGCGTCCACCTCTGTATTCGCGCCAGGCCATCTTGCCTTCGTTTTCATCTGGGATGACTTGCCTGGTCGACCGAATTATTTTTCGCTGGCCGCCAGGGTTTGCGTGATCCCTTGCCAAGCCATGCTGTTGGACCGGATGCTTTCCCAGTTGAAGATGCAGACATAACGGCAGCGCGGATCGGCTAGGGTCTGGGTCAGCGCGCTTTGCCACGCGGTCGCATCCTTCTTGCCTTGGAGCAGCCATTCCGTTGCCGCCCAGTAGGGGGCGTCCGATCGGGCTAGATTCCGTTGCACGCCGACGTCTTTGCCGGGGTCAGCCGCATGCTGGTAGAAGCTCCAACCGGGGCAGGCATAGCGGTTGACCGGCACATCGTAGCTCAGTTCACCTTCCTTCCAGCCCGCGCCGTGGGCAAATAAACGGTCGCGCGGCACCCCGATCTGAGCGGCTTCCCGGCAGAGGTTTTCCAGATAGTGCTGGGAAACGTCGCGCAATTCGCTTTCGGCCGGTGCGCCGTTGGTGCGAATACCGGAGGTTTTCAAAGCGGCAAAGCCGATCTGGGCCACCCCCCGGGCCAGGACGTCGTCGGTCTTCAGGTTTCCCGCAGGATCTTCCGTGGCGGGTTTGGCCAATCGTGCATTGCCTTCCGGATAATGATAGGCATTCACGCCAATCGAAGTCTCATGGCCCAGTTTGAGGCCGATGAAGAGGTGCTTCTTGTTGGCTGGCAATTGGGCATGCCAGGCCATGACCATCGGGACCAATCGCCGGATCTCCGCCCGGCAGGCTTCGGTGTAACGGGGGCTGGCAAAGTTGGGCGGCGGCAGCACCCGGATTTGCCGTCCCCAATTGCGCCAGGCGATCTTGATGGCGTTATCGGGCGACCAGCCGGTCCACTCCACGTTTTCCCGGTTGGCCGGGTTGTATCCGGGTTTGGCCGGATCCCACCAGTTCCACAGATCAGGCCGGTCTTGCCACCAGTGTTCCGTGTCAATTTGAACCAGGATTGGCGTGTCCGTTTGCTCCGCTGACTCCAGGAATACTGCCAGGGCCTTTAGGGTGGTTTCCGGCCGGGTGCGAAAACAGGAAAAAATATAGCTGATCCCGGTTTGGCGGCGGGCCTCCGGACGGTTTGGGAACCGTGCCAGCACCTCCTCAAACTGTTTGCGGCCAAGCGTTTCAGGAATACCTTGGTACATGCCCTGACCGGGAGCACGGCAGAACAGAATGTATTGAGTCGGTGGCGGAGTCCCTGTCCCCGCAGCGCGGGTTTCCCCGGCCGGTGCCGCCATGGCCAGGCCACCGCCTTGAATCCTCCAGGCGATCGCCAACAAGACTAGGGAACTCAATAATCTCATGCCGCCAGTATGACGGAACTTGCGGTGGGCGTCATGTCACAATAATTGTGACACGGTTGTCCGGCGTTGGTCATTGTCGGCGCCGCCGTGAGTGGGTATTCTCGCTGCCGCAAAGTACTCGCCGTGATGCGAAACGCACCGTTCAAAACAAAGCTGACTTTGGGTTTGCTGGCCTGCGGACTTTTTTTGCTCAGCGTGGGCGGTTTGGCCGATGTCCGGTTGACACAGGTCCAGGCCGATGCCCGCATTTGGGATCTTTCCGCGGGTGACACCCGGAATCCCGCGCCGCTTACCATCCACTCTACTGTCCAATCGGTCCGTTTTCACTTCACCGAGGCCAATACCGATGGCAAGCCCACCGCGCGCCTGCGCTACAAGCTGGAAGGCTACGACGCTGACTGGCAGGACCTGCCGGTAAAGATGCGTGCGATAATCTACTTCCGTGATCGCAGCGGTCAAGTGGTCGGCAGCAGCGAGTTCTATCTGACAGGCGAAACCCCGGGCTGGCGGGGAAGCATTGAGCCTTCGGATTTCGTAACCCGCGTTGGAACCGCCACTGCTCCCGCCCGCACGGCTTCGGCCAGAATCTCCTTCCTCTCCCACGGCAGCGACGCAGGCATCGGCATGTTTGGGGTGGATGCCGTGCGTCTGCTGGTCGAGCAGTCACCGGGTAAAGCGCCTAAGGTACATGATTTGAGCGTTACCCTGGGGACAGACCTGGCGCATCCGCTGGGCTCCCCGCTCAATTGGGTGCGCGAAGGTTCGCGTGCGGAACTAGCCGTCTTGCTGAAGCGGCCCACGCCCGCTCCGCATCCCATCCTGGCCATCCAGGACGACAGCCCGTTGTTTTTTGGCAACTGGGCCTTGAACACCTTCATTCCTGTTTCGCCGAGCAACCGTTTGACCCTGGAGTGGAAGACGGCTCACAGCATCGGGGGTAGCGGTGCCGGACAGGCGGAGTACTCCCGGCTGAAACCCGGCCGCTACTGGTTTCGCGTGGCGGCAGCCAAGGCGAATGGCGAGTTGTCCGGTCAGGAGGTGTCGCTCCCTTTGGTCGTGGCTGCCCCCCTGTATCAGCGCTGGGAGTTCTGGCTCGTGGTCGGCGCCTTGGCTGCCGCAGGTGCTGCCTGGCTTGGCCGCGTCGCCGTTCAGCGGAGGATGCAGCGCCAGCTCGCGGTGCTGGAGCAAGCGCAGGCCATGGAACGCGAGCGCGCCCGCATCGCCCGCGACTTGCATGATAACATCGGCGCGGGTTTGACCGAGATTGCCATGCAGAGCGATTGGGTCCACCACGACCTGGCGCAAGGGCCAACTGCCGACACCCGGCTCCGCGTGGAGCGCATCCGCCAATCGGCCACCGAACTCGCGCGCAGCGTTGACGAGATTGTCTGGGCCATCAATCCCGCCAACGACACCGTGAAACGGTTCGTCAATTACCTGACGCAGTGCACCGCGCAGTTTCTCGACGCCGCCGGACTGAAGGTGCGTTTTGACATCCCCGAAGTCATGCCTTCGACGGCGCTGGCTGGCAAAGCCAGGCACTATCTGTTCCTGGCCGTGCGCGAGGCGCTGAACAACGCCGTCAAGCACGCCCGGGCCGGATTGGTCCGCCTGGAAATCCGCGCTGTGAACTCCAGCTTGCGCATCGCGGTTGAAGACAACGGCTGCGG
Organism: uncultured Verrucomicrobiota bacterium; assembly: GCA_903930345.1. GTDB lineage: Bacteria > Verrucomicrobiota > Verrucomicrobiia > Limisphaerales > CAIYYI01 > CAIYYI01. The sequence goes on from CAIYYI010000020.1 coordinate 14,944, forward strand.
TCTCGCGCCCGCACAAACCTCTGCCCCTGGCACGCATGAAGGGTTGGCCAACATGCGCCGGCGCATGGAAGACATCGGGGGCATGTTTGAAATAACCAGTCGCCCCGAGGGCGGCACCCGCGTCACGTTCAGCGTGCCGCTGGCGGACGAAGACTCATCGCCAACCAGGAGTTACCCATGATTAAAGTGGCCATCGTCGAGGATGACCTGCGCATCCGCAAAGTAGTGGCTGAGGTGCTCGCCACCGCCAAAGACTGCCAGTGCGTCGGGGCCTTTGCGGACGGAGTCGCCGCGCTGAGTGGGTTGCCTGGGCTTCAGCCGGATGTGATTCTCATGGACATCAACCTCCCGGATGTCAGCGGCGTGGAATGCGTTGCCCGAATCTCCCCGCAATTACCCGGCGCGGAGATCATCATGCTGACCGTGTACCAGGATCCGGACACGATCTTCCAAGCGCTGACCGCCGGCGCTCATGGCTACCTGGTCAAGCCGGTGATGCCAAAGAAGCTGCTTGAAGCAATCCGCGAAATTCGGTCAGGTGGGGTCCCGATGAGTCCGGGCATCGCGCGTGAGGTTGTCGACTTCTTCCGCCGTGAACCGGTTTCGCCCGCATCCGGCGCTGCCGTGGAAGATACCCGGCTGGGGCCGAGGGAGCAGCAGGTCCTTAAATTCCTGGTGCGCGGCCTATCCTACAAGGAGATTGCTGGTGAATTGGGCATTACCAGCAATACCGTTGCCACCTACGTCCGGCGCATCTATGAGAAACTTCACGTTCGAAGCCGCCGTGAAATTATCGCCTATTGTCGGGAGGGTATCGAGCCTAACAAAATGTGAAAAGTGAGCGTCGTAACCCAGCCAGGGTGGCCACGGCCGCTTGCTTGAGTGGCGTGGAACCACCTGGACCATGAAGGCGCTGTCTCCGCTGTTGATCTGGCGAACAGAATACAGCCCACAGTCGTGGTTGGCCCTGAACCAAGCGTTTGACACCCAATTCAAAAAATACTAACGTCAAGTTCGTTAGGCATATTTCTCCGCTGCCATGCACGCCAAACTAGCATTCCTATTCATTGTACTCGGCCATTGCCTCCACCCCCTCCAGGCAATGGACGCGGCGCGATTCGCTGTTGCCCGCCGGCTGCCATGCAGTCCCATTATCCGCCCGGCGATGTTGCCGGGCA
>CAIYYI010000021.1 GCA_903930345.1 uncultured Verrucomicrobiota bacterium
CGCGCCGTGCGGCAACCCGTCTCCGGCTGGCCCCGGATGCTGGACCCGCAATCCCTTGAGGGACCCCTCCATTTCCAACTGCTATGAGGCCGAATTCTCGAGAGGCATTAGGAATTGCCGACGACCGACGGGCGCTGGCTGATGCTCAGCCGCCACACGCAACCGGCGAAGGCCGTGGCGTTGGTGTTGGGGCAACTGAAGCTCAAACTGCCGGAGCAATCGCCACCGCGCCTGAGCGCCGAGAAGAAGCTGACGATGTGATCGCGACGCAAGAAATGTAGTGAAGACCTTTGGGGATCCGCCTGCGAAAAATCGAGGAAATCCGCAGACCGCCCAGGGAAACTCCCCCCGGTATCGAAAGTTAGGCTAGGTGGCACCTGGGTCGGTTCCATAGGCCTGTGAGGGGGTGAGGTTGCCGAGAGTCTGGTGGGGGCGCCAGTCGTTGTAGAGGTCGAACCAGACGGCCAGGCTGGCCCGCAGAGCCGGCAAATTGCCATGCTCGAAGAGATAGATCCGCTCGTATTTGACGCTGCGCCAGAGCCGCTCGATGAAGACGTTGTCCAGCCAGCGGCCCCGCCCGTCCATGCTGATTTCCACTCCCAACTCGGTGAGCCGGCCGGTCCACTCCGCCGCGGGGAACTGGCTCCCCTGGTCGGGGTTGAAGATTCCGGGCCCCCGCCCGGTGGTTTCCAACGCCTGTTCCAAGGCCTCGAGACAAAGCCCCGTGTCCATAGTATTGGACAGCGCCCAGCCGAGCACCTTGCGTGTGTGCCAGTCCATTACGGCGCACAGGAAGGCGTGGCCTGCGGGCATAGGCACATAGGGGAGGTCGGCGCACCAGACCTGATCGGGCCGCGTGATGGCCAGATGCCGCAGCAAATAGGGGTATTTGCGGTGCCCCGCGTCGGGAATGCTCGTGCGCGGCCGGCACCAGATGGCCTCGTGGCCGATCTCGTGGCGCAACCGCTGGAGCCGCTTGCGGTTGACCTTGAGGCCGTGGTCGCGCTCCAGAATCGTCACCAACCGGCGGGCCCCCAGGCAGGGATCCTTCAGGTAAATCACGTCCAACAGCCGTTTGATACAGAGATCCTCCGGATCCTCGGCCACCGGCACGTAGTCCACCGTGGAGCGGGCCACGCCGAGCAGTTCGCATTGTCTTCTCACGCTGATCTTGGGGTGGTCTTTCTCCACCAGCCCGGCCCGTTCACTCACAGGCCGAGCGGTTGGGACTTTTTTCGCAGGAAGTCGACCTCCACGACGAGTTGGCCGATCTTGGCGTGCAGTTCGTCGCGCTCGCGCTGGAGGGCGGCGGCTTCCATACCGCCCCGCGGGCCGGGACCGAAGACGCCGGCGGCCCCCGCGGTCATGATTTTCTTCCACGCCGCGACCTGCGCCGGGTGGAGGTCGAACTCCCGGGCGATTTCCGGGAGGGTCTTGCTGCCTTTGAGGGCTTCCAGGGCCACGCAGGCCTTGTATGCGGGATCGTGTCGCTTTCGTTTTGCTTTCATGGTGTGTGTTGGGGTTGGGGGGTTACACCCCTTCCGCGCACACCTCAATCATAGCTTAGCCACTGGCCCGATTTTCGGGGGCCACCTCACACCGGGGTGGGCAACAACCAGTGGACAGTTGGTTGATTGCAGAAATTGGTGCCCCAGCCTGTGGTCCCGGGAATGTGATAAACCCTTACCTGGCTGCTCCCCTCGAAGGAATTCATACCAACACTGGGGGCGTCGCCCGCAAAGAAGAGTTGCGTCAGATTGCTGCAATAACC
>CAIYYI010000022.1 GCA_903930345.1 uncultured Verrucomicrobiota bacterium
CACCGCCTCGCTGAGTTCTGGAAATACAGGCTCAACCAACACGCTGCCCGCAACGACACCCTCCCATTGGCGGCCTGAACCCAGAATTTTGTCATGCGCCCAGATGGGTTTTGTGGCGGGCTTTTTCATTGCCAGCCGCCCCGGGTCTGGCGATGATCCCTGCATGAGCGCGAAAGCTGTCACTGTGGTGGCCCTGATGAGGGCCAAGCCGGGCAAGGAAGCCGACCTGCGCCAGGAACTCCTGGCCCTGGTTCCGATCACCCATAAGGAGCCCGGCTGCCTGAATTACGATTTGCACGTTGATCCCCAGAATCCCGCCGCCTTCTGCTTCCATGAGAACTGGACCAGCAAGCAGCACCTGGATGACCATCTGGCCCGGCCGCACCTCCAGGCCTTTCTGGCCAAGGCCGGCGGTCTGCTGGCCGAACCGCCCCAGATTTTGCTGTACGAGAAGATTGGCTGAGCCGGCGGGAATCGCCCCGCCACATCTTGTCTCCCGCCATGAAAAGATCCGCTTTCTGCTGGGGCGCGGTTTCCGCGCTGGTGCTGCTGCTCTGTTCCTGCGTCACCGGAAAACTCAGCGAAGGGGTGGAGGTGAGCCTGGTCAATCTGGGCTTCAGCAACGCCACCGTGCTGGAGACCACCGGCAAGTTTGTCATCCGGGTGCAAAACCAGTTGCCCCAGGACATCAGCCTGGAAGGGGGTGTCCACAAGATCTACCTGAATGGGATTTATGTGGGCAGCGGGGTCAGCAATGAGTCCACCTCCATCGGGCGGCTCTCTGAAGGCACCCAGACGGTCACGGTGCACTTGCAGAACCTGTCCGTCGCGCGCCTGGTGCGGGACATCGTGGAGCAGCAACGCGTGGTGTACCGGCTGGACAGCGTTTTGTATGCCCGCCTCAACGGCAAGTCCGGCCAGTTGAAAACGTCCAAAGCCGGCACGCTTGATGTGAAGGACTTCCAGCCGACCGGCGGTTTCTGACCGGCTACGGCTTTTTGATTTTCTGCTCCCAGACTCCGTTGGTGCCCAGCGTCTGCTGAAATCCGCCCCCTTGCAGCCAGCTCCGGGGCTTGGCCTCATTTTTCAGGTAGGCCTGCCAGAAGGCGGTGGTGCTGGCGAGGATGAGGTCATGGAAAAGCGCGTCATTTTCCCTGGCCCCCTTGGTGCCGCTGTAACCGGAAAAGACCATGTGATCGCCCCCGTTGAGCGTCAGCAGGTATTGGTCATTCCCCTGGATGCGGTCAAAAGGAATTCGCCGTTGCTCGGGCGGGGTGTTGCCGATCGGGCTGTCATCCTTGGTGCCCGTCAGGTGATAGATCGGCACCTGGATCCCCCGGTAGCTGCGTTCGGTGATGCGCGCGGGCACGGGGGAACTCATGGCAATGGCCGCCTTGATGCGTGGATCCCGGTGCCGGGTGCCGAGGAAGCCCAATTCCTGGCCCACGACCGTCACTGTGGTGTGGCTGCCGAAGGAGTGCCCGGCCATGCCAACCTGGTTGGTGTCCACCAAACCCTTGAGCGGTCCCTCCCGCTCATTCAGGTGAAACACCTCGGTGATGCCCAGCGTGACATCCTTGGCGCGGTCCAAAGCATTGCGCGGGTCGGCCGCTGCGGCGCGCATGGCTCCCATGGCCTGGCTCTGGCCCCGCCAGACGCCGCTGTCGCTGCCCGGATGTTGCAGGTGCACACACAAAAAACCGTGGCTCGCCCAATGCCGCCCCACATATTCGTAGCCGTCCCGGCTGCCGCCCAGCCCGTGCGAAAACACGATCAGGGGGAAGGAGCCCTTGACGTTGCGCGGATAGTAGATTTTGGCCGGGACCGTCCGCTTTCGCGTCGCATCCTGCCATTCCACGCGGGTGGTTTCCACGGAAAACTTGCCGGCCAAAGCCACGGGCTCGGCCGCCGTCATCGGGTTGAGCATGCTCAACCAGAGCAGCAGGAGCAGAACCGGGGTGGCATTTGCCAATACCTTTCGCATCATCGGATAGGACGTGGCAACCGGCCCGATTGTTACGTGAATTTCCAGGTTTCAAGTCCGCCCGGACCCGTTTAGGATGGCGGGACATTACGAGCATGAGTGTCATTCGACTGGCTATCATTGGTTGCGGCGGCATTACGCTGCAAAATCACCTCCCTGGCCTGGCCCTGGTTCCGGAAGCCAGGCTGGTGGCGCTGTGCGATACTAACGCTGAGGTGCTGGAGCGCGCCCGCGCCCAGACCGGGGTAACCATTGTTTCCACTAGCTTTGAGGAAATAGTCCGGCGCGACGATGTGGATGCCGTCATCATCGCCACCCCCAACTTCACCCATGCCGCGATTGCCCTTGCCGTGATTGCCGCCGGCAAGCATGTGCTCTGCGAAAAGCCCATCGCGCTAAACCATGCCGAGGCGCGGGCCATGGCGGAGGCCGCCGCCCGGGCCGGGATTTGCCACATGACCGCGTTCACCTATCGGTTCGTGCCGGCCATGCGCTACCTGGGGCACCTCATCCGGCGGGGCGATCTGGGGCAGCCGTATCATTACCGCTCCTGCCGCTTGCAGGATTGGGGCGCGCGTCCGCTGGGCTGGCGCCAGGTTAAAAAGCTCGCCGGCACCGGTGAGCTGGGCGACATGCTCAGCCACCGGATCAATTTTGCCCACCATCTGGTCGGCCCCATCAGCCGCCTGGTGGCCAACACCAAAATCCTCGTCCATGAACGCGGGGGCCAGCCCAGCGATTTGGATGACTGGGTGGCCATCCTGGCCGAGTTTGCCAACGGCGCCTCCGGGGTGCTGGAGAGCAGCAAGCTGGCCAGCGGTCGCAACGAAAGCTGGCGTAGCCTGGATTATGTCGAGATTAACGGCGCGGAAGGGTCGTTTGTCTTCATCACCGGCCAGTGGGATCAACTGCAATACGGCCGGGTGGGGGGGGCTGGCCTGGCGACCATTCCTGTCCCGCGCGAGTTCTGGACCTGGCCCGGTTCGCCGCGCAACCCGGACGAGGGCGACCCCCTGGTGACGTTCCGCTACGACCAGGTGTTTGAATTCATTGATGCCATCCGCAGTCGGCGGCCGTGCGTGCCCGATTTCCACGAGGGGGCGGCCGTTCAGCAGGTCATGGATGCCGCTGTGCAATCCGCCGCCTTGCGCCAGTGGGTGGACCTGCCCGCATAAGCCGCCCGCCACCCGGTTTTTTGCCTGTCAATCTGCGGTGGGGATGGACAAGCGCCGGACGGTTGGGTAGATTGGCCGCCAAGAACCACAGCACACAAGCATGCCTATGAATCGACGCCACTTTCTGCGCACCACGTCCGCCGGGCTGGTGCTTTCCTCCCTGGCTGGCACCGGGTATTTTTCCGCTGCGGCGGAGGCCAAACCGTGGCGGGTCGGTCTCATCGGGACCGGCTGGTACGGCAAGAGCGATCTGTTCCGCCTCATCCAGGTGGCCCCTGTGGAGGTGGTTTCCCTGTGCGATCCTGACAAGCAGATGGTGGCCGAGGCCGCTAGGCTGGTCAGCCAGCGCCAGAAATCCGGCAAGACCCCGCGCACGTACGGCGATTACCGGCAAATGCTGAAAGAGCGGGATTTGGACATCGTGCTGATCGGTTCGCCGGACCACTGGCATGCGTTGCAGATGATCGCGGCGGTCGAGGCCGGGGCGCATGTGTACGTCCAAAAGCCCATCAGCGTGGATGTTCATGAAGGGGAGGCCATGGTGGCCTTTGCGCGCGCCCACAACAAGGTCGTGCAGGTTGGCACCCAGCGCAAAAGCACCCCGCACCTGGTCGAGGCCAGGCAGAACATCGTGAAGGCCGGGATGTTGGGCAAAGTGGCCCAGGTGGATGTCTGCTGCTACTACCACATGCGCGCCAACGGCAATCCGGCCGTCTGTCCGGTGCCGGATCATCTGGACTACGAGATGTGGACCGGCCCGGCGCCGCTGCGGCCCTATGACATGATCCCGCACAAGCGCTGGTGGCGGACGTTCAACGAGTACGGCAACGGCATCATGGGCGATATGTGTGTGCACATGCTCGACACCGCCCGCTGGATGCTCGGGCTGGGCTGGCCCCGGCGCATCTCCTCCACCGGGGGTATTTTTGTGCAGAAAGAGGGCAAGTCCAACATCTCAGACACCCAGACGGCCACCTTTGAGTATGATGACCTCAACATCGTGTGGCAGCACCGCTCCTGGGGCACGCCGCCTGACCCGAAATACCCCTGGGCGATGACCCTGTACGGCGAAAAGGGCACCCTGAAAGCCAGCGTCACCAGCTACGATTACATCCCCCAGGGCAAGGGGGAGCCGATCCACAAGGATTGCCTCTCGGAGCGGGAGAAATACCCGGAGGATGTCACGGAAAAGGATATTGAACTGCACGCGGCCCCGGCCACCCGCGCCCACATGCTCGATTTTCTGAAGGCGATCGGGCAGAAGAGCCGCCCGGTGGCGGACATTGAGGAGGGGCACATCTCCACCGCAAGCTGCATTCTGGCCAATCTTTCCATGCAGTTGGGTGGTCGGCCGCTGGTGTACGATCCCAGAAAACGCGTGGTCGTGGGCGATCCCGAGGCGACGCAGAAACTGGCCCGCGCCTACCGCGCCCCCTGGACGCGTCCGCAGATCGGGTGAGCTTAAGGCCGGGCCTCCATCCAAACATCCACGCTCACATCCTGGCTGAAGGGCACGCCGATGCCCTCGCCAGGCGGCCAGCCGGGTGGCTGGGTGTACCAGGCAGTGCTGATCTCCGAGGAGCACCGGCGGCCATCGGCCAATTCCAATTCCAGCCAGAAACGGCCGACCGCGAAATTGTCCTGGCTGGGATTCTCAATGGTCACCCGGTTGCGCCGCCCCAGTGAACGGAGGGCGTCCGGAGTGAGCTTGACGCCGACGTTGCGGGTGGCTTCCCGCTTTTCCTCGTTCCCGTGAGCCGGGCTCATTGTCCCGAGACGGACGCCGTTGAGTACCGCCTGGGTGGCGTACTGGCCGCCGCCTTCAAGCCCCCGACCATCATAGCGCAACCAGCCGGCGCGCGCCGCGCGCACCTCTGCCACAGTGAGCCCTGACACCGGGTACGGGCCCGGTTTGCGGCGCAGCCGTTCGATGTCCTGCGGGTTTTGGACCAGGGAATATGTCCAGCCCGGTTGGGCGGCTTCCAGCCGCAAATCCGCCCAGGCGGCCCAATCGCCGCTGGAATTGTTTTTCGGACCCGGATCCGCCACCAGCTTCACCCGGATGGTCTGGCCGCGCCAGGGCGACAGGTCCGCCTCCAGAGGGCGCCATTCGTGCTGGGTCACGAGCATCTGCGTCACCACGGTGGTCACTTGCTGAGTGTTGAGCACCGCCAATTGGTACAGGATGCCGTCGCCCGGGTCGCTGCCATCCTGCTTGCCCACCCAGGCGCGCAGGGTGGTGGCGGGCTCCTGGGGCAGGGTGACCGGATTATGCAAGGCATAGGCATAGCCGGTGCCTCCCTGCCACGGTGGATGCATGAAAAGTCCGGTTCGCTCAACCCCTCCGCAGCGCAGCGACTGGGCGTGAACTCCCGTCCCACTGGTGCCCAAATCGGTGGTCTCCGGTTGGCCACGCAGGCGCATGCCCGCCGTGAATTTGGTCGGCCACCGTGCGGTTTCGACCGATTGGCGCTGGGCAAGCAG
>CAIYYI010000023.1 GCA_903930345.1 uncultured Verrucomicrobiota bacterium
ATCCATGGCCCAGGACATCGCGGGGATCAGCGCCGCCGTGGGTGACATCCGCCAGGGTGGCGAACAGGTGGAGGCCAGCGCCACCGAACTTTCCAAGCTGGCCGAGCAGCTCAAGACCACCGTTGACCGGTTCAAAGTGTGAGCCTCCCCAAAAAAAAATAAACGCTACACCAAATCACCCTTCAAAAACATTCCACCAACACTCAACCATAACCAACCATAATGAACCTGAACAACCTCAGAACCGGGAAAAGACTGGCCCTCGGTTTTGGCATCGTAACCACGTTGCTGCTCCTGCTCACTGCCGCCGCCTGGTGGCAATTGACCACCCTTAACCAAACCATGGATGTGGCGTTGGTTCAGAATGAGAAAATGGCAACGCTCCTGGAGATTGACTCCACCTTGGATACCATCTACCTGGAGATCTGGGCTCTGGTCACCGCCAAGGACGACGCGGTCAAACTGGCGCGCAAAACCGCCATTGACAGGCATCGGCAGGCATACACCAAGGAGCTGGAAAACCTGAAAAGCCTGGCCAAAAGCCAGGAAGACAAAGACTTGCTGGCCAGATTGGAGGAAGCAGTGGACGGTGCCAAAACCCTCAATCTGCGCGTCACCGAGATGGCGCTCAAAGCCCAGGGGCAGGACACCAATGCCATGGATCAGTTTGTGGCAGCGGGCGAAAAGATCATGCGTGAAAAGATTGATCCGGCAATTGAGAACCTGGTGACCTACCGGAAAAATCGCGTAAAGCAGGAGGATGATTCCGCTGAAAACTCCTACCTCCTGGCCCGGTGGATACTGGGCATTGGAGCCGCCTCCGCATTTGGGCTGGCCATCCTGCTCGGGGTGTTGATCACCAGAAGCATTACCACCCCCATCCGGGATTGTGTTGAAATCACGGGCCTCCTCGCCCAGGGAGATTTTTCCATCGAGGTGCCGGAACAGCTTCGGCAACGGGGCGACGAGCTGGGCGATCTGGCCCAGGGCTTTCACTCGATGGTCGGCAACACCCGCAAGTTGCTGCGTGAGGTCGCTGGCGGGGTCCAGACTCTGGCCTCCTCCGCCACCGAACTCTCCGCCGTCTCCAGCCAGACCGCCTCCGGCGTGAAATCCATGTCCGACAAATCCGCCACCGTCGCGGCGGCCGCCGAAGAGGCCAGCGCCAACACCACCTCCGTCGCCGCCGGCATGGAGCAGGCCGCCACCAACCTTGCCTCCGTGGCCAGCGCCACCGAGGAGATGAGCGCCACCGTCGGCGAGATCGCCGCCAACTCCGAGAAGGCCCGCGTCATCAGCGGGCAGGCCAGCGCCCAGGCCCAGACCATCTCCGCCCTGATGCAGCAGCTCGGGCAGGCCGCCCGGGACATCGGCAAGGTGACCGAGACCATCACGGTCATCTCCTCCCAGACCAACCTGCTCGCCCTCAACGCCACCATCGAGGCGGCCCGGGCCGGCTCGGCCGGCAAGGGCTTCGCCGTGGTCGCCAATGAGATCAAGGAGTTGGCCCGGCAGACGGCCGCCGCCACGGAGGACATCAAGGCCAAGATCGCCGGGGTCCAGAACTCCGCCGGCAGCGCCATCACCGACATTGAGAAGATCTCCGGGGTGATCAACGAGGTGGGGGCGATTGTCTCCAACATCGCCGCCGCCATTGAGGAGCAGGCCACGGTGACGAAGGATGTGGCGGGCAACATCGCCCAGGCCTCCGCCGGGGTGCGG
>CAIYYI010000024.1 GCA_903930345.1 uncultured Verrucomicrobiota bacterium
CATCCCGCTCACTCCCGAGCAAATAAAAGCTGCGCGCGGCACCAATGATCCTGCCTATCAGGACCAGTACCCGTATTACGCCAACACCCCGGCGGAAATGGTGCCCTTCCGCAACGTGGAGGCCAATTACCGCTACTGGACCACCCGCACCCCCTTCCGCGGGCCCGGTCAGAATTACCCCGATCCAACCGATCTGAAAACCCTGCGGGTGGGCCTGCTCAGCCCGGCCGCCTATGGGGCCGAGGGCGCGCGCGGCCTCCGCACGCGCCAGGGGGTGGATTTGGCCTTTGCGGAAGCCAACGCCACCCGCAAACCCGGCGAATTGCCTTTCGAAATCATCTACCGGGAGGATGCGCCCCAGTGGGGCAGCGCCGCCAATATCACGGTGGATTTCGCGGACAACGAGGTGCTCGGCTTCCTCGGCACGGTGGATGGCGACGCCACCCACGTGGCGTTGAGGGCCACATTGAAGCTGGAAACCTTCATCATCAACACCTCCGATCCCGATCCCACGCTGACCGAAACCCAGATCCCGTGGCTCCTGCGCGTCTTCCCCGATGACCGCCAGCAGTGCATGCGCCTGGCCGATATCGTCGTGCGCCAGCGCGGGTGCAAACGCATCGCCGTGCTCCGCGAGAGCAGCCGCCCGGGCCGCGTGGGCGTCATGCATTTCGTCAATTACATCCGCCGCCTCGGCTTCCCGCCCGTGCAGCACCTACTCTACAAGGCCGGCAGCCATGACCTCTCCGCCCAGCTCGCCGCCATCAAGGGGGCCGAGCCGGATGCCGTGCTGTTCTACGGCCAGCCGGAGGATATCGGCCGCGCGGCGGCGGAGTTCCGCAAGGCCGGCATCACCGCCCAGTTTTTCGGCTTTGACCGCCTCATGGAACCCTCCTTTGCCCAGACCGCCGGGGAGGCTGCGGCGGGCACCACCATCACCTACTTTTTTGATCCGCAGCGGCAGGACCAGCCCTGGGTTGATTTCGCCGCCCGTTACCAAAAGAAGTATGGCCAAAAACCGGACATCTACGCGGGCTACGGCTACGATGGCGCGCAACTCATGATCGAGGCCGTCAACCGCGTCGGCCCCAACCGTTACCGCATCCGCGATTACCTCACCGCGCTGGACCGCTGGCAGGGGGTCACCGGGCCGATGATCTTTGACGGGCGTTCGGACAACATTGCCCCGGTGGTCACCGCGCGCCATCAGCAGGGGGCCTGGCATTTCGAACCCGCCCCCGCCCCGCCCAAAGCTGCCGCGCGTTTGACCCAGCCGTGAGCCACGGTGCCCCATTCGCCTGTTGGATCGTCAGTTTGATGGCGCTGGTGACCGGCTTGTCCGCCGCAGATCCCCTGGTGATCGGCCTGGTGCTGCCGCCCGAGGAGGCGGAGGCGGCCAGCCTGCGGCGCGGCGCGGAACTCGGGGTGGCGATGGCCAACCGGCTGCCGGGCCGTCTGGTGCAACTCATCGTGCGCGGCCGCCCCGGACAGTGGGGCGATGACGGCTCCGAGACCGCCCGCCTGGTGCTGGATGACGAGGCCGCCGGATTGATCCTGCCCCCCGGAGGAGCCGGGTCGCACCTCGCCATGCAGGTTTCCGGCCGGACGGCCATCCCCGCCGTGACCCTCTGCGGCGACACCTCCATTTCCGGCGCGGGGGTTCCCTGGGTGGCGCAGGTGGTGCCCGATACCGTGGCCGAGGCGCGGGCGCTCTGCCGGGATCTGCCTGCGGTGCTCGGCTCCAACCTGGTGCGCTGGGCGCTGGTGGTGCCCGGCGCACGGCCCGGACGCGAGGCGCTCAAGGATTTGCGTGCCGGCCTGCAGGCGGAAAAACAGGCCTGCTTTGCCGAAACCACTTGGGAAGGGGCCGGGAGCAATCTCGCCACCGTGGTGCAAGCCACCCTCGCCGCGCGCCCGGACGCGATTCTGCTCTGGCTGGAACCGGCGGCGGCGGGGCGCTGCGGACTGGCGCTGCGCCGGGCCGGATTCACCGGCGTGCTGGCCGGGTCGGGCCGCCTCTGGCAATCCCGTCAATTGACCGCCGCCTGCGCTCCGGTCTGGATGCCGTTGCCAGCGCTGCGCGAGGCTGACGTGCCGGCGGCTCGCGCCCTGCAGCAAGAGTGGGCCAAAACCCAATCGGGCGTACCGGACCAGACTACCGCACTGGCCTGCGATGCGGTCGGGCTGCTGCTGGTGGCCCGACGCGAAGAGGAGCCAAACCCGCCGGTTTTCCCCCCGCGCCAACCGTTGCCGGGAGCCACCGGGCCGCTGGCTTTCGATGCCTTTGGCCGGCGGCTGGTCACCTGGGAGCTGGGTTGCCATGACGGTCGGGAATTTGTGCGCGGCCACCATTGAACTGGCAGAGTGTTTGTGGCAGGATCGCTGGCAACAGGCACGCGAATGGATCTGACTATGAAACGATTGATGATGGCGGGAGCGGCGACCCTGGCTTTGACCCTGGCGGGCGTCTTCTGGGTGCGCGGCGGCGAGGCCAAACCGGCCCCGGCCAAAAGCCGGGCGGTGCCGCAGATGACGTTCAAGCCGCGCGACCTGGCCGATTCCGTGCGGGCGGTGGTGGCGGCCAACCGGCTGGTCTATGCCCGCCTGGTGCAACGCCTCTCCGCCGAGGAGAAAGTGCTACCCTGCGTCCCCGATTGGCAGCAGCGCAAAGGCCTGCCCCTGCCCTCCGAGATGCTGCGCCTGGAGTCCCACGCGGTGCAGCGGGAGGGGGCGGAGTTCTCCTATGTGCTGCGCGCCCTGCAACCGCTGGATCCGCGCAACCGTCCGGAGACCCCGGTGGAGAAGGCCGGCCTGGAGTTCGTGCTCAAACACCCTGAGACCAGCTTTTACACCAACGAAACCCTCGGGGGACGCCGCTACTTCACCGCCGTCTATGCCGACCGCGCCACCGTGCCCGCCTGCGCGGATTGCCATAACGCCCACCCCGCCACCCCGCGCAAGGATCTGCGCACCGGGGAGGTCCTGGGCGGATTGGTCGTGCGGGTGGCACTGGAGTTTTGAACCGTGCGGCTCCGTTCGGCGGTCCGCGCAGCCTTGAACGAAACAGCAACCAGAACCGGCGGCGACTGCACACCGGCATTAAAACCACCCATGGGGAACCTGCTGTTCAGAGTCGCCAGGGTCACGAGGGATGAGTCCGATGACAGCCTGCGGTTGACCCCGGGCAAGTGGGGGGAGGGCGAACTTCGCCTGGGTGACTTCGTCGAGCTGCATCGCCCGGATGGCATCGTCATTCGGGCACCCATTGAGGCCTTCCACTATGCCGGATTGGCGACGGAAATCAGCTTGCGCAATCTGATCTCCTTTGACCTCATCCCTGAAGGAACCGAGGTGCGGATCTGCGACGCGCCCAGCGAGCCCCGCAGCACCTCTGTGCTCCGGCGGCAGGGCGGGGATCGGGTTGATCGTCCCCAGCATGTGCTCCTCTATTTCCGGCGGGGCGAGGGCGGGTGGTCCGGTAGTTACGAGCGGGAGGATTTTGGTCCGGTCATGGTCTGGTTTCCAATGCATCCGCTGCTGGAAAAAGTGCGGCGGGCCACTGACAAGTGGATCAGCGGAAACCAGACACCCCCTGGCCCGCCCATGTCCGAACAGGATGCCAGGGAGTGCCTCGCCCAATTGCGCTGGCTGGAGGAGGCTGCGGATGGGGATGAGGAAACCATTGTCTGGAAAAAGGAGCCGCCGGACATCGTCACTCCGGCTGCCTGGCAACTCCTGCATCGGGCAGAGTTTGCCTGGCTGGTCTGTCCCAAGTGTGGTGCCCGGTACCAGCCCGACGAACTCAAAACAAACCGGTGGAGTTCGGGCAGTGGCCTGGCCGCGAGCGGTGGGGCCACCCTCTTCTGTCCCAGGGAGCACCCCCTGCTGGAGCTGGACAGTTGGATCTCATGAGGCTTCTTCAGTTCCAATGATGCGGACGGTTTTGCCCTTCTGAAACTCCGGCCCGCCTCCCGCACCCGACCACTGCCCACCTATAGCACTGAAAACACAAAATGGCACCAATGACTTTTCGCTGGCGCGGCAAGGCTGCCTTTGGGCAGCATGGGGCATGATCTCTCTTCGCGCACGCTGGCCGTTCCTGGCCGCCCTGATTGCCGCCGCCTGCCCTGTGCCCTCCCCGGCCGCTGCCGCTGACTTTTCGGCCCAGTTGCTGCGCGAGCCGGGCTTGGTGCGCTACTATGACTTCGCCGCCCCCCACTCCCCAGCCGCGCCCATCCCCGACCGCACCGGCTCCCCGGACAGCCTGACCTGCAAGACCGACCTGCCTGCCCGGGACTTTCAGGTCGGCACCGGCCATTTGCCGGACCGGCTGGCGGTGCACCTGGATGCCCGGCCGTTGCAGGCGCGCGCCTTCACTGTCACCAACCGCTCTTTTTCGGTCGCCGGCTGGGTGAGGCTGGATGGCCCTGGCTCCCAGACCGGCAACGGCGGCAGCCAAAGCGGCACGCTGTTCTCCGCCGGGGACGGGTATTGGAGCGGCTGGCGGCTCACGGTCAGTTATCCGCGCCGGGATTTGAATTTCTCCCTGGGCCGCCCCAAGCCGAGCAGCGCATTCAACCTCTCGGCCCAGCCGCTGCCCGAGGGGGTCTGGCACCATGTGGCCGCCACCTGGGATGGCGCGGAGATGCGCGTGTATGTGGATGCCGCCCTGTCCGGCCAGGCCCGCTACAGCGGCGATTATACTCCCCCAGCGGATGGCATGTTTCGCATCGGCTACGCCAATGCCGGCATGGGCTCGGTGCTGCTGGCGGTGGACTCGGTCGCGGTTTTCAGCCGGGCCCTGCCGGAGGAGGAAGTGCTTCGCCTGGCGCTGGACGCCCCTGCCTTGCCGCCGCAATTGGCCGCGCACGTGCGCGCGGCCGGACGCGCCCTGGCCCAGACCAATCGCACGCTGGCCGAATCCGAATGGCGAGCCGCCGCCCGCCTGCCGGGCCTCACCCCGGAGCTGACAGCCCACGCACGGCTGCAGACGGCCAACTTGGCGCTGCAACAAAACCGCCACGAGTCTGCCGGACAGGCTCTGGATGAGCTGCTCGATCTGCCCGGCGTTCCCACCCGACTGGCGCAGGATGCATTTGGCCACGCCACCGACCTGGTGCGGATGGGACAGGCGGGCGCGCTGCCGCCCCGGCTGCTCACCCGCGTGCTCACCAATGCCAGCCTGACCCAACTGGAACGTTCCGCCGCCCGCCTCTCCCTGGGCCATCGGCTGATGGGCGATGGAAAACTGGCGGCCGCGCAGGCCGAATACCAGGCCGTGGCCTCCGCGCCGGAACTGTCGGCCCCGCTCCTCACCTCGGCCCGGCTGGGTCTGGCCCGCACGTACGAACTTGAGAAAAACCTCCCGGCTGCCCGGGCTGAGCTGGAAAACCTGGCCCGCCTGACCAATGCGCCGGCACACCAGCGGCAGGAGGCGATGGAACGGCTCGCGGAGATGGCCCGGACAGAGCGTGGCCTGCCCGCCCGTGATCCGCTAACCTCCCGCACCCCGCCGCTCAAATGGCCCAAACCGGGCCGGGTTTTCGCGGTGGCCCCGCAGGGATCGGATGCCGCCCCGGGCACCGTGGCCCGGCCGTTCGCCACGCTGGAACGGGCGCGCGAGGCGATCCGCCAGCTCAAATCCACTGCCGGTCTGCCAGCGGGCGGAGTGCAGGTGCTCGTGCGCGGCGGGATCCATCCGGTGACAAAGACGTTTCGTTTGGAGACGGGCGATTCCGGCACCAGCAACGCCCCGATCCGTTACACGGCGTATCCCGGGGAGAAACCCCTGCTGCGTGGCGGCGTCCGGCTCACGCGCTTCGAGCGGGTGAGCGACCCGGCCATTCTGAACCGTCTGCCGGTGGAATCACGCGGCGCCGTGTGGCAGACCAACCTCAGGGCGCACGGGGTCACCAACCTCATTCCGCTGCGCCTGGGCGGTTTCTCCAGCGGCCTCGGCTTCAAAACCCATCCGGCCCATGAGCTTTTCATTGACGGCCAGGCCCAACAACTGGCCCGCTGGCCCAACCAGGGCTTTGTGGAGACCGCCAATGTGGTGGGCACCAATGACCTCAAGGGCTATGACCGCTCCGGCAACAAATCCGGCGTGTTCGTGTACGAGGGCGAGCGCCCGGCCCGCTGGGCGGCCGAGAAAATCATCCTCCTCTACGGCTATTGGTTCTGGGACTGGGCGGACTCCTATGAGCGCGTGGCCGCCATTGATCCCGCCCAGCACCACATCACCCTGGCCCCGCCGTTCCACAGCTATGGCTATCGCAAGGGCGCCCCGTACTACGCGCTCAACCTGCTCTGCGAACTGGATCAGCCCGGCGAGTGGTACCTGGACCACGACACCGCCATCCTCTATTTCTACCCCTCGAAACCACCCGCCGGCTCAGTGGTGGAATTCTCCAACTTCGCCGGACCCATGGCCCAACTGGACGAGGTCTCCCACGTGGCCTTTGAGGGCCTCACCTGGGAACTGGGCGCGGGGGATGGCGTGCTGGTGAAGGCGGGGGAAAACTGCCGCTTTCTGGGCTGTACCGTGCGTCACCTGGCGGGCAACGGCATCGAGATTGCCGGAGGCCGCGCGCACGGGCTGCTGGCATGCGATATCCACTCGCTCGGCCGCGGCGGCGTGAAGCTCTCCGGCGGCTCGCGCAAGACCCTGGAGCCCGGCGGGCATTTCGTGGAGAACTGCCACATCCATGATCTCTCCCGCATTGATCACACCTACACTCCCGCCGTCATCGTGGACGGCGTCGGCCAGCGTGTCAGCCACAACCGCATGCACCACATCGGCAGCAGCGCCATCCGCCTGGGCGGCGATGAGCACCTGGTGGAACTGAACGAGATTGACCATGTGGTGCTGGAATCGGATGACCAGGGCGGGGCCGACATGTTCGGCAACCCCACCTTCCGGGGCAACGTCTATCGCCATAATTTCTGGCATCACATCGGCACCCGCTGGGGCACCGGCGGCCAGCCGCATCTCGGCCAGGCCGGCATCCGCCTGGACGACGCCATCTCCGGCGTGCTCATCTACGGCAACGTTTTCTACCGCGCCGCCAGCGGGGCGCAGGGTTTCGGCGGCGTGCAGATTCATGGCGGCAAAGACAATATCCTGGATAACAACCTGTTTGTGGACTGCGCGGTGGCGGTCAGCTTCTCGCCGTGGGATCAGAAACGCTGGTCGGAGTTTGCCGCCAAATCAATGGCCGACCGGGGGATTGACCCCACTGCCATTGACTTAAGGAAAACGTGGTGTCAAAAGACGACTTTCTTAACGTTTCGCTGGTAATGATAGGCCTGGCCTGAAGGAGTTTTCCGCCGGGGCACTTTGCGATCAGGG
>CAIYYI010000025.1 GCA_903930345.1 uncultured Verrucomicrobiota bacterium
CCCCTCGTGAAAGGCGTCCCCCTGCGCGGCATCCGCGTAGGCATTGGCATCCGCCTTGCCCGTTCCGTCCTCTTTAACCAGTACCAGCGCCATAAATCACTCCTTCAAATAGTTGTACCGCCCCTGGAAATACGCCCGCACCTCGATGGCCTCCTCATCGGACAAAACCCGGTCCCACACCATCACCTCTGCCAGATCGCAGCAAGCCGGATACCCATTAGAGCCAGACGCCCCCAGCGTGATTTGCAGCGGTGCCAGCGTGGACGCACCCGGCCCAATCTCCGCCGTCTTGATCCCGTTCAGAAAGGCCCAACTGTAATCCTGGCCAACCGTCAACCGCACCTCCAGCAGGAGGACATCCCCCGCCGTAAGCGTCGCCCCGGCGGTCCACCCGCCGAAATAGCAGATCATGTCCCCGTTATACGTCCCCATGGTCCAATCCCGCGAACCCGAGGACACCGCCGCCGTGATCGCCGGACCCGCCGCCGGTCGCCACAGAATGAAAATCGAAAACGCCCCATCGGTCGGGATCACCAGCGGAGTGGTCATCCCCTGGTCGGTGGAGTTGAACCGCACCACCGGGAACGTCATCCCCTCAAAGCTCACCGTCTCAAGAGTTGGCCGGATAAACTCGCTCGCCTGCTCCGCGACATTGTCGTTGTCGCTCAAATCAGGCCACACCGCCACCCCCTCCTGGGTCTGCAACGGATCCAACACCGCCGCATTCAGCCACATCTTCAGCCCGACCGGGAGCACCGGACCCGCCCCCCGACGGGCCCGGCGCCGTTTTTGCAGCCATTGCCACACCCAGGCCTGCCAGTCCACTGCTGATTGTGGTTTCCCGGTCATACCCTCACGCCTCCGGAATTGCCGCGCTGCGCGCGCTTAGGCTCGGCCACCACCGCGCCACCTTCCACCGCCGCCTTGCCCTGCTGCACAGGCACAGACGCCGTTTCCGCCGCATTGACCGCCGCCGGAGCAATGATGGTCGCATTGTTCGGGCTGATCAGCGGTCGCCGCACCCGGCGCACGATTGGGTAAAGTCCTTGCATGATTCTCAGTCAGTTTGCCGGGCCGCAGCGTCGCCACCACAGCCCGGCAGTTGATCAGATTGCGGTAACCCCGATGGCCACCTGCCTCCAGGTGCTGCCATCGCTCACGGCCAGGCACGGCACACTGCCCGTGCCGCCCGCGCTCAGGTAAATGAGCCGCCGGGGGAACTTGGCCGCGGTTACGCCCTTGGCGATGGCCGCCGCGTTGTTCGTGAAGGTCGGCAATTGAATCTGTTCGCCGCTCCGCAACGCCTCAAAACTCCGTGGAATGATTTTGCCCATAACAGAAAACCTTTCTTGGTAAGAGGGGAGCCGATGCCACCACCGGCCCCCTGAGTCAGTAGCCCCGGCGCGCCAGCGCATTGGCCGGCACGCCAGTGCCCTCAGTTGTTGTGCTCGATCGCCACGATCCGCACGTTCTTCGCCTCGTAAACGCGCACCCAGTTGGTTTGCGTCTCCAACTCCGCGTTGGTCGGGGAGTCCCCAGCCACCGAGACCGAGGTGAACTTGACCCCGCGCGGATGCAGGATGTACCGGCGGCGGTTGATCAGCACCGTGTCGCTATCCAGCGGCAGCCGTGCGATTTCAACGCCATCGGTCCCAAACCCACCCTTCAGCGGGTTGGACTCCATGGTGCCCACGCCGCGCGCGAACGCGCCGTTGCCGAACAGGTAGGACGTATAAACCACGCCGTCCG
>CAIYYI010000026.1 GCA_903930345.1 uncultured Verrucomicrobiota bacterium
ATCCACCAGGATCGGCAGGCCGTACTCAAACGCCTTGACGCTGCCGGGCGGGAGCATGTTGGTGCTGACCAATTCCAACTGGGATCCGACCTGCAAAATCTTCGCCCGTGCCATGGCGCGATCAAAGGTGCGGGCCCGCACCGCCAGTTCCTCGCCCGGTTTGGGCCGGTAATTCAACGGCTGACGGACATAGGCCACAATGCGCGAAGATTGGTTGGCGCTGATGACCAGAATGGTCTCCCCCCGGTTCACCTTCTCACCCGTGCGCCGGTTGATGGCGGAAATGGTCCCGGTCATGGGCGCGCGAAGCACACTGGGGGCGCTGATCGTCTCCAGCTCCACCTGTTTGGCCGCAATGGCGGCGTTGATGGCGCGGGAACTCGGGCTGTCGTCATTGGTCGAGACCAGGGATTTCACCCGGTCCAAGTTTTGTTCGGTGTCCTCCACCAGACGGCCCAACTCGGTGACCTTGGATTGCACAACTTCCTTTTCGTTGCGGGCCAGGTCGTAGGCGGATTCGGAGACGGCCTTCTCCTGGTAAAGCTTGGAGACGCGTTCGAACTCACTCACTTTGTATTGGAGATTCACGCGTTCGGAGGCGAGATCAACCTTGCGCTGCAACCAGTTCAGGTGGAGGCTCTCGTAATCCATGCGGGTCTGTTCCTGGTCCTGCTGCAGGCGGGAACGCAGCGTTTCCATGTCGGCGGCGGCGGCGGCAATCTGGGCCTTGATGGTATCCTCGTCGGCGATCTGCACGGAACCAAGCACCTGGCCGTTGGTGACCCGTTGGAATATGTCCACGTTCAGGTTCACGATTTTGCCGGGCTCAATGACGGAGACACCGGCCCGGACCATCTCGACCTCGCCGATGATGTTCGACGGGGCGACGTATTTGTTCCACATGTGGACGGTCAAAGCGAGGACGCTAAGGAACACGACAAAGGGCATCAGAACATGCCGAAATTCATCCACGTAGTGGGAGGCCGGACTGGGAATGCGCGGGAGTTTTTTCATCGGTCAAATCTCCGATTCGTCTTCAGCTTGAACACTTGAAACACGGGAAACCCCTTCCAGGGATTTCAATTCACCGATCAGATCATCCACCCGGGCAGGATCCCGGAGCAGCAAACGGTACGAGAGGTCCACCCCTTCGTAGCTGTCACTGGCGCGCTGCGAGGCGCGGGTGATCTTGCGGCTGTGGCGGTCCAGCAGATCGTGCAAATTATCCGTATCCTTCGCCGCTCGGGCCCAGTGGAGGTTGACGATGATATCGTAGCGGTGGCGGGTGCCGAAGGAGGTGATCCGGAGGTAGATCAGCACGGAGACCACCACGGCCACCCCGACAATGGCTGCCGGGAACCGCATGGTGCCGGCCGCCATGCCAAGCACCAGCGAACCAAGGATGTAAATGGTGTCGAGGGTGTCCCGCAAAATGTTTCGGAAACGGACAATGGCAAAGACCGCCATCATGCCGAAGGCGGTGACGAGGTTGTTCTGGAGCACGATCATGACCAGCGTCACAAGGATCGGCATGACGACCAGGGAATTGACGAAGGAACGGGAGTAGGACAGCCCGGAATGCGTGATCATGTAGGTCCACGCAATCAGGTGTCCGCCCAGGAATGATATACAGACCGCCAGGACCAACACGGGCAGGTCCAGCGGCTGTGACGCAAAATCGCCTCTAAGCAACCAAGTACTCATGTGACAAGTGAATTACGATTTTTCATCTCGCCGGATTTTTTCCAAGCTTAATTTTCGCAGATCGGCCCGTTCAGCCGCCTGCGTGGCATCCGGCGATGGCCCGGCCTCTGGCGCAAACCGGTGTTCCCCACCCAGGGCGACACCGTCCACGTACTTGGCTGCGGAGCACCGGTTCAGACCAAAGGCCTGCACCAAATCCCGAAACCACTCAGGGAACCGTCCAGCAAATTTCAGTTCAGATACAGACTATGCACCAGGTAAAACTGTCTGTTGCAATTCGCCGCAAAGGCATCCAACTCCAACCGGGTGCGCACAAAAACGCGTACTTTCCGGGCGAGTCGCTCATCCACGATATGCTTCAACTCCATCCGCTGGAGCTGCAATCGATCCTGCACCATGCCAATACACTCGCCGTGTCACAGCCACAGCTTTGCTGGGTTTTGTGAGCCTTGGTTGTTTGGGTTCAACGGGCTGCTGCCGACGTTGTTACCAAATCTTAACCTAAAAGGCAAAGAAAACCTTGCAGGACCCTCGAAAAAAAGTCATGCGTGGCGTTTTATCGCGTTCCGCCCACCGGTTTACCACTGCGGTGGGGCTAAATTATTTATATAGACTACCGGGTGGTAGCACAATTAGTGCCAAGGCTCTCCAAACCACTGTCCGCCCCAGACTTCCAACCCCGCCCATTCGTCCGGCGGTGCGGGGAGATCCAGTATTCCGAGATCGGAAAACCTATTTAAACTGCTGTGCGTAAATATGTAATGTAATATTCCATTCACCAAAAACAGTGCCAGGATCAGTCTGCGACCTCCGGCCCCCCGTCTGGGATGCCGTGCAAATTCACTCCAAATGCGTTAGACCAACGCATTTTTCATCCGGCCCACGCCCGTGGGTCCGGTGTTCGGTCCAAGCGCTTACCGCGTCTCCACCCGATAGGCAAAGGCCTTGCCATCCACCAACCAACTGATGCCATCGGGGTGTTTGGCCACCGGAATTGTTCCCAAGGGTTTGCCTTGGGGGTCCAATGCCACCACTTGGGTGACGGATCCCAAGCCCAATCTGGCCGGAACCACTCGCACCGGGAAGGCGGGCGTTTCCGGGAGCGGCGTGAGGATGGCGGCCCCCGCAGCCGGTTCCACCTGGCAACGGATTGCGCCGGGGGTGATCACCCACCCAAAATCACCCGGGTTGGCATTGGCCAGGGAGCGGGTTGGCAAGGCCCCGGAGGGGATCGGCTGTCCCAGGACGGCTCCGGTCAGGTTGGTGCCGCTGCCGGTCAGGGTCACCACGCCCACGCGGAATCGCTTGCCGGCATCCTCATCGCCCAGCAGACGGAAACGGCGGGGGGGCCGTTCCGTGGTATCCACCAGGGTCACCAGCACCTCGTAATCGCCCGCCGTCATCTCGGCCGGAATCTGGATGAGCCAATCGGCTCCCGTGGTCACCTTGCCGCGCCATTGGGAGGTGGGCACCGCCGGGCGGGCGGTGGTGGCGGTGAAGCCGTTCTTCACCAAGCGCGAGGTCTGGGGCTTGTAAAGCTGCACTTGCACGGCCAAATCCGTTTTGATCGCCCCTTGGAGATCCCAATCCATCAGCAATCTAAGACTCCGGTTGCCAACCGGTTGCAGACGCAGATTGCCGGGGCTGACGGGGAGGGGCGGATCCGGCTCAAAGCCCCGCCCGCCCGCGTACCAGCGGTTGCCCGCGCGGGATTGTTCCACCACCTGGCCGTTGACCCGTTCCACGCTGGAAAAGCCCGCGCCAAAGCGGGCCAGATAGCCGAACGGCGGCAGCACCCGGCCCTCCACCGCCCAGTCATTCGTTCCCCGGTTCACCCAGGCCTTGCCCCCGGTCCGCCAGGAGACCATGACCCGGTGCAGATCGTTGTCGCTGAATGCGATGTTCGTGATGTCATCCCGGGCGATGCTTTCGATGAAATCCTGGGCCAGCCAGTACTTGCGGGCGGCCCCGCGCACGCGCATGCCGAGATCGCTCATCAGGGCATGGCCGGTCAGGATTTCATCGCTGAGGTAATCGTCGCTTTCAATCCCGTGCTGAGTCCGGGAGCGCGCCCCTTGGTAACGACTGGAATAGCCGACGCCGTGCAGGCTGAACCGGGCATGATTCACGGCATCAAACCACGGAATCCGCTCCCAATCCCGGCAGGCGATCGGCAGCCGGAACTCATCCGGCCGGGTGGTGATGCGCAGGTGCTGGCAATCCGCCCCGTCCAGCCACCCGATCAGGAAGTCATCCCCCGCCTCGGAGATGGTGGTGGAGTCATTCCCCAGGCGGTTGCGGATGGAGGCAAAAGCCTCACCCCAAGCCTGTTGCGTGGTCTTCCTGGAGTGGAACTGTCCCTCCCGGTCATGGTAGTCAAAGACGTTGGCTGAGGTGAACACATCCACGAAGTAGGCGTTGGGACGCAGGGCGGGCACCAGCAAATCCAGATTGCGCTTCAGGTAAGGCTGGAGGCGGTCCGGTCGGAATTGGTAGCTCTGGGCGTCCCGGCCATTGTTGATCCACGCCTTGCGCGGGTTGCCTTGGGCGTCAAAGGTGATGTCGTCATAATTGTAGCCGTCGGCATCCGGGTAAAAATCGATGTAATTATCGTGCAGGCCGAACAGGATGCCACTCTGGCGGCAGGCCTCCCCGACCTGCTGCAAATCCGCCAGGCTGCCCAGTTTGGGGTAGGGCGGGAAGATGTCCGGCAGGCGGTAATCATAGCCCCAGCGTTGCCAGACGTGCATGACGAGGATGGAGTTGGTGATCCCGTAGGCCGCCGCCTGGCGCATCAGGGCGGCATCCTCCGGGTAGTTGCCCCCCCAGAAATCGAACACAAACCGGCCGGCCTTGCGCGCGAACCCGGGGGCGGCCGGCCGATGGAATAGGGGCCGATACTGGAGGGCGCAATCCATGGCCCCCCGGGTGCCGGGCAAAAAGGTGAAGGTGGCGTCGGGATGCGTGTGCAGGGTGTAGAGGCGCCTGGCGGGATCCACTTGCAGGTTGTCCGGCGGCGTATCGGTGGCCATCAGGAGGGAGAGCCCGTTCTCGAAGTCAAAGCCCACATGGCTGGCCGAAAGGCTGTGCCCGCCCCCGCCGACCTTGAAGGGGGCGGGATCAGTCACGCAATACCCGTGGCCAAAATAGACGCGGGGTGCGATCTGATCCGCCGCGCCCGGGGCCAGATCGGTGAGCAAACGCGGGCTGGAAACCTTCACCCGCAAGGCGGGGCCCTCGCTCCAGGCTTCGGTCACCAGATCAAACCGCTCCTCCTGCTGGCGCAGGGTTTGCACAATGCGGATATGCCCCTGCGGGGTGCGCATGGTCATCAGCTTTTCCGGCACCACGCCGGAGGGCCAGCGGCCGACCGGCTGATCCTGCACGGTGATGTCCAAGCCCGCCAGCGTCACCACTTTGCCCCCCTGGCTGAAGGCCAGGGCCCCATCCGCCAGGCCGTTGGGTCCCAGAATCAGGGCGGCCCGGCCGCCTCCGGCCAGCTCGAACACGTGGGACTTGACCCCGTCGCCCGTCCCGGCTTGCGCCAGGGCGCGGGCCTGTTCCTGGAAAGCGGCGCGTTCGGCCGGCTTGGCCACCCGGGGCTCGTCGCCCGCCTGGATGACAGGATCCCCCCAGAAGGAGCTGTCGCAGGTGGTGTTGTTTTTGGGGCCGGGATGGCTTTCCAAGCCCAGCACGACGGTCTGACCGGCGAGGCGCTCCAAATCAACCTCACCCGCCACCCAGGCCTTGCTGTCCGTATGCCGTTCAAAGACCACCGAGCCATTGACCCGCACCCGGAAGGTGACGCCATCGCTGGCGGGTTCCTGGGGGCCGGTATCGCGGATGGCGTTGTGGAAGGAGAGTTTCAGGGGCCTGGTCGCCGGGAGCCGCACCCGGTAGTTGGCCTGCACCGAGCCGGGGCGGGGCCGGTACGGCGGATGCATCTGCAAGGCGTTGCGCGTTTCCCCCCGGGCCATGGGCCCCCGGCTGAAACTCGCCGAGGAGACCGGGTCGGTTCCCTGCCAGCCCACCGGGAGCCGCACCGGTTCCTGCCCGTTGTATTGCCAGGTCACCCAATGGGTTTTCAGCCCGGCCAGGGCCACCGTGCCGATGGCCGGCACGGGGATCAGCTCGCCGCCCGCCGGCGTGCCGCGCTTGGCATCCTCCGTCCGGAAATCGGTTTCGAAAATCAGCACCGCATGGGCAAGGTTGGTGCCGAACTGGGCGCGCGCATGCACCGGGTAATGGGCGGTGTACGTCCGGGCGGCGGCCTGGATTTTGAAGGTCGTTTCGGTGGCCTGCCCGGCCGCCAGGGTCAGATCCGCCGTGGCCGGTCCCACCACCGGGAAATCGGTGGGGATGCTCTCCACCTGGAGCCGCACCGGCAGGGGGCTGGCGCTGGCATTGCTGAGGGTGACGGTCACCGACTGCGGGGCGGCCCGCCGGGTGACCACCGGCAGGGGCCGGATGGTGAGGGTCAGCGGCCCCTCGGTGACACGGTGGCCGTCAAAGGCGAACGCGGCCCCCGCCAGGCCAGTCAAAGCAGCAACGGCAAAACAATTTGGTATGAAGCGGCGCATGGGGCAAATAGTCGGCAAACCTCCGGCAGTGTCAAGCGAAGGCGGGGGAAGTGAATCTCAAATAGTTTGCGATGGCGGACGGGAAGCCATAGGATGCCGCCAACATCGCAAGCGCACTTTTTGAATAAGATTTTTTCGACCTAATTATCCAATCATCGTCAACGTGAAAACAAACACTCGCACCAGACTCCTTTCGCTGCTCGCCGCCGTGGCCGTGGCCGGGCCGCTCCTCGCGCAACCTGCGCCCAAGGACTTCACCAAGGAAACTCCCGCCGAACGCGACGCCCGCATGGGGTGGTTCCGCGACGCGCGCTTTGGCATGTTCATCCACTGGGGCGTCTATTCCGTGCCCGCCGGGGAGTTCGTCTCGACCAAGGACGGCCAGTCCAAGACCAACAAGGGCCTCGGCGAGTGGTACCTGGAGGAATCCAAGATGCCTGTCAGCGAATACGAGAAGTTCGCCGGGCAGTTCAACCCGGTGAAGTTCGACGCCAAGGCCTGGGCGCTCACCGCCAGGAACGCCGGGATGAAGTACCTGGTCATCACCAGCAAGCACCACGACGGCTTCGGCATGTACCGCTCCGAACTCACCGACTGGTGCATGAAGAGCACGCCCTTCCCGCGCGACCCGCTCAAGGAACTCGCCGCCGCCTGCCAGGAAGAGGGCATCACGTTCTGCCTCTACCACTCCATCATGGACTGGCACCATCCCGACTGGGGCACGCGCCGCAAGTGGAACGACAAGGTCCCCGCCACCGCGCCTGACATGGACCGCTACACCGCCTACATGAAAGGCCAGCTCAAGGAACTCCTCACCGGCTACGGCCCCATCGGCATCGTCTGGTTCGACGGCGAGTGGGAAAGCCCCTGGACCCACGACCGCGGCGTGGACCTCTACAACTACTGCCGCAGCCTGCAGCCCAAGACCATCGTCAACAACCGCGTCGGCAAAGGCCGCGCCGGCATGAACGGCATGGACAAAGGCCAGGGCGTCGGCGATTACGGCACGCCCGAACAGGAGATCCCCGCCACCGGCTTCGGCGCGGGCGTGGATTGGGAATCCTGCATGACGATGAACGGCCACTGGGGCTACAACAAAAACGATCAGAACTGGAAGTCCGCCAAAACCCTCATTCAAAACCTCGTCAACTGCGCCAGCAAAGGCGGCAACTACCTCCTCAACGTCGGCCCCACCAGCGAGGGACTCATCCCCGGCCCCAGCATCGAGCGCCTCGCCGAAATGGGCGCGTGGATGAAAGCCAATGGCGAAGCCATCTACGGCACCACCGCCAGCCCCTTCAAGAAACTCGCCTGGGGCAAAAGCACCCAGAAGCCGGGCAAGCTCTTCCGATCTCTTCAACTGGCCCACGGATGGCGTCCTCTCCGTCCCCATTGCCAACCAAGTCACCAAGGCCTACCTCCTGGCCAATCGCGCCCCCTTGAAATTTGTCCGGGTGAAAGGCGAAGCCACGAACGCGCTCATCACCGTTCCCGCCACCGCCCCCGACGCCAACGCCACGGTCATTGTCCTGGAGATCGACGGTGCCCCGCAAGTCGTGGCCAGCACGCCCACGCTCAAGCAAGCCGCCGATGGCACCCTCACCCTCAAGGCCACCGATGCTGAGATCACCGGCAACGCCAAGCTGGAAACCAAGTCCGGCGACGAACAGAACATCGGCTCCTGGACCAGCACCCATGACTTCGTGGAATGGACCGCGAACGTGGCCAAGCCCGGCACCTTCGATGTGGAACTCAACTACGCCTGCGACCCGAAATCCGGCGGCCAGATCACCATCAGCGCGGGCAGCGCGAAGCTGAACATCACCATCGCCCCCACGAAAAGCTGGGCTGATTTCACGGTGGCGAAAGTGGGCCAGCTCAAACTCGAAAAACCCGGCCCCGTGACGGTCGCAATCAAGCCCGTGAAGAAGCAGGGCGAAGGGGTGATCAATCTGCGGAGCGTGGTGCTGAAGCCGGCGGCACAATAATCCGGTCGGATTTGAAGACGTGGACGGCTCACACAAATGCGGATTGTGGAATGCGGGTTGCGGAATGGGCCTTGGCCAGGGTGAATTGAACCTGTTCCGAGATAACGAACCGGACAATGGGCTGAGACCGTTAGGGGGAAAGGATGAAGGCTGAGGGCTGAAGGATGAAGGAAGGCGGGGACGGCTCGGCGGTCCCGCAGAGCGGGACCCACCGGGTGCGCGGGCTGGGGTGCGG
>CAIYYI010000027.1 GCA_903930345.1 uncultured Verrucomicrobiota bacterium
AATCCACCCGGCTGGAAGCCGGGTTCTACGGCAGGCAAGGATGCCTGCCGCTACGAGAACCAGCCCACGTGGCGACGCCCCGCCGGTAACGGCAGGCATCTTTGCCTGCCGTAATCGGCGGCATCCCTGCCGCCCGTCCCCGTTTTCTTTGACAGGGCCGATCCAAGACCAACGGGGTGCGCGAATTGGTCAAGCAGGCCTGCGTGAAGCTGCGGGCCGCGCGGTTGCCCGACGAGTGGGCGGGTGTGGAGGCCCTGGGCCGGGACCTGCCCGAGTTTCGTCGGGCGCAATCCACCCGGCTGGAAGCCGGGTTCTACGGCAGGCAAGGATGCCTGCCGCTACGTTCAACACCAAACGCCTTCAGCAACGCTTCCGCTCAGCCTGCGGAGGGCGCGAACGCCTCCACGGGCTGATTTTTGCCAAACACCCTGCTGTGCTGGACTTCGGGAAATGAAAAGGCACGTCCTAAGTTTTTGGACGCGCGGCCACATTTCGCTTGCGTGGAAAAGGGGAAGCCGGTTTATTTGTTCATACATTTAAACATGAACGCACTCAACCCCCGCAGCAAAGTGCCCCTGCATGCCCAGGCGGAGCAGCGCCTGCGCGACCTGATCCGCCAGGAGGAGCACCGGAGCGGCGGGCTGCTCCCGGACGAGCTGACGCTGGCGAACCGGCTGGGCGTCAGCCGCGGGACGCTGCGGGCGGCGCTGGGGCGGCTGGTGCAGGAGGGGCTGCTGGAGCGGCGCGCCGGGGTGGGCACGCGGGTGCGCCAGCGGCCGGCCGAATCAGGCATCGGCGCCTGGCGCAGCTTCTCGCGCGAGATGGCGCACAAGGGCATTCAGGTGGAGAATTTCCGGCAGGAATACCAGCAGGTGGAGCCGGACGAGGCGGCGGCCAGCGCGCTGCAAATCGAGCCGGGCACGCAGGTCTGGCGGCTGGACCGGGTGCGCGGCTGGGACGGGCTGCCGGTGCTGCGGACACGCTCGTGGTTTCATCCGCGCCTGGGCCTGACCGGCCGGGAGGATTTCACCCGGCCGCTGTACGAGGTGCTGGAGAAGGAAACGGGCGCGGTGGCCGAGCATGCGCGAGAGGCCTTTGCCGCCGTGGCCGCCAGCGCCGCGCTGGCCAAGCTGCTCGCGGTGAAACGCGGGGAACCGCTGCTGCTGCGCGCGCACACCGTCTGCGACGCGGGCGGGCGGCCAATCGAGTTTGCCGAGGTCCACTACGTCAGCACGCGCTTCACCCTCACGGTGGAGATGCGGCGCGGCACCGCTTGATTCCAAATCAACCATGAACCCACACTGGAAACCCCTCCTGACCGCGCTGATGCTGCTGGCCGCGATGGCCGCCGCCGAAGGGAAGCCCCTCTGGACGATCGGCCGGTCCGACACCAACAACGCCGAGTTCGCCCTGGCACCGAAAGGCCACGCCCAGTTCAAGGATGACGGATTCCACCTGGTCGGCCAATCGGACCCGAAGCAGGACTGGCCTTATGTCCAGCCCGGCCCAGGCGACCAGTGGGCCGGAAGCAGGCCGCACACATTCACGGTCCTGTTCGGCGTACAGAGCCGGCCGACCACCGGGGAGTGCCGCCTCCAGCTCGACCTGCTCGACACCCAGAGCAAGTCGCCCCCCCAGCTGCGCATCACGGTCAACGGGGAATCATTCGAGCGCCTGATGCCCAAGGGAGCCGGCGACAGCTCCATCTTCGGCCAGCCAGCCCAGGGGCAGAAACACCTGGAAGAGGTGGCCTTTCCCGCCGCGCTCCTGAAAGCCGGCAACAACCGGATAGAGATCACCACGATCACCGGCAGCTGGATCCTGTGGGACAGCCTGACCCTGACCGTTCCGGACGGCGTAGCAGCCGCCCCGGTCACCCCGTTCACGGAGCTGGAGGGGGCGACCGCCCAGAACGGCCGGGTGACCGCCAGCGCGCTGCACGCCGGAGCGCCGACGGAGGGGGAACTGGCCGTGGAAGGCAGCCCCTCGCCGAAAGTTAACCTCCGGCCGGGAAGACAGACCGTGGAGGCAGCAGCGCCCACCGTGGAGCGGGCCCGCCCGGCCAGGGTCACCCTGCGGGCCAACGGCCAACCGGCAGGCGAGCGCACCGTACTGCTGACGCCGGGAGTGCGCGAAATCATCGTGGTCTTCAAGACGCATTTCGACATCGGGTACACCGACATGGCCAGCAACGTCGTGACGACCTACCGGACGAAGTTCATGGACAGCGCGCTGAAGGTCGTGGACGAAAGCCGCGCGCTGCCGGCGGCGCAGCAGTTCGTGTGGACGATCCCGGGCTGGCCGCTGCACAAGATCCTGCAGGACTGGCCGGGGCAGGTGCCGGAGCGCCAGGCGCGCATCCGCCAGGCGGTGAAGGAGGGGCGGTTCGTCGTGCACGCCCTGCCCTTCACCACGCACACGGAGCTGCTGGAGCCGGAGGACCTGGTGCGCGGGCTGGGGTACTCGACCCGCCTGGCGCGCGAGCTGGGCCTGGAGCTGCCACGCGACGCCAAGATGACGGACGTGCCGGAGCACGCCGCCCTGATGGCCACGCTGCTCCAGCACGCGGGCGTGACCTTCATGCACATCGGCTGCAACGCCATGAGCGGCGCCCCCCGGGTGCCGCCGCTCTACTGGTGGGAGGGGCCGGACGGCGCGCGGGTGCTGACGATGTACTCCCCGGATTACGGCACCGGGCTGTTCCCCACCCCGGACTGGCCGCACCGCACCTGGCTGGCCCTGCTGCACACCGGCGACAACCACGGCCCACCGCGGCCGGACGAGGTGCAGAAGGTGCTCGACAACGTGGCGAAACGGCTGCCCGGCGTGCGGGTGCGGATCGGGCGGCTCGCGGACTTTGGCGACGCCCTGCTCGCGGAGAAGCCGGACCTGCCGGTGGTGCGGGCCGACATGCCCGACACGTGGATCCACGGGCCGATGTCGGACCCCGCCGGGGCCAAACTGGCGCGCAACACGCGCCCGCTGATCCCCGCCACGGAGGCGCTGAACACGGAGCTGCGGACCTGGCAGGTGGCGGTACCGCCGGCCGCGCCGACCGTGACAGCGGCGTACGAGCAAAGCCTGCTCTACGGCGAGCACACCTGGGGCGGCTCCATCGGCTGGCTAGGCGGAAAGTTCGCCTTTGGCGAGGACTTTGCGAAGGAGCGCGCCGCCGGACGCTTCCAGCGCATCGAAGGCTCCTGGGAAGAGCACACGGCCTACATCGAGAAAACGCGCGACCTCATCCAGCCCGCGCTGGCCGGGAACCTGGCGGCCCTGGCCGCCGCCGTGCAGGGCAACGGCACCCGCGTGGTCGTTTTCAACCCCCTGCCGTGGAAACGCAGCGGGCGGGTCACGGTGGCCGCGCCCGCAACCGCCGCGCTCCAGTCCGACAGCGGGGAGGTGACGCCGACCGAAAGGCAGGACAGCCAGCTGACGTTCTTCGCCGCCGATGTGCCCGCCCTGGGCTACCGCAGCTACCGGCCGATCAAGGTCGAGCTGGGCCCCTCCCCGTTCCGCGCGGACGCCCAAAACGCCACGATGGAAGGCCCCCACTTCAAGGCCGTCCTCGACACCGCGCACGGCACCGTGCGGTCGCTCATTGACAAGCGCACGGGACGCGAGCTGGTGGACGCCGCCGCCACGCACGGCTTCGGCGCCTTTCTCTACGAACGCTTCGACAACGGGCAGGTGTGGGATTACATCCGCGCCTATCTGAAAAACCCGAGCTGGACGGTGGACTTTGACAAGCCGGGCCAGCCCCCGGCGGACAAGGTCCCCTACCGGTCCGCCACCGCGCAGAAATTCAAGCTCCGGATCGAGAAGTCGCCCATCGCCATCACGGCGGTGATGGAGGCGGCCGCCGGAGAGGGCATCCCCTGCGCGGTGACCACGCGCCTGGTGCTCCACCGCGACGAGCCGTTCGCCGACCTGGAAATCACCCTGCACGACAAGCCGCTGGAGCCATGGCCGGAGGCGGGCTGGCTGTGCCTGCCGTTCAAGGTGAACGAGCCGCAGTTCCGGCTCGGCCGCCTGGGCAACGTGATAGATCCAGCCAGAGATGTCATCGCCGGGGCCAACCGGCACCTGTTCGGCATCCAGACCGGCGTCGCCCTCTTTGATGCGCAGGGGGCCGGGGTGGGCTTCTGCCCGCTCGACAATCCACTGGTCAGCCTGGACACGCCCGGGTGCTGGAAATTTTCCCAGGACTTCGTGCCGCGCCAGCCGGCGGCGTATATGAACCTGTTCAACAACCAGTGGAACACCAACTTCAGGCTCTGGAACCGGGGCACCTGGACGGCCCGCGTGCGGCTCTGGGCGTTCGCCCGGTACGAGGCCAACGCCGCCCTGATCACCCCCGCGCTGGAGGCGCGCAGCGGATTGCTGGGAGCCGCCGCCAGCACGACCGCCGGACCGTTGCCGCCCCGCCAGAACGGCCTGGAGCTGTCGCGCACGGGGGTGGCGGTGACAGCCTTCGGGCAGAACCCGGACGGCGCCGGCACCCTGCTGCGCGTGTGGGAACTGGCCGGGCAGTCCGGCCCGGTGCGGGTGAAGCTGCCGCCCGGGATGACGCCCGACACGGCGCAGCCGGTGGACCTGCGCGGGCGGCCCAACGGCGCGCCGATCCGGATTGCGGCGGGCGAATTTGAGTTTCCCCTGAAGGGCTTTGCGCCAGCCTCCTTCGTCTGGCAGGGAGGCCCGCGATGAACATCCTGGCCGGCGACCTCGGCGGCCGACGCATCAAGCTCGGCGTGGTGTGCGATGGCCGGGTGATCGCCAGCACCGTGATCCCGGCCCGGGCGGACAGCCCGCTGCCGGAACGCCTGGAAGCGGTGGCGGAGACCCTGGCCGGGCTCTGCGCCGGGCTGGGCACGACGGTTGGCGCCTGCGCCGGGATCGGCCTGAGCTATCCGAGCATCATCGACACCGCGAACGCCCGCGTGGTGGACCACTTCGGCAAGTATGGGGACGCCTCGGCGTTCGACCTGCGGACCTGGGCCAGACAGGCCCTGGGCCTGCCCCTGGCGATCGACAACGACGCCCGCATGGCGCTGATCGGCGAGTGGCGTTACGGAGCGGGGAGAGGCTGCGACAACGTGGTGATGATGACCCTGGGCACAGGCCTGGGCACGGCGGCGGTGATAAAAGGAGAAGTGCTGCGGGGCGCGCACGGCCAGGCGGGCATCCTCGGCGGGCACCTGACCGTCCAACTGGGCGGCAACCCGTGCGTCTGCGGGAACATCGGCTGCGCCGAGGCGGAAGCCTCCACGTGGGCGCTGGAAAGATTTGCGCGGCGGCACCCCGACTTCCCCACCAGCCAGTTGGGACAGGAAAGCCCGCTGGATTACGCCCCCCTGTTCCGCTGGGCGGCCACCGGGGATCCCTGCGCAGTGGCGCTCCGGGAACACAGCCTCCAGGTCTGGGGGGCGGCGGCGGTGAACCTGATCCACGCCTACGATCCCGAGCTGCTCCTGCTCGGCGGCGGCATCATGGCGAGCGGCGACCTGATCCTGCCCCGGGTGCGCGAGCAGATCGCCCGCCACGCGCACACGCCCTGGGGCCGGGTGAGCGTGGAAGCGTCCGCCCTGGGCGACCACGCAGCCCTGCTCGCCTGCGAGTGGCTGGTCCAAGAACATCTTTCAACTATTTCCTGAAGTGAGAAAATCCAACTACGACAAATTCCCCAGCGTGAGCGTCCCCGGCGGCGCCAACGCCTGCGTGACGGGCTGGGACGCCATCGCGGAGCGGCTGCGCCAGGCCATCGCGGGCCGGGCCGCCGCCAAAACGGTCCTCCTGGTGGAGTGCTACCCCGGGGTACACGAGGCGGAGGTCCGGCGGGAGCTGGAGCAGCGGCTGCAGCCGACGCTCACCCTCCAGACGTCGGACATGATGCTGCGGCCGGAGCGAATCGACGCCCTCGTCGAGCTGTTCCTGGGCGGCGATGATCCCGTGTTCGGCTTTCTCGCCGGGCTGAAGCTGCCGCAGTTCTTCGATCCGGAACATCTTTGGTATCACGGCGAAACCGTCGAGCGGGTCGAGAGCGGCCTGGTCCTGATCGTGGGTGTTGGCGCGAGCCTGCTGCAGGCCGGGGACCTGCTAGTCTATGCGGACCTGGCCCGCTGGGAGGCGCAGATGCGCTTCCGCCGCAACGAGACCGGCAACCTGGGCATCCCCAACCACCAGCTCCCCGCCAGCCTGCAATACAAGCGGGCCTTCTTCGTGGATTGGCGCGTGGCCGACCGCTGGAAGCGCCCGCTCATCCGCCGGTGGGATTTCGTGCTCGACACCAACAACCCCCGCGAGCCGAAGCTCGCCGAGGGCGAGGCCGTGCGGCGGGGACTGCGCCAGGCGGCGCGGCAGCCGTTCCGCGTGGTGCCGTTCTTTGACCCGGCCCCCTGGGGCGGGCAGTGGATGAAGGAATTCTGTGACCTGGACCGCGCCGCGCCCAACTACGGCTGGTGCTTCGACTGCGTGCCCGAGGAGAACAGCCTGCTGCTGGACTTCGGCAACGCCCGGCTGGAGTTACCCGCCATTGACCTGGTGTTCGACCAGCCCCGCGCGCTGCTCGGCGATCCGGTCCATGCCCGCTTTGGCGACGAGTTCCCCATCCGGTTCGATTTTCTCGACACGATGGGCGGCGGGAACCTCTCATTCCAGGTGCATCCGCTGACCGAGTACATCCAGCACCACTTCGGACTGCACTACACGCAGGACGAAAGCTACTACCTGCTGGAGGCCGGGCCGGACGCGAGCGTCTACCTGGGCCTGCGGGAGGATGTGGACCGGGAGGCGATGGCCCGCGACCTAGCGGCGGCGCAGGCCGGCGGAGCGCCGTTCGACGCGGACCGCCACGCGAACCGCTGGCCGGCGAAGAAGCATGACCACTTCCTCATCCCGGCCGGCACGGTGCACTGCAGCGGGGCCGACGCGATGGTGCTGGAAATCAGCGCCACCCCCTACATCTTCACCTTCAAGATGTGGGACTGGAACCGGCGGGGGCTCGACGGCAAGCCGCGCCCGATCCACCTGGAGCACGGGCTGGCCAACATCCAATGGGACCGCACCACCGAATGGACACGGCGCGAGCTGATCAACGCCATTGAACCAGTGGCCCAAGGGGACGGCTGGCGGGAGGAGCGCACCGGCCTGCACGCGCGGGAGTTCATCGAGACCCGGCGGCACTGGTTCACCAAGACCGTGCCGCACGACACGGCGGGCGGCGTCAACGTGCTCAACCTCGTCGAGGGGGAGGAGGCCATCGTGGAAAGCCCGACCGGAGCGTTCGCCCCGATGGTGATCCATTACGCCGAGACGTTCATCGTGCCCGCCGCCGTGGGCGCCTACACCATCCGCCCCCACGGGGCCGCCGCCGACCGCGAACACGCCACCCTGAAAGCCTTTATCCGAATCGGAACCCCATGACAACCACCCCGAAAACCAGCCATGCCATCGCCCTGGTCACGCTCGTCGCCGCGACCGGCGGCTTCCTGTTCGGCTACGACACCGCCGTGATCAACGGGGCCAACCAGTACCTGAAGGCGCACTTCGAACTGAATGCGATCCAGGAGGGCACCGCCGGGGCCAGCGCGATCCTGGGCTGCATCCCGGGCGCGATGTGCGCCGGTTTCCTCAGCGACCGATACGGCCGCCGCAAGGTGCTGTTCCTGTGCGCCATCCTCTACGCCGTGAGTGGCGTGCTCTCGGCGATTCCACAAACGTTCGCACAATTTCTGGCGGCGCGGTTCATCAGCGGGCTGGGGATCGGCGCCTCCTCGATGATCTGCCCGGTCTATATCGCGGAGCTGGCCCCGGCGGCCAAACGCGGGCGGCTGGGCTCCCTGTTCCAACTGGGCATCGTCATCGGCATATTCCTGACGCTGTTCATCAACTCCCGAATCCAGGGGCTGGGGAACGAGGCCTGGAACGCGGCGCAAGGCTGGCGCTGGATGCTGGGGGCGGAGGTGGTGCCAGCGGCGCTGCTCATGGGTCTGCTCTTCTACGTGCCGGAGAGCCCGCGCTGGCTGCTCACCGTGGGACGCGCGGAGGAGGCCCGGCGCATCCTGGAAGGGATCGGCGGGCCGGACCATGCCCGGCGGGAGATGGCGGCGGTGCAATCCGTGCTGAGCCAGGAGGAGGGGCGGTTCGCGGAGCTATTCCACGCACGCTTCCGCCGTCCGCTGCTGGTGGCCGTGCTGCTGATGGCCGGCAGCCAGTTCTGCGGGATCAACGCCATCATGTACTACTCGACCAAGATCTTCACGACGGCGGGCGTCGGGGTGAAGGACTCCTTCATGTCGTCCGTGTTCGTCGGCCTGGTGAATGTGCTGTTCACCTTCGTAGCCATCGCCCTGGTGGACCGGGCGGGGCGGCGCGCACTGCTGCTAACCGGCCTGGCGGTGCAGGTGGCGGCGCTGGCCACGGTGGGGGCGATGTTCCAGGCGGGCTATCACGGGCTGCCGCTGCTGCTGGCCATCCTGACATTCATCGGCGCCTTCGCCATGGCGCTGGGCCCCATCCCCTGGATCCTCTGCTCGGAGATTTTCCCGAACAAAGTGCGCGGGCGGGCGATGTCGCTCGCCACGTTCACCATCTGGGCCTCGTGCTACGTCGTCGCGCAGACCTTTCCGATCCTCAACGACAGCCCGGTCATCGGCCCGGCGCTCACCTTCTGGGCCTTCGGCGCGTGCAGCCTGGCGAGCCTGGTTTTTGTATTCCTCGCCGTGCCCGAGACCAAAGGCCGCACGCTGGAAGAGATTGAACGCTCCTGGCCCGCCTGAACCCTCACCCATCCACCCCCCATGAAACCAAACACCCTCCTCCCGCTGCTCGCCAGCGCCCTGCAGTTCGCGCTGCTGATCCCCTCCGCCCACGCCGCCGAACGGGCGGCGCTCTGGGAAATCGGCCAGCGGGACAACCAGAATGCCGAACTCGCCCTGGCACCCAAGGGCTACGCCCAATTCAAGGAGGACGCCTTCTTTGTGGTGGGCCAATCGGAGGCGAAGCGCGACTGGCCATACGTCCAGCCCGGCCCGGGCGATGGCTGGGCCGGGGGACGCCGGCACACCTTCACCATCGCCTTCGGCCTGAAGACCCGGCCCACGGCGGGCCAATGCCACCTGGTTCTGGACCTGCTCGACACCCACAACTCCAATCCCCCCCGCCTGCGGGTGGAAATCAACGGCCAGCGCCACGAGAAGACGCCTCCCGGCGGGGCCGGTGACGCCTCCATCTTCGGCACGTCCGCCGCCGGACGCGAGTCCGTGTGGGACATCGCCTTTCCCGCCGAGCAACTGCGAACGGGCGACAACGAGGTGACCATCACCACCCTGACAGGCAGCTGGGTGCTCTACGACGGCGTGCGCCTGGAGACACCCGCCGGAGCGGAGCTGGCCCCGGTGACGCAGGGGACCCGCCTGGCTGGCGTGAGCGTGCCGCCAGTGTGGCTCAACGAAGGGGGCAAGGCGGTGCAGCCGTTGAGCCTGACGATCCGCCACGTCGGCGAAGCCGCAGACACCGTCCTGCGCCTGGACAACGCCGAGGCCGCGCGCGTGCGCCTGAGCAACGGGCTCCACACCGTGGAACTGAAAGTGCCGGCGGCGGAGCAGAGCCGCACAGTAGCCGTTCGGATCGCCACGGCCGGGCGCGAGGTGGCGGCCACCAACCTGGTCCTCAGCCCGCCGCGCATCCGCGAGATGTGGATCCTGCCGCACTCGCATGTGGATATCGGCTACACGCACCGCCAGGCGGACGTCATCGACATCCAGATCACCAATCTGGTGACCGGGATGCGGCTGGCCCGGGCCAGCGCCACCAACGCCCCGGGCATGCGCTTCAAATGGAACCCGGAGGCGGTCTGGTCGCTGGACCATTTCCTGCAACGGGCCACGCCGGAACAGCGGGCGCAATTCATCCAGGCGGTGCGCCAGGGAGAGGTGGGAGTGGACGGGCTATTCGGCAACATGCTGACCGCCCTCTGCCGCCCGGAGGAGCTGGTGCAGTGCCTGGCCTTTGGCGCGCGGCTCTTCAACCTGACCGGCGTGCCGGTGGAGTCGGCCGCCATCTGCGACGTGCCGGGCTACACCTGGGGGATCGTCCCCATCATGGCCCAGGCGGGGGTGAAATACTTCGCCATCGGCCCCAACTTCGGCGACCGCGTGGGGACCATCCACCTGTGGGATGACAAGCCCTTCTACTGGAAATCCCAGAGCGGCGGGGAGCGCGTACTGTGCTGGGTGGTGGACAACTACCATCACTGGGGCGACCTGGAGCAAACCATCCTCAGCCAGGTGGACCGGCACGAGCAGCAGAATTTCCCCTACGACACATCTTTCATCTTCTGGGTGGGTGCCTGGCCGGGCGGCGGGGTGGACAACGCGCCGCCGGATGAGCAAACGGTGGCCAAGGCGCTGGCCTGGAACGCCAAGTACGCCGCGCCGAAAATCATCATCGGGCTGGCGCGGGAATTCTTCCGCGAGTTCGAGCGTAAGCACGGGGCGCAGCTCCCGGAACATGCCGGAGACCTGACGCCGTACTGGGAAGATGGCGCGGGCTCCACCGCGCGGGAAACCGCCCTGAACCGGGGCTCGGCCGACCGCCTATCGCAGGCCGCCACGCTGTTTGCCATGCGGGAACCCCGGGCGTATGCCACGGCCAAGTTCGATGAGGCGTGGAAGAATGTGCTGCTCTACAGCGAGCACACCTGGGGCGCCTGGTGCAGCATCTCCAAGCCGGATGACGCCTTCACCCTCGACCAGTGGCGGGTCAAGGGCGCCTTTGCGGTGGACGCCGACCGGCAATCCCGCGAGCTGCTCCAGGCCGCCCTGCCCCCGGCGCAGGCGGCCACCGAGATTGAGGTCTTCAACACCACCCAGTGGGAGCGGACCGACCTGGCCATCATCCCCCGCGCCCTGGGCGGGGAATCGGTGCAGGACGCGCGCGGCCAGCCGGTGCCCAGCCAGCGCCTGGCCTCCGGGGAACTGGCGTTCCTAGCGCAGCGGGTGCCGCCGTTCGGGGCCAGCCGCTACCGGCTCAGCAGCCAGCGGAGCCCAAGCACGGGCCAGGCCCGGATAAACGGCCTGAAACTGCAGACGCCCCAGCTGAATGCGGAGGTGGATCCGGTGACCGGCGCGGTGCGGAGCCTGCGGCTGGCGGCCGGCAACCACGAGTATGTGGACGCCGCCGCACCGGTGGCCCTCAACGATTACCGCTACGTGCTCGGGACGAACAGCAAGGGCGCCCAAAGCAACGGGCCGGTGAGCATCCAGGTGCTGGAGAACGGGCCGCTGGTGGCCTCCCTGCGCATTGAATCCGCCGCCCCCGGCTGCAACCGGCTGATCCGGGAGGTGCGGGTGGTGGACGGGCTGGACCGCGTGGAACTGGTGAACCAAGTGGATCGAAAATCCGTGCGGGAAAAAGACGGGGTCCACTTCGGCTTCGGCTTCAACGTCCCCGCCGGCACCGTGCGGATGGAGACCCCCTGGGCGGTGGTGCGGCCGAATGCGGACCAACTGACCGGCTCCTGCCGCAACTGGTTCACCGTCCAGCGCTGGGTGGATGTCTCGAACCCGGAGTGCGGCATCACCTGGGCGTCCATTGATGCCCCGCTGATGCAGATCGGCGGCATGACCGCAAACCTGCTGGGAGCGGTGCCCTTTGACCGGTGGATGACCAACGCCCTGGACTCCCAAACCCTCTATTCCTGGGCGCAGAACAACCACTGGCACACAAACTACAAGATCGACCAGCCGGGCGTGACGACCTTCCGTTACCTCCTGCGCCCCCACCCGGGCAACTACTCAGCCGCCCAGGCCGCGCGGTTCGGGATGGAAACCACGCGCCCATTGCTGGTGGCGGCCGCCGCAGGCAAAACCACCCCTGCCCCCCTGCTGGCGATCTCCACGCCCCAGGTGCTGGTGGAAACCATCAAAGTGAGCGAGGATGGCAAGGCGCTGATCGTGCGCCTGTTCGGCGTGTCAGGCCAGCCGGAGGCCGTCGGCCTGACCTGGCCGGGCGTGAAACCCGCCGCGCTGTGGCTGACCGATCTGACCGAGAAACCGCTCACCCGGGCAGCCGACACCATCAAGGTGCCCACCTACGGCGTGGTCCACCTGCGCGCGGATTTGTGAGCAAGCACAGCTCAATGGCGGAGCAGAACCGGCTCGGACTCCTCGCCCTTCATTTGCTCCGGCAGTTGCCAGACCCGGTCCCCTGACTGGCTGGCGAAGTAGAGGCGGGACGGCGAAAACCGGTCGGGGTTGCCATCCGCCCAGAACCCGTAAAAGTCCGGATGCGCATT
This sequence comes from uncultured Verrucomicrobiota bacterium, assembly GCA_903930345.1. GTDB lineage: Bacteria > Verrucomicrobiota > Verrucomicrobiia > Limisphaerales > CAIYYI01 > CAIYYI01. The sequence continues at coordinate 12,296 of CAIYYI010000027.1, forward strand.
GAACGGACGCCTCACATAGTTGTGGTTGGCCGGGCTTTGCCGCGTCAGTTGCCGCTGCTTCCGCCAGGTGGCTCCGTCATCCGGGGAAATCCAGGCCGCCACTTCGCCGCCTGATCCGACCGGCTGCGGCCCGGGCTCCGTCGGCCCCAGGATGCGCCACTGGCTCCCCGCCTCGCGGTACAGGGAACCGGTGCTGTAATTGTGGTTGGCGCGGGTGACCTCGCGATATTGCCAGCGGCCCTCCCGCCAAAACGCAACTGTCCACCAACGCGGATCGCCGCCCGGCCCCGGCCGGTGATCGCCGCTGGTGGTGAACAGGATCATCGGCTGGCCCCGGGCATCCAGGTCCAGATCGTGGATGTACACCAGCCGCTTTTCCGCCTGGTAATCGCGCACCAGCGCCCCGTTTTGCGGCTCCAGCAACGGGACCGGCACCGCCTCCCCGCGCACGTTGCGCCAGGTCTGGCCAAAGTCGTCCGTCTGCAAATAGTAGAGGTTCGTGCGCCGATCGACGTTGCCCCCCGGATGCATGTTGAAGGCGGTGATAATGCGGGAGCCCACCTGATGGCTGGTCTGGTAGTGGCCGCCCAGCCCCGCAAACCGCTGGTCCGGGCTCCAGGTGCGGCCATCCGGGCTGGTGCTGACATAGAGTTCGCGCCCCGCGGTGTACTTCGTGAACAGGAACAGAAAGCCGCGCCCCGCCACCCAACGCGGCTGGGGATAGGTGAATTCCCGGCGGGCGATGAGCGTGAACGACGCGGTGCTGTAAGGCTGGTCGCTGCGGTAAATCAGCCCGGGCCGGGCCTTCGCCCGCCCGCTGACGAACACCCAGAGAAAGCCCTCGGGATCGATGGCCAGGCTAGGATTGTCATGCGGGTCATCCACCCCCTGCTTGTCGTGGACAATGGTGGGACGCGGCACCACGCCCCGGCGATGATCGTAATATGAGGCCATCGCCAGCAGGTGACGCCGCCCATCCTTCGCGCCGCCATAGACAAAAAACGTCCGCTGCACGGCCGGGCAATAGATGGCCATCGGCACATGGTTGGCCGTGTAGGTGCCCAGGCCGCCGGAGTACTTATCGCCGTGCTCCGAAGGCTGCCCCAGCGTGAACCAGATACCCCGGTAGCCATCGGCGCGGGCGGAGGACACCGTGTTCGTGGCCATCTCCGCCGCCGGAAGCCACCCCGGCACACCCAGCCCCAAGGCCGCGCCCCCCGCCAGGCATTGCCGCAGGAAAACACGCCGGGAATAACCGTCGAACGGTGGACGGGTGGCCGGATTTGGTGGAGGTTCAATGGGCATGGGAGTCATCGGCAGCCGATGGATGGTGTTCCAAAGCTTCATGGCGCATTTTTCCCGCTCGGGCGATTCATCACAGGTGTTTCGCCAACATGGTAGGGCATCCGGGGGCCGACTCAAACCAAAACAGCAGAAAACCGGGGCACCGGCCGCCCTTCAGGAGCATCAATACAGTTGCAAACCACCTCAAACTGAGTCATAGGTTGACCATGCCAATGACGGCTACAATCCCAGTGGCACATACGTGGCGCCCCGGCCGATGGTTGAGCCGGGCGCTGGTGGTGCTCTGCCAACTCAACCTGCTTATGAATGCCGCCGAAACTCCCGCCCAAAAAACCGAACGCGCCACCTTTGGAGGCGGCTGCTTCTGGTGTGTGGAGGCCGTGTTTGAACGACTCGAGGGGGTCAAATCCGTGATCAACGGCTACTCGGGCGGCGCCAAGGTGAACCCCACCTACCGGGAAGTCTGTTCCGGGGACACCGGCCACGCGGAAGTGGTGCAGGTGGAGTTCGATCCCCAAAAGATCACCTACGCCCAGTTGCTCTCCGTTTTCTGGGAGGCGCATGACCCCACCACGCTGAACCGCCAGGGCGGGGATACCGGCACCCAATACCGATCCGTCATCTTTTACCACGATGCCACCCAGAAGGCGGAGGCCGAACGTTCCAAGCAGGCGGCCGCCAGCAAGTTCCCCCGCCCCATCGTCACGGAAATCGTGCCGCTGGACATCTTCTTCAGCGCCGAAGCGTACCACCAGGATTATTACCGGAACAACAGCCAGCAGGGGTATTGCCAGGCGGTCATCCGGCCCAAACTGGAGAAGCTCCAGATAAAGCTGAAACCCCTCGAAAAAAAGCCTTGAACGCGATGAGCACCTTGACACGCCGGGATTTTGCGAAAACCGTGGCGGCGGCGGGAGCCGCCACCGCCCTGAGCCAGATGCGAGTATCCGGGGCCAACGAGCGGGTGCGCCTGGGCTTCATCGGCCTGGGCAACCGGGGCGACCAGGTGCTGGATGCCTTCCTGGCCCAACCCGACATGCAGGTGGTGGCCCTGTGCGACCTGCGCACCGACTACATGGATTTCGCCGCGCAGAAGGCCGGCGGCACGCCGAAGCAGTTCAAGGATTACCGGCAGTTGCTGGCCATGAAAGATCTGGATGCGGTGGTCGTCGGCACGCCGGACCACTGGCACGCGCTGCAAACCATCCACGCCTGCCAGGCGGGGAAGGATGTCTATTGTGAAAAACCGCTCTCCCTGTGCGTGGCCGAGGGCCGCCGCATGGTGCAGGCGGTGCGGAAACACAATCGCGTGAGCCAGGTGGGCATCCACCGCCGATCCGTGCCTTTCTGCCAGGAGGCGGCCGAGGTGGTGCGCAGCGGGGTGCTGGGCAAAATCACGGTGGTGCGCGCGTTTCACATCCAGAACGAGTGGCCCAAGGGAATCGGCAACCCGCCCAACGGCAATCCGCCCGCCGGGCTGGATTGGGATGCCTGGCTGGGGCCGGCACCCCTGGTACCCTACAACCCCAACCGCACCTTCTACCGCTTCCGCTGGTTCTACGATTACTCCGGCGGCCAGGTGACCAATTTCGGCACGCACTACCTCGACTTCATCCACTCCGCCCTGGGCGTGGATGCCCCGCGCGCGGTGACCGCCCTGGGCGGGCGCTACGCGCAGATGGAGGATAACCGCGAGGTGCCGGATTCCCTGGAAATCCTGTGGCAGTACCCGGGGGACATCCTGGTGACCTTCTCCCAGTTCAACGCCAACGCCGCCCCGGCCACCGGCCGCCCGGCGGAGGTGGAGATCCGGGGCACCAAGGGCACCCTGCTCCTCCAGGGCAAGGGCTACGAGATCGTGCCGGAGATGATCTCCAACGACGAGTTTCCCGCCCGTACCCCGCTGACACGCCCGGCGGACAGCAAGTACCGCAAGGACGCCAAACCGGTGCTTGAACCCCGCAGAGTCGCCGCCCAAGGCAGCAGCAGCAACAGCGACACCGTCCCGCACGCGCGGAATTTTCTGGATTGCGTGAAGAGCCGCAAGGCGTGCAACTGCGACATTGAGATCGGGCACCGGAGCACGAGTGCCACCCTGCTGGGAAACCTGGCCCTGCGCACCCGCACGCTGCTGGAGTGGGATGCCGCCGCCGAGCGGGTGACCAACCACGAGCCCGCCAACAAACTGCTGAGCTACCCCTACCGCCCAGGGTATCAGCTGCCGGAAATCTGAGCGCCAGGCAATCGGCCAAGACCGGGGCAATTCCTGTCCGGGTCAGGATAACAGGTCGCTATTTGGCCTGACTGGGGTTACGTTGGTCCATGGACACAGGGGCCACACCCGCCCTGGCTGGCTCCGGAATACAACCGCGCCTGCCGCTGCCGGAGAGTGCCCAGAGGGTGGAGATGCTCGGGGTCCAATACGTCCACCTGAAGACCCTGGATGGCAGCGACCTCTATTTGACCCGCTTCGGCATCCCCTTCTGGGAACAATTGCAGCCGGAGAACTGGTATGCCCGGGATTGGTTTGTGACCCACCGCAAGCGGCTGGCGGGCACCAGCACGGTTTACCGCATGTCCTCCCGCCCCGTCCGCGGCCGGGCGCTGGACCTGGTGGTCAAATGGTCCCGGGTGGGCGAGGACATCCCGCTGGATACGATGACGATCTACAAGTTCATCAACGCGGAGTTCAACAGCCCCTTTGAGGAATTCGCGCTCACCATGGAGCTGCGGGCCGACGGCCTCGCCCCGGGCATCCGCATCCGCACCCAAAAGCCCCTGGCCATCTACGTTCCGGCGGAACGGCTGCAGCTCTGGCAGACCGGCCGCTCCGAGGCCAAGGTTTCCGCCAAGCTGGCCCGGCATCCCGGGGTGGAACTGGACATCCTCCGCCAATACGTGGTGTTGTACGCCTGGATCAAGGGGCACGATGCCGTGGAGATGGCGCACGAATTGGGCCTGGAAGGCCGGGCCCGGGAGGAATTCCTCACCCGCACCACGTGCCTGATGACCCACGAGCTGGAGCAGAAGGGGTACCGGGTGGTGGACATGAAGCCGCAGCATGTCATCCTGCGCCGGACCCGCCAAGGCCGCCTGCTGCGGGAGCGCAACGGCCAGTTGGCCGGCGCCCTGGTGGATTACGAGCTGCTGGTGCGCACGCCGGACCATGAACAGGCCCAGCAGAACGCCCACCGCCGCCATTACCTCACCCACATGGTGCGCCGGTTCAATGTGGAATACCTGCAGGCCATGCCCGCGCACCTCCATCCGGTGAACATCCTCGGCGTGGACTACATCCATGGCCACGCGGAAAGCACCGGCGGACGCCTCTGGGTGGCGGGCAACGATCCGGACCTGTTCAATTATTTCCTCCCGGAACGGTGGCGGGGGACACACCGACGCTATTTGTCCCTGCGCAACCAGGTGTTCCTCACCCGCACCAAGGACAACCTGCGTTTTGTCTGGAAGGTGTCGCATCTGGGGGAACTGCCCCAGCACAACCCCACCCACCCGCGCCTGCGCGACATTGTGGGCATGGGCTACAACAGCCCCTTTGAGGAATTCGCGCACGCGTTTGCGCTGAGCCGCCGGGGCGTGCGCACGGTCTATCCCCGCGCCATTTACCGGACCGGCCACCCGACGCGGACCGACCACCGGGAAGTGGCGGATTTGCGCCGGTACGAGCAGTTGAGCCACTGGCGCACACCGGAGGGGGAACCGTTGCTGCACCCCGATCACGAGTACATCACCATCTGGGGGTTCTGGACCGGGCCGGACGAACGCCTGGCGGAAAACGACCGGGAATTGTGCCATCCCATCAATGCACGGCAGGCCTGCCAGGCCCGGCTGATCTCGGAATACCAGCTTGATGAGCTGCTGTCGCAGGCGCGGAGCCTGTTGACCGGGAACGGGTTTGAGGATCTGAATCTGAAGGGGGACCACCTGCTCCTCTCGTTCACCCGGGCAAACGAGCTGGTGCGGGATGCCGCCGGCCATCCGGATATTCGCCTATGCAACTTTGAACTGGTGCGACGGCTAAACAGCGGCGATAAGCTGGGGAGTTAAAATAAAGCGATTTTTTTCTCGCCACTAATGGGGAAATCGTGTTTTCTTTCCCGGATTTTTACCTGGTGAAAATCCCGGTCGGAATCACCTCCCGCAGACCGTCGGGGTCGTAGGAGTGTAACAACCTTGAAATGAGTTGAAACTGAGCTAACGAACATGTCAACAAGCCCCACCCGGAACACGAAACTCCTCGCTTGGGTTGAGGAGATGGTCACCCTGTGCCAACCCGCCAATGTCCATTGGTGCGACGGTTCGGAACAGGAATATCAATCGCTGTGCGACCTGATGGTCAAAAACGGCACCTTCACCAAGCTGGACCAAACCAAGCGTCCGGGTTGCTACCTGGCCCGTTCCCACGCCAGCGATGTGGCCCGCGTGGAAGACCGCACCTACATCTGCTCCGCCACCAAGGACGACGCCGGCCCCACGAACAACTGGGCCGACCCGGCTGAGATGAAGACGAAGGTGCTCGGCCTGTTCAAGGGCAGCATGACGGGCCGCACCATGTACGTGATCCCGTTCGCCATGGGGCCGCTCGACTCCCCGATCGTCAAGATCGGCATTGAGATCACCGACTCCCCGTACGTGGTCGTCAACATGCGCATCATGACGCGCGTTGGCACCGCAGTGCTGAACAAGCTGGGCGAGGGCAAGTTCATCCCCTGCATGCACTCCGTCGGCGCGCCGCTCAAGCCCGGCCAGCAGGATGTGCCGTGGCCGTGCGAGCCGAATCCGGCCAACAAGTACATCGTCCATTTCCCTGACGAACCCTCCATCTGGTCCTACGGCTCCGGCTACGGCGGCAACGCCCTGCTGGGCAAGAAGTGCCTCGCCCTGCGCATCGCCTCGGCGGTGGCCCGCCGCGAAGGCTGGATGGCTGAGCACATGCTCATCCTCTGCCTCACCTCCCCGGAACGCAAAAAGTACTACATCGCGGCCGCGTTCCCGAGCGCCTGTGGCAAGACCAACCTCGCCATGATGAAGCCCTCCCTGCCGGGCTGGACCGTCACCACCCTGGGTGACGACATCGCCTGGATCAGGGTCGGCCAGGACGGCCAACTCTGGGCTATGAACCCTGAAACCGGCTTCTTCGGCGTGGCCCCGGGCACTTCCATGCATTCCAACCCCAACGCCATGCTCAGCGTCACCAAGAACACCATCTTCACCAACGTGGCCCTCACGCCCGATGGCGACGTTTGGTGGGAAGACATGGGCGTGCCGGCCCCGGCCACCGCGATTGACTGGGAAGGCAAGAATTGGACGCCGGATTGCGGCCGCAAGGCGGCGCATGCCAACAGCCGTTTCACGGCCCCGGCATCCCAATGCCCGGTGATCGATCCCGAATGGCAGAAGGCCGAAGGGGTGCCGCTCTCGGCCATCCTGTTCGGCGGCCGCCGCGCCTCCACCGTCCCGCTGGTCAACGAGGCCCTGAGCTGGGAACACGGTGTGTTCATGGGCTCCGCCGCCGGTTCCGAAACCACGGCCGCCGCCCTCGGTCAGGCGGGCATCCTGCGCCGCGATCCCTTCGCCATGCTGCCGTTCTGCGGCTACCACATGGGCGATTACTTCAGCCACTGGCTCTCCATGGCCAACCGCACCGATCGCAGCAAGCTGCCCAAGGTTTTCTTCGTGAACTGGTTCCGCAAGAACGACCAGGGCAAGTGGCTCTGGCCGGGCTACGGCGAAAACAGCCGCGTCCTCAAGTGGGTCTGCGAGCGCGTGGAAGGCAAGGGCAAAGCTGTCTCCACCCCGATCGGCAACCTGCCCACCGCTGACGCCCTGGATCTCTCCGGCCTGAACATGCCGGCCGAAGATCTGGCCATCCTCCTCTCCGTGGACAAGGAAGGCTGGAAGAAGGAATTCGAGGGCATTTC
>CAIYYI010000028.1 GCA_903930345.1 uncultured Verrucomicrobiota bacterium
AAACGGGGGAAAAGCAGAAATATGGAAAGCACAAAGCAGAAATCCAAAGTGCAGTAATATGTGGCCCAGGAGTTTGCGCGTGTGACTTGGCAGGAAGAGGAATTGGCACGCCAGGCCGACTCGCGCGGAGATGTGGCGTGCTGGCATCCCGCCGGGATGCGATGGTTTTATGGGGCTTTTCCAGGGGTGTCGTGCCAGGCTCCTCAACCCCTGGCTAATGGCTTCCAAACCTCGGGTTTGGATCGGTCCGGAGGCTCCATCCGGGTAAACTGGCGACAGCTCATGATCAAGTCAACGCCCTAGCCAATCGGTAGCCACCAATTATGATAGAAACGAGTACTGGGTGACTCTGCAGATGCCTGATATTGTCTATTGTCGGACCTATTTATGACATTCGGGCGGCACCGACTAATAGTCCCGCTGGAACTCCACATACCGGGCGTCAGTTGCCCTTGTCGGCCTGATGTTCCTCCACATAGGCCCCGGCTTCCTTGAACCGGCGCTGCCTGTCTGCCGCCTCCAGTGCCCGGTTCAGCGCCGCCCGTTCTGTGCGGTTGATTTCGGTCTCCGATGCGGTTTTCTTGCCGGTGTAGGCCTCGTAGAGATCGTTCATGCTCCAGTTATCGCTCCGCGAGATGGGCAGGGGCAGTTCGCAACTGCTGATCTTGAGGTTGCCCATGGGGTTGCGGTGCCAGCCGTAACGGTAGGCCACCGGCTCAGCGACAAAGGGGCTGGTCAGGACGATGACTGATCGAATGGTGTTTTTCTTTTCGTTCACCAGGTAATTCGCCTGCGCGGGGTAGAACTTCTTGTCGCTCCCGGCGATGCCGAAGCCGTAGATCGGTCCGCTGTTGTATGCGGACGCTTCCGTGTCGAGCGTCACGATGATCTTGTTGCCATCGACCTTCATCTCCTTCACGGTCGGGGGAAGCCAGCGGATGTTTACGCCGTACTGCGTCGCCAGTGCCCAGCGGGCGATGCGTTCGCCGACGGGGATCTTGATCTGCGGGTGGTACCAGGCGCGGCGCATGTCATCACTGGCGGCGAAGCCGATGTTCTTGTCGCCGGCCTTGCGCAGGGCGGCGAAGGTGTTGTAGTGGGCTTCGCGGATCAGGCAGCCGTTGTCCGTGATGCCTGAGAGGAAGTTGTCGAGGGTCTGCGGTTCCTGGTCGGTTTCCTGGGCGATGATGCCAAAGGTCAGGTTGGGATTGTCGAAACCCCTTCGCCAGGCTTCGATCATGAGGGTGAGCGTCTGCTGGTAGGTCTCACCGCAGCGGGTGCTGTCGGTGAAGGCGTTGTTGTAGCCCTGGTGCCAGATCGCGCCCCTGACCTGCAGGCCCATGATCGGGCCGAACATCCCGCCGTAGCAGTTTCCCGGGCGGTTCATGTCGGCCTCGGGGCCGGGGCCGGGCTCGGCAGGTTCCTTGGCATCGGCGGGAACCTTGCCGTCTTTCTGGCGCTGGCGGAACTGCGCGACGCGCTGCTCGAGGTCCTTTTTGGGATCCCAACCCTTGACCTTGGTGTCCCACTCGCCCAGCAGTTTCTTGATGTCGGCGTTGTCCAGAGCGCGTAGCCCTTCGATGGGCATCCACGTTTCGACGCAGGTGCCGCCGCGCGAGATGTCGATCATACCGATCGGAATCTGCGTGGCCATGTGGAGCCGGCGGGCGAAGGTGTAGCCGATGCCGGAGAACTCGACGACGGTCTTGGGCGAGCAAACGTCCCAGAAGCCTTTGCGGTAATGCGAACTGTCCCAATCGCTCCACTCCTCCAGCCGGGCGAAGCTCTTGGTCGGAGTCTGGCTGACCCCCTGGGGGATAGTCAGCAGGCGGATGTTCTTGAAGTTCGCGGAAGCCAGTTCGAGATCGCCATTGTCCGTTCTGGACATGGGGAATTCCATGTTGCTCTGGCCGGCGCACACCCACACCTCGCCGATGAGGAGGTTGTCGAGGGTGATGGTCTTGCGCTTGCCCTTGATGACCATGGCGCGCGGCTGATCGCTGGCGGGCAGGGCGTGGAAGGTCACCTTCCACGAGCGGTCCGCCGCCGCAGTCGCCGACTGCTCCTTGCCATCAAAGGTCACCGTGACAGTTTCACCCGCATCGGCCGATCCCCAGATCGTGATGGGCTTTTCGCGCTGCAGCACCATGTTCGACTGGAACAAGCTCTGCACGCACAGGCCCTCGTCGATCGCCGGGACATAGACCAGGTCCTTGCCCCTGACCGGTTTTTCGGTGGACTGGGCACGCGCATAGCCGTTCAACATCACGCTCAGAATCGTCGCCAGGATCACGCAGGTTCGAGTTAAACAATTCATCTTCGTTTCCTTTGAATGATATTCTTTTGGGGAGGCGTTTCGGCTGGTCCCAACCAGCCCAGCCTTCCAGCCATTGTGACCGGCCCTTCCCTGGCGGCAAGCCCATTCTGCGAGCGTGCCGCGTAGTTTTCAAAACAGGAATATTTTGTAGTTAGCAAAACAGGACATGTTTCTCTTTGAGATGGTTTTGGATGGGCTTACGGAGGAAGACTGGAGGGAGTAGCCAAACAGCCGATTGAGATCTGAGCGCCTGTCTGAAAATTCCGAGGGGCGCTGTTTTCGCAGAAAAGGCGGGATGGCGAACCGCGACGACGGGAGGTGCGAGCCGCACGGGCCATTACCCGCGGCGGTCGGTGACCGAGGCGCAACGAAGCCAGGCCGCCTTTTCTGCGATAACCCTCCGGGCGGCGGGTCTTTTGGCTGGGGCCGGCGTTGGCTCGGCCGTTATAGCCCGCGTTGGGGATGCGCCGGCCTCGCCGCCTTGGCCCCAGCCAAAATCCCTCACCGCAGCACCCCTCGCAATTTTTAGACAGGCTCTGAGAAAACCGGGGCGGGGGAAGAAATTCGGGTTCGTAAATATTGGGCTGAGGATGTAATGTGGGGAGGTGACGGGTAATGTTCAAATCAGCAACAGCCGAATTCCAAAGCCAACATGCTATGAACCGCAGGACCTTTATTCAAACCACGACCGCTGCCTCAATCGCCCTCAGCCATGCTGGCAGCCTGTTTGCCCTCGAAGCTGATAATGCCTATCGCAAGAATATGGGCATCCAGCTTTACACGCTGCGCAATGAAATCAGCAAGGATCCGGCAGGCACCTTGAAGCAGGTCGCAGCCGCCGGTTACCAGCAGGTTGAGCCGTTTGGTTTCCCCAAGGCTGAAGCGATGATTTCCGCAGCCAGGGCAGCCGGTCTGGCCATTCATTCCACGCACTTCGAGTGGGACTCCGTCGTCAATCCCAAGGATGCCGAAATGTCAGACTTTGCGAGGATTCTGGAACAGGCGAACCGCATCGGGTTGCGCCATCTGGTGATCCCGTATCTCCAGGAGGGAAACCGCGGGACGCTGGATGATTTCAAGAAAGTGGCAGCCCATGCCAACCAGGCGGCGGCCATGGCCAAGAAGGCGGGAATTCAGCTATCGTATCACAATCACAACTTTGAGTTTGAGCCGAAGCCGGGCGGCAAGTGCGGTTTTGACCTGTTCATCGAGGAGTTTTCGCCGGAAATGAAGTTCGAGATCGATGTGTTCTGGGTCAAAGCCGGGGGCTTGGATCCGTTGGCGCTTATCCAGAAACTGAGCGGCCGGGTTTCCCAACTGCACCTGAAAAACCTGAAGGCTGACCTGAAATTGCCCACCTATTCGACCGGAGTGCCGAAGGACGCCTTCCGGGAGCTGGGCAACGGTATCCTCGCCATCGAGCCGATTATCGTTGCTGCCAAAGCTGCCGGTGTGGAGCATTGCCACGTCGAGCAGGACCAGTCTCCGGATGCTCTCGCCAGCATCAAGCAGAGCATGGAGTATTTGAGGAAACTGTAAAAACCAGTTACCATCACCACATCTGTGGCTGGGGGGCGGAGGCGAACACCCGCCGTTCAGTGTACCGGTGAGCCTGTGGTTACTAGGGCGTTTAGCAGTTGACCGGCCGGGGGGGGCAGGAGTCTATTGATTGCATGATCCTGAACGGACGAATTTGGAACCTGGTGCTCCTGCTGGCGTTCGCGGTGGTGTCGCGGGCGGCGGGCAAGCCCGCCCCGCCGAACATTCTGCTCATCGTTTCTGACGATCAGGGCTACGCCGATGTCGGTTTCCAAGGGTGCAAGGACATCCCCACGCCCCAGTTGGACCGGTTGGCGCGCGAGGGCATCCATTGCACCAGCGGTTACGTGTCGCACCCGTATTGCAGCCCGACCCGGGCCGGGCTTCTGACCGGACGCTACCAGCAGCGTTTTGGGCATGAGAACAACCCCTTCTACGATCCCAACGACCATCGCGAGGGCCTGCCCACCACGGAGAAGCTGCTGCCCGCATTCATGCGGGAGGCCGGGTACGTGACCGGCTGGATTGGCAAGTGGCATCTGGGGGCGGCCCCGGAGTTCCGCCCGCTGAAGCGCGGGTTCACGGAGGGGTTTGGCTTCATCGGCGGCGGCCACCGCTACCAGAACTGGAAGGAGAATGAGGCGGTAGAGTACCAGGTTCCGATTGAGCGCAATGGCCAGCGGGTCGAGGTGACCAATCACCTGACGGTGGAATTCGGGCAGGAGGCGGCGCGCTTCATCCGTCGGCACCAGGCGGAGCCGTGGTTCCTGTACCTGGCTTTCAACGCCCCCCATACCCCGCACGAGCCCACGACCGAGCGCCTCGCCCGGCTGGACTCCATTCCAGACCTGAAGCGGCGCCGGTATGCCGCGCAAGTGAGCCTGATGGACGATGCCATCGGGGAGGCACTTGACGCCCTGCGGGCGAGCCAGCAGGAGCGCCGCACACTGGTGGTGTTCTTCAGCGACAACGGCGGCCCCATCGGCACCAACGGCAACGGCTCCCGCAACACCCCCTTTCGTTCGGGCAAGGGATCCGTCTATGAAGGCGGGGTACGGGTGCCCTTTGTGGTGAACTGGCCCGGAACCCTGGCCGCAGGCAAGACTTACGACCGGCCGGTCAGCTCCCTGGATGTCTTTGCGACCGCGCTGGCCTGCGCTGGCATCCCGATGCCGACGGACCGGAAGTACGACAGCGTCAACCTGCTGCCGTTCCTGAAGGGCGAAAACCCCGGCGCGCCCCATGAGCGCCTGTTCTGGCGCAGCGGTCCGCAGTGGGCGCTACGGGAGGCGCAGGGCAAGCTGGTGCGACGGGCACAGCAAGCCGATGAACTTTACGACCTCGCCGCCGACCCCGGCGAAGCCCGGGACCTCGCGGAAACCAAGGCCCAGCAGGCGAAAGCCCTGGGAGCGGCGCTGGACGCATGGGACAAGGAACTGGTCCCGCCAGCGTTCCCGGGCTTGGGTGCCAAGCGAGTTGGCAAGGGCGCAGGGAAAAAATAAGGGGGGGCGGAGTATTTGATCCGGGGCGTTGCCCCGGACGGGGGGTGACGCGCCTTTGGCTCTGGCTTTGCGTGGCGGAGCGGGAACTCACACTCCCCCGGGAGGCAGGGTAAATACTCTGGGTTGCGGAGACGAATGGGTACTGGGACCGGTATGGCGGTGCTTCAGTGGAAGGGGACGTTTCCCGATGGAGCGGTCGGTGACCATTTTTGAGTCGCTTTGGGGGGCACGTTGGGCTTAGCTTGTGCCCAATGAAGCCTCTGATGCACCGTGTATGGCCGCCGCGTGGTGGCAAGGTGGTGGTGTTCTGGTGTCCTTGGCCGGCCCTGAAAGGGGCAAACCAAGGCTGATGGGACTCAAAATGGGAAAGGGTGAAATGATCGAGAACAACAAAAGTCGTTGGACTGGATCCCTATCGGCCCGGGTGCGGGGAGGCGACCCGGACGGTGCAGTGGACGGCGGCGCGGGTGCATTTGAATACCGCCAAGAGGGCGAACGGCAACCTTCACCACGGGGTGAAATATCACCCGGTGAGCGCGGCCAATGCCCACACAACCTCAGACGCACCGGAAGGGAGCCCTGCATGATGAACGAACCAAACCCTGGGCTGGCCCTTCTGACGCTTCCAAACTCCATAGCTGGAGGAAAGCCAATGGGAAAGGCCCTAATGAACCAAGACTCTTGTTTGCCCCCTTTATTACTAGCAATTTTTATATCATTGATTTGCTCATTCCGAATTTACTCATCCACAAATGATTTGCTAGCATTTAGTTCGACTAATATTTGTTGTGTGGAAATGGGGTATTTAACGAATGGTATTTTTCTTCCAGAGCATGTAATTACAAATTGCTTTTTGGCTCAGGAGTTTTTCCTATTGCTTAGGAATAGTGAGATCGGCCCTGCAAGGCGAATAGACTGGGATGA
>CAIYYI010000029.1 GCA_903930345.1 uncultured Verrucomicrobiota bacterium
GGCATGTGCCAAGCGGTACGGTGACATTCAATCAGCGCTGGGCAGCGATGCTCGGGTACACCTTGGATCAGGTGGAATCTCATATCCGAACCTGGGAAGCTTTAACCCACCCAGAAGACCTGCCCCAGGTGATGAAGGTTCTGGGCGCCCATCTGGCGGGGGAAACAGATTCCTACGAGGCGGAACACCGCCTCCGCCACCTATCGGGAGAATGGATCTGGGTGCTGGACAAGGGGCGCGTGATTGAGCGCGACGGGCAGGGCAAGCCCTTGCGGGTCTGCGGCACGCACCTCGATATCACCGCGCGCAAGCGCATGGAGGAGGAGCGCGAAAAACTGGAGTTTCAAAACCGGCAGCTCCAAAAGTCCGAAAGCTTGGGGCGGATGGCCGGAGCCATTGCCCACCACTTCAATAACAAGCTCCAGGCGGTGATGATGAGCCTGGACCTGGCCCGGGAAGGCCTCCCGAATAACACGGCCGCCGGGGAAAGCTTGGCCGTGGCGATGCAGTCCGCCTGCCAGGCAGCGGAAGTGAGCAGCTCCATGTTGACCTACCTTGGGCAAACCCAGTGCAAACTGGGTCCGCTGGATCTTTCTAAGACCTGCTTGAAGAGCCTCAGCCTGCTGCGCGCCGCCATGCCACAAACGGTGGCTTTGAAGACCGAGTTGCCTTCTCCCGGGCCGGTTGTTTCGGCGGATGCCAACCAGGTTCACCAGCTCCTGACCAACCTGCTGACCAATGCCTGGGAGGCCGGCGATACCGCCCGCAATACCATACGCCTGACCCTCTGCACCGTATCGGCCGCGGATATCCCCGTGGCGCACCGTCGGCCCACCGAATTTCAACCGGGCAGCGCCCCCTATGCCTGCCTGGAAGTGGCCGATACGGGCCGGGGGATTGCCGACCAGGATATCGAAAAGCTCTTCGATCCGTTCTTTACCACCAAATTCACTGGCCGTGGCATGGGACTGTCCGTCGTCCTTGGAATTGTGCGGACGCTTCACGGGGCCATCACAGTGCAGAGCCAGCCGGGGCAGGGGAGTGTCTTCCGTGTCTTTTTGCCGTTGACTGAGGAATCCATCCCCCTGCAGTGGGAACCGGTGATCCAGGCCCCGAAAACCATCGGGAGCGGCATGGTGTTGCTGGTGGAAGATGAGGCAGTGGTGCGCAAAGTTGTCGCGCTCGGACTCAAGCGCCTGGGCTACACCGTGATGGAGGCGGCGGACGGCGTGGAGGCGGTGGCGCTGTTCCGGCAATACCGGGCGGATATCCGTTGTGTGTTGACCGACCTGACCATGCCGCACATGGATGGCTGGGAGACCATGGCCGCCATCCGCCAGCTCGCGCCCGGCCTCCCGGTGATCCTGGCCAGCGGCTACAGCGAGGCTCAGGTGTTTGCCAGCAACCTTCCTGCCGTACCCCAGGCATTCTTGCGCAAACCATACGAATTGAGGAAGCTTGGCGAGGTGCTGGCCCGGGTCATGGCGGAGTAGGATTTACTTGAGAAGTTGCGCTCCAAAGGGGCAGACCTTGGTGCGATGGTTGATAGGATAATTTATTATGCCGAACACGCCGCCTAACCCTGATGGGTGAATTGTGGCGAGCAACACCACCGAACCGCCACAAAAGTCCAGATCCCAGAGTGGCAGCGGCGTCCCGCCGCTGGTTCGTCGGTTCCGCCGGCTTTCCCTTTCCCAACTTCCGAGTTCCGAGTTCAGAGTTCCGCGTTCGTCAGAGGCTCCCGCCGAGCCGTCCCCAGTTCCATGGGTACCGTGTTCAGGCGTGGCCGCCACAGATTCGCGCCAGCGTCTTGGACTGCGTGCGGCTTGCCGCCGCCTTCAGCGAGACGGTCATCCAAAAACAGCCACCCAACAAACCAAACGCTCAAAAGTCCAGAACCCGGTGGGGCTCCGCCGAGCCGTCCCCGTCTTTACTTCGGTCCCAACTTCCGCGTTCCGAGTTCCCAGTTCCGCGTTCGGTTGGGCCCTTTCCCCAAATCCGCATTCCGCATTGTCTTCATTCCTGCTTTTCCTTCGTGTCTTCGTGTCTTTGTGTGAGATTTCTGCTTTCTGCTTTCCCAATTTCTGCTTTGCAGTTTGGCGGTTCCGCATTCCGCATTGGTGAGGTCCCAACTTCCGCGTTCCGAGTTCCGCGTTCCGCGTTCCGCGTTCCGAGTTCCGCGTTCCGAGCTCCCAGTTCCGACCGTCCCCCAATCCGCAATCCGCAATCCACAATCCGCATTGGTGAGGGTTTGCAATCGGGAAAGGCTAGGCCCCAAAATTAAACAAATAACGAACCAAAGTATGGGTTGACTCCTTCTCCATATGCCATCACTCCCCGCTGGTCGGATCCAGCGGCAGGCTGAACACAAAGGTGCTGCCTTGGCCGGGTTCACTCTCCACAGCAATGGAACCGCCGTGGGACGTCAGCGCCAGTTTGCAGAATGTCAGGCCTAGGCCTATGCCCCGTTTATCTTTGTAAACCAGGCGGTGGAACTTGTGGAATATCAGTTCGTGGTGCTCGCGGGAGATGCCCGGGCCGGCGTCAACCACCGCCAGACGCGCGGCGTTTTCGGACCGATATACGCGAACCTCCACTTTGCCACCCACCGGCGTGACCTTGAGCGCGTTGCTGAGCAGGTTGGTGATGACCCGCTGGATGATGTCGTGATCATAGGTCGCCCTCACGGGTTCAGGTGCGGTGAGTATCAGACCTTTTCCGGATGTGATCAGAGTCATCTGCGCGATGACCTCTTGCGCGGTCTGGACCAGATCGTTAGGGGTTTTGACCAGCGACATTTGGTTGGCTTCCAGGCGGCTCACGTCGAGCATCTCCGTGGCCATGGCGGTGAGCTTGCCGTGGTTCTCAAAGATGACTTGGATCAGCCTAGCCTGCTCCTCGTTGGGATCGGGTAGGGTTTCCTTCAACAAGTCCATGCCCATCTGGAGGACGTTAAGCGGCGTGCGCATGTCGTGGACGATCATGTGGGTGAGACTGTCGCGAAGGGTCTCCAGTTCCTGCAAACGCTGTTGGCTTTGTTGCAGCTCCTGACGCTGGCGGGCCAGTTCCAGGTGGGTGTGGACACGCGCCGCGACTTCCTCAAACTCGAAGGGCTTCGTCACGTAATCCACGCCGCCGGCGCGCAAAGCCCGGACTTTGTCCGCCGGCTCATTCAGGGCGCTGATGAAGAGGATGGGAATGTCGCAGAGTTCAGGATCGCGCTTGAATTGTTCGCAGACCATGAAGCCATTCATCTCGGGCATGTCGATGTCGAGGAGGACGAGGTCGGGGGCAGCCGCGCGGGCGGCTTTGAGGGCCAACAGGCCGCTGCGCACGGGGCGGGTCTGGTAGCCCTGTGCCTTCAACATGCTGGAGAGCAGTTGGAGGTTGGCGGGTGCATCGTCCACGAGCAGGATTGTGGCCGGCTTGGTTGGGGAGGGATTGGTGGGCATCAGATGGATTCGTTGGGGGCGGGCCGGATGAGTTTCAATAGGGCGGTGGCGTCAAAGTGTTCCGCGAGGCCAGCGAGCTGGCGGGCCAGTTCGGAGTCGTGCCGGGGGAGCTGCGCGATTAGTTCCGCAACCTGGTCGAAATCAGCGGTTTCCAGGGCCGCGAGCACTTGCGTGCGCCACGCTTCCGGCAAACCGGCGAGCGCTTCGGCGGTGGGTACCACCGGGCCGGCGGGCGGCTCGGCGGCCGGTTTCTCGTAAAGATATTCGAGGCGCAACAGCGACTGGATGAGGGCCAAAAGCTCCGCCTGGCGCACGGGCTTGGCCAGAAAGCTGTCCGCGCCCGCCCGCAACGCAGCCTGGCGGTCATCCTCGAACGCGCCGGCTGTCACGGCGATGATCTTCACCGGCGGTGCGGCGGGGGCGGAGCGAATCCGGCGGATGGTTTCATAGCCGTCCAGTTCGGGCATGCGGATGTCCATCAGAATGAGCTGCGGGCGCCACGAGTCGGTCAGGGCCAGCCCGATCGCTCCCGCTCCGGCCTCGCACACATCGAAACCGGTTCCGCGCAGCATGAGGCTGAGGAGGGTGCGGTTGTCGTCCTCGTCATCCACGATGAGCACGCGCGGCGGCGGTTGGTCGGGGTGCAGGCCCAGAACCTGGCTGGTCTGAAGCCGAGGGGCCGGCTCTGCCACATGGCCCGCTTGCAACTGGGCTTGGAAACGGAAGGCACTGCCTCCGCCCTCGCGGCGGCGCACGGTGATGTCGCCGCCCATGAGCCGGGCCAAGTTTCGGCTCAGGGCCAGGCCCAGGCCCAGGCCGGTGCCGCTCCCGGACTTGCGCCCGCTGGCCGTCTGGTGGAAGGACTGGAAGAGCGTGTTGATCTCTTCCTCGGTCATGCCCGCGCCGGTGTCCAGGACTTCGCCGGTGAGCAGCAGCCCGCTGGTCGTGGGGGCGGACACCTCCACGCGACACACCACACCGCCGCGCTGGGTGAACTTGACGGCGTTGTTGAGGAGGTTGGTGAACACTTGCCGCAGCTTGTGCTCGTCGCCCACCAGAAAGCCTGGCAAGGCCGGCGCCCGCTCGATCTTGAACGAAATGCGCTTGGCCTCGGTCCGGTTGCGGAAGATGCGCTCCAAGTCGTCCAGCAGCAGCCCGAGGTCGAAGTTGGCGGAGGTCAGTTCCACATGGCCCGCCTCGATCTTCGACATTTCCAGGATGTCGTTGAGCAGGTTGAGCAGATGATCGCCGCTGCGGCCAATGGTTTCCAGGTGCTGCCGCTGGGCGGAGCTGAGGCTGGGCGCGTTGAGCAGCAGTTGCGTGAAGCCGATGATGGCGTTCATGGGCGTGCGAATCTCGTGCGACATGTTGGCCAGGAACAGGCTCTTGGCGAGACTGGCGGCGGCGGCGGCTTCCTTGGCCCGGCGCAGTTCCTCCTCCGCCGCCTTGCGGAGGGTGATGTCTTCTGTGAGGGCCACGTAATGCGTCACGCTGCCGGCGGCGTCCCGGAGGGGCGAAATGGAAAGGCTTTCCCAATACAGCTCCCCGTTCTTCTTCCGGTTCTGCAGCTCTCCGTGCCAGGGCAGGCCCGCCGTGATGGTCCGCCACAGTTCCAGGTAAGTGGCCGGGCTTGTCAGCCCGGTCTTCAGGAGGCGCGGGTTCTGGCCCAGCAACTCCTCCTGCGTGTAGCCGGTGAGCACGGTGAAGTGCGCGTTGATGTATTCGATGTTCCCGCGCAGATCCGTCATCAACACCGAAGTGGTGCTCTGCTCCACCATGTACGACAGCTGGCGCAGCTTGTCCTCGGCCAGCTTGCGCTCGGTGATGTCCCAATTCGTGCCAATCACGTGCGCAGACTGGCCGGCGGCATTCCGTTGCACGCGGGACTGGGCCTGAAGCTGCCGAATGGTCCCGTCTGGCCAGAGCACACGGAACTCGGTGTCAAATTCCTTTTCGCCGCGTACCGCCCGCTGGACTTCATCATCGGCGCGCTGTCGGTCCTCCGGGTGAACCCCCGTCACCCACGCGTCATAGGTGCCGCTGAACTGCGTCCGCGTGATTCCGTAAAGGCGGAACATCTGCTCGTCCCAGATGAGTTTGCCGGTGGCGATCTCGTAATCCCAGATGCCCACGCCGCCCGCCGCCGCCGCCAATCCCAGGCGGTCGGTGGTCTGCTGCAAGTCCGCCGTGAGCCGTCCCGCCAGCCGCCGGGCATTGAAGCGGGTGTTTTGCAATGTGTGGAGCAGGCCGGCGACCAGCAGGCTGAGGACTGTCCCCGCGACCGCCACGATGCGGACGTTGCTGTGTTCCCAGAGGGTCGGAGCGAGGAGGCTCTGGCTGAAGAGCAGCGTCCAGCGGTGGCCCGCGTAGGTGATGGGGGTTTGGCGAGTGTATCCGCCATTCGGCCGCAGGATCGTTCCGGCTTTGGCCAGGGTATCGTGAAGCAGGCTCTCTGGAGCAGGTTCCGCGCCGTCGTAGGTCTGCAATCGAATGCGTTGGCCCGTGGGCGAATCCCATTCCCCCAGGACGCCCTTCATGAGGTCATTCATCCGGTAGGGGCTGTACACCCAGCCTTGGAGAGCCGCGCGCCGTTCGTTCGTCGTGCGGATGGGCCGGTCATGCCGGTACACGGGAACGAAGAGCAAGGTGCCCGCCTGCACATCGGTGGTTGTTTCCTGTACCAGCTTCACCTTGCCGCTGAGGGCGGCGGTGTTGCCGTCCCACGCCCGTTCCATGGCCGCCCGGCGCGTGGCTTCGGAAAACATGTCGTAGCCGAAAGCCCGGAGGTTCCGGTTGGTGAAAGGTTCGAGATAGGTAATGGCGGTATAGACCGCCCGCTCGCCCTCCGGCCACACGCGGTAATTCGGGAAGCCCTGTTGGCGAATCTCCTGCTGATGCTGGGCGAGACGCTCCGCCGGGACCAGTTGCGCGTAACCCACGCCCTGGATGCCCGGCGAGTGATCCTCCACCTGAAGGCCCTGCACGAAAGTGCGCCATTCAGCGCGGGATACCTCCTCCGTGGCGGCGAACAGCGCGGCCCCGCTGCGCAGGATTTGTTCGTGTTTCCCCAGTCGATCCTGGACCTTGAGGAAAATCTCGCGGCAGGCGAAGTTGAACTCCCGCCGCTCTTCCGCCACCTTCTCCAACTGCGTATGGCGGGTGGCAACAGCTGTGGCTGTCAGGCCAGCCACCAGCAGCAACAGCGCGGGCCAAGAGCGGCGGACCAGACCTGGAGTCGGGTCTGTCTCCCGCGCTTTCGCATCGCTATTTGTCGCGTCGTTCAACGTCTGGGCTGGTCTGGCCCGCCCAATATACCCGCTCGCGCTGGCCAAGCGAACTGTAGCGATGCCCTAGCCGGTCCTTGAAATATACCTAGGTAAATACCCCTACGCCTGCACGATCTGGTTGCGCACCGCGTACAGCACCAGCTCGCTCACCGAGTGCAGGTCGAGCTTGCGCATGATGTTCGCCCGGTGCGCGTCCGCCGTCTTCACGCTGAGGCCGAGCTGCCGGGCAATGTCCTTGCTCGTGCGCCCCTCGGCAATGAGTTGGATGACCTCCCGCTCGCGCGGGGTGAGCCGGTCGGCGGGGGCGCTGCTCTTGGCCGGGTGCCGGTCAGGATGCAGGAATGTGTCGAGGACGAGTGCCGAGAGCGCCCCGGTGAAGAACGGCTGGTGTCGCGCCAGCGCGTCCACCGCGGCGGCCAATTGGTGCTTGGCCTCGGTCTTCTGCAAAAATCCCCGCGCGCCCGCTACCAGCACCTCCCGCGCCAGCGTCTCCGAGTCGTGCATGGTCAGGATCAGCACCTCCGTGGCGGGCAGTGCCTTGCGTATCTGGCGCGTGGCTTCCAGGCCGTTCAGCTCCGGCATGCTGAAGTCCAGCACCGCCACGTCCGGCTTCTGCTCCCGCGCCAGCGCCAGCGCCACCCGCCCCGTCGCCGCCTCGCCGCAGATCTGGAAATCCGCCCGCAGCGCCAGGATCGCCTTGATCCCCTCGCGCACCACGTCGTGGTCGTCCGCAATCAAAATTCGCACCGGCTTCATCGCTCCTCCTCCCGTCGCGGTAAAATGGCCCGCACCGTCGTGCCGTGCTCGCCAGACTCAATCTCCAGCCGTCCGCCCATCAGCCGCAGCCGCTCCCGCATCCCCGCCATGCCGACGCCCGCCATGCCCCGGCCCGCTTCGATGTCGCGGATCGTTGCGGCGGACATGCCGCGGCCCTGGTCGCTCACCTCCAGCGTCACCTGCTCCGCGTCGCAAGCGAGGCGGATGCACCCGGCCGTGGCGCCGGCGTGGCGGCGGATATTCCCGAGGCTTTCCTGCACGATCCGGAATAGCGTTAGCTCTGCCTCAGGGGACCACTGTTCGAGGCTGGGTGGCACCTCGAGCGTGACTTGCACCCCGCTGCGCTTTGAAAAGCCTTCAACGTAGTCGCGGATGGCGTCCGCCAGCCCCAGCTCATCCAGCAACGGCGGATGCAGCAGGTAGGAGAGTGTGCGGACTTCCTGCGCGCATTGGTCGATCATCGTCAGGCAGTCGGCGTACATTCTCTCCGTCTTGCCTGCCGTGGCGCCCGTGGCGTCCTGCAGCAGGCCGATCGTCATGTTCAGTGCGGCGAGCTTCTGCCCCGTCGAATCGTGCAGCTCGCGGGCGATGCGGCAGCGCTCCGCCTCCTCGGCGCGGCTCAGCTGCAACGATAGCTGGCGCAAATCATCCTCCGCCCGCTTGCGCTTGGTGATGTCGCTGAGCACCAGTCGGAACTCGGGCCCGGCAGCGGCGTCCAGGGCGAGAGTCGCCGTCAGTTGGACCCAGAACTGCGTGCCGTCTTTTTTGAGCACGCGCAGCTCGCACGCGGGCGCCGGACCTATTTCAAGAAGGTGTTTGCGGTAGCGGTAGTAGCGGTCCTGGTCGTCCTTGAGGATGAACCGGGAGATCGGTTGCTTGACCAAGCCCGCCCGGCCCACGCCCAAAAGCGTGGCAGCCGTGAGGTTGGCTTCCTGGATCAGTCCCGCTTGGCTGAGGGTGAGATAGCCCACCGGGGCGAGGTCATAAAGGTCGAAATAGCGCGTCCGCGCGGCGTCCAGTTCCGCCTGCGCCCGGCGCAGTTCCCTATTCTGCATATCCAGCTCAATCTGATGCACCTGCAACTCATGGAGCAGCCGTTTGGTTTCCGCTGGTGATGGCGAAGGCCCACCTGGATTGTCCCGCGCGGCCTTTTCTGTTTTATTCCGTAATTCAGCATTCTTTCGCGGCATAACCTCACAAAAATGATGCTCCCATCGCCCCATTACAGGGATAACGGATCTACAGTAACCCCCAGTGAGCCGCCAGAGCAATGTTTATCCCCCAATCCTCGCGCTAGCCCATGTTTCGCGCGACCCCAGCTAAGTGCTTGCAAACAGAGCCTTGAAACTATTTGGCACTACAAAGCTGCCCCGATTTCTGCTCCCAGTTTCAAACCATTGGGCAACGCCGCCAGCGGCCCAAAGAACCAGTCAGCGTGCGCAGATTATTTTTTCGCGATGCCTAAGAGAGGGTGTGATCAAGTTCAAAAGAACGCCTGCAACCAGTCGTGATTTCCCTCAGTCTGGATTATCGAACACCCCCAATTCCTGGCCGCTCACCCCAGCCAAAAAACACCCGTCCACCCGTTGCCGAGCCGTCCCCTCCGTCCCCGTCTTTTCCCCAAATCCGCAATCCGCAATCCACAATCCGCATTGGTGAGAGTCATTAGGGTCAATGTGGTCCATGTGGTCAGTAGTCCGTGGTTTTTTTCACTCTTCCCCCTTTACTCTCCTCCTTGCGGGTCCAAACCACCCGCCGCCCCTTGCCCTCCGCTTTCAATTCCACCTGAAAAAACCATAAGATGTTTAGGTCCAATGGAATATAGTGTTTCAGGCTGTTTTGATCACTGCTGCGTAAAATCAGGCTCATGTCTTTGTGCACC
>CAIYYI010000030.1 GCA_903930345.1 uncultured Verrucomicrobiota bacterium
GCCCGGCAAACCCGGGGAAGGCAAAGGCCTGGGCTTCTTCAGCCAGGCCCACGCCTGGCGTCTGGATTACGTGCAGCAACTGGCAGAACAACTCGGTTTGCGGCTCAAATTCTGCATCGATTCCTACAATATCCTGCGCCAAAAAGATGGTTATCCCCAATGGGACAACACACCCCACAACCTGGCCAATGGCGGCCCGCTCAAGGAGCCCGCCGACTTTTGGAACAACGCGGAAATGGACCGCCTGTACCGTTACAAACTTCGCTATCTGGTGGCCCGCTATGGGGCCAGCACCCACCTGCTGAGCTGGGAATTCTGGAACGAAGTGGATATCACCACGGGATACCGCACCCAGCCAGCCCTGGCCTGGCATGAGAAAATGGCCGCGCACCTGCGCGCGATTGATCCCTACCACCACCTGCTGACCACCAGCTTTGCCAACACCCCCGGGGATGCTGCCATCGATCAGCTCAGCCTCCTTGATTACAGCCAGACGCATCATTATGGCAGCCCGGATCTGGTGCCCACCGTGGTGAGCGCGCAACTGAAGAAAACCCTGTATCGCAAACCCCATTATGTCGGCGAAATCGGCGCGGACGCCGGCGGCCCCCGGGGCAAAGATGACCCGCGCGGCTACCAGGTGCACGACCCGATGTGGGCCAGCGCCGTCAGCGGCGGTGCCGCATGCGCCCAATCCTGGTGGTGGGACAACCTGATCCAGCCCCAAAACCTCTATCCGTTGTTCGGCCCACTGGCCCGCTTTGTCAAAGGCATCGACTGGCCGGCCGAAAAGTTTCACGCCATCCAACCCAAGGTTGAATGGCAGACCGCCCCCAACCCTTTGCCGCGCGCGGATTTGGTTTTGAGCCAGGGGCCGGTTTCCTGGGAAACTGGCGGGCTCAACCGCCCCCACGAGGTCACCGTCACTTCGGCCGGCCAGGCCAGCCTGAATCCAGCGGGTATCCTGCACGGTCGGGTGAACCACACCAATCTGCATAACCCGGTCACCTTCCAACTCAACCACCCAAGGGAAACACCGTTCGATCTGCTGGTGGGGGATGTTTCCGGCCACGGCGGCGCCCGGGTTAGGATCACACTCGATGGCCAACCAGCGATCGAAAAGGATTTCGCCGACACCGACAACTCCACGGCCACGTTAAAGCAATACGCCGGACCGGTGCGGGTATTGATTCCAGCGGGAAAACACACTTTGAAAGTCGAAAACACCGGACGGGACTGGTTCCTGGCCAGCTACCGCTTCAAGGATGCTTTGGTGGAGCAAAACCCGCCCGTGCTGGCCTGGGGCCAAGCCGGGCAGAAGACCGTCCTGATCTGGTTGCGCGTCAAAGATGCCTCTTGGAAGCGGCTTTGCACGCAGCCAGAACCCCTGGCTCCCGCCCCGCCCACCATTCTGACGATCCCGTTGCCATCCAACCAGGAATGGCAGGCGGAGGTGTGGGACACCTGGACCGGAGAAATCATTGTTCAACCCCGCGTTGAACGCCAAGTCAACCAGGGGCGCATCCGCATTCCCACTTTCAATCACGACCTGGCCATCAAACTGGTCCGCCAACATGGATGAACTGCTGGAAGATTTCCTGACTTACCTGCGGCTGGAGCGTGGATTGGCGGACCATACTGTGCGCAGTTACCAGGCGGTGTTGCGCAATTTCACGGCCTGGGCGAAAACACAGGGGATCTCCGACTGGTCCGCCGTCACCCTTGCCCGATTGACCGCCTTCCTGCTGGCGGAAACCACGCGGCCATTGGCCACCGAACCCCCTGAATCCATCCGCCGACTCAGCTCGGAAAGCCTTTACCTCGAGGTGGCGGCGTTGCGGGCCTTTTTCAAATTCGGGGAGCGGGAAAAACATCTGCCGGTCGATGTGGCTGAAAACCTGAGCCACCCGCGCCGATGGAAACGCCTGCCCAAGGACATGACCAGCGCGGAAATCAATGCCCTGCTCGCTCCTCCATCCGTCTGGACCGCCGGGGAACTGCGCGATCAGGCGATTCTGGAATTGGCCTACGCCTCGGGCTTGCGTCTCGCGGAATTGTGCGGTTTGCGACTCGAGCAGTTGCGATTGGATGAGGGCTTCATCAACGTGATCGGGAAAGGCAACAAGGAACGGGTGGTGCCGGTCGGGCAGCAGGCGATTGCGGCGCTCGAGCATTACCTGAAAACGGGTCGGCCAAAACTGCTCACCCGCCGGTCGCCCGCCAATGTGTTCCTGAACCAGCGTGGCACGGCCATGGCCCCGAACACGCTGTGGTCCCGGGTCAAACGCCGGGCGCACCACGCCGGCATCGCCCGCAACGTGACCCCGCATATGCTGCGGCACAGCTTTGCCACCCACCTGCTGGAGCACGGAGCGGATTTGCGCGTGATCCAGGAGATGCTGGGGCATGCGAGCATTCAAACCACGGAAGTCTATACCCATGTGACCGGCAGCCGCCTGCGCGACATTCATCGCCGGTTTCACCCCCGCAGCCGCAGCACCACACCCTGATTTTTTCGCGAATCACCGGTCCCCATTGTCTCATCGCCACTCCATTTGGCTGGGGATCAGTTGTTCATCCTCGACAAAACGGCCCACCGCAGGCAGGAATGTTCCGTCACATGAAGCCTTATTTACCACGTCGCGCCTTTTTACAGACCACCGCCCTGGCCACCGTCGGGCTCTGTCTGGGTCCGAACCTGGGCGCCCAAACCGTCCCCGGCCTCAAAGGGGCGGTGCCGGTCAATCTGCCGGAGCTGTTTGCGCGGCAGAATGCCCTGATCAAAAAGCGGCGCACCACCTGGCTGGCCCGGGCCGCCCAGGCCACCCCAAAGCTCCAGCACCGCACCCTGAATCCCGTGGCGCTGGTCAAGCCGGTCCAGGACTCGGCCGCCTTTCAAGGCTGGCGCATGGTCCGCGATGCCGAACCGGCGACCGCACTCAACCGCCCGCTGGTGCCCGGGGATGTCTTCATCCTGGACTTCGGCGAACACCTCACCGGTTACCTGACCCTGAGCCTGCGCCGGTTCGACATCCCCGTGGACGCCCCGGTGCGGCTCGCTCTGGTCTTCGGCGAGACCCCGGCCGAGGTGGCGGAACCATTGGACCCCTACCCGGGAACACTCGCCCGTTCCTGGATGCAGGATGAGACCGTCAACATCGATGTGGTGCCCGGCGAGGTGCGCCTGCCGCGCCGCTATGCCTTCCGGTACGTGAAAATCACCGTCGTGGCGGCCAGCCGGTTTGGCCGCTTCGGGTTTGCCGATTTGCATGCCACCGCTGTGACCACCGCCGATTCCCGGAAACTGCGTCCCCTGAACGCCGACCAAGCTGACTGGGCCGACTTGGACCGGGTGGCTCTGAATACCCTGCGGGATTGCATGCAGACCGTGTTTGAGGATGGCCCCAAACGGGACCGCCGCCTGTGGCTGGGAGATCTGCGATTGCAGGCGTTGGCCAATTACGCCACCTTCCGGCAGATGGACCTGGTCAAACGCTGCCTCTACCTGCTGGCCGGGACCGCCAACGATGACGGCCTCGTGGCCACCAACGCCTTTGAGCAGCCGGTCCCGGTGCGGGGCGGCGATGCGATCCTGGATTACACCGCCCTGTTTGCCCCCACCGTGCTGGAGTACCTGCAGGCCAGCGGCGACCGCAAGACGGCCGAGGATCTCTGGCCCCTCGTGCTCAAGCAGCTCGATTTCACCCTCGGCGGCGTGGGGGCCGACGGCCTCTTTGAGCCGCCCAAAAAGTGGTGGCTGTTCGTGGATTGGCATCCCACGCTGGACAAGCAGGCCCCCGAGCAGGGCATCATCCTGCTCAGCCTGCGCGCCACGCTGGAGCTGGCCCGGCGCGTGGGCAAATCGGCGGAGGCCGCCTTCCTCCCGGAGATGATCACCCGCATGGAACAGGCCGCGCGCACCAAATTGTGGGATGAGGCGCAGGGCTGCTTTGTCAGCGGCCCGCAGCGGCAGGTGTCCTGGATCGCCCAAGCCTGGCTGATCCTGGCCGGAGTGCCCACCCCGGAGCAGGCCCGCCGCGCCTGGCAGCGCGTCCTGAGCCTGCCGGAGGCGGAAAAACCACGCTCGCCCTACGCCTACCATTACGTGGTGGAAGGCCTGATCCAGGCGGGAATGAAGGCGGAAGCCACCCGGTTGCTGCGCGACTATTGGGGCGGCATGCTGCGCAAAGGGGCCGATACCTTCTGGGAAATTTACGTACCGGAGAACGAGCTGGAGTCCCCGTACAAAAGCCACCTGATCAACAGCTACTGCCACGCCTGGAGCTGCACCCCCACCTACTTCATCCGGCAGTACCCCGTGCTGTTTGCCGACGCCGCCCCCAACCCCAAGTGACGCCATGCCGGACCCGCTCCCCTCTGTCGCGAGCACCCAATCCGCCGGCCAACTGACCGGGCACCGCTGGCCGGACGGGCAGCGGTTGCGCCTGCGCTGGCGGCAGGGCGTGATCGTGGCTGCCGAGTTGATGCCCGCCTCCCGGAAAAACCAGCGGGAACCGTGGTTGGCTCCAGCGTTAGCGGACCTGCAAGTCAATGGGTTTGCCGGGGTGGATTTTCAACAGGACAACCCCGATGCCGAGTCCTTGCGACGGGCGGCGCGCGGACTGCAACAGGCCGGCTGCGGTCGCTTTTTGCTGACCCTGATCACCGATGACTTTCCGCGCCTGCTGGAACGCTGGCGACAGTTGGCCTCGCTGCGGGAGGCGGACCCGTGCCTGCAAGAGGCCATCGCTGGCTGGCACATCGAAGGACCGTTTCTCTCGGCTGAACCGGGCTACCACGGCGCCCACGCCCCCCAGTGGATGCGTGATCCCCAGTCAGCCGACTTGGAGTCGATGAGGGCGATGGCGGGCGACACCCCCACCCTGCTCACCCTGGCCCCGGAACGGACGGGCGCACAGGAGTTCATCCGGGCCGCCACCAGACTGGGCTGGCGCGTCAGCCTGGGGCACACCAATGCCAGCCAGGCTGAGCTGACCGCCGCTGTCGCGTCCGGGGCCACTGGTTTCACCCATTTGGGCAACGCCTGCCCCCAGTTGTTGGACCGGCACGACAACATCCTTTGGCGCGCCCTCAACACCCCAGGGCTGGTCGCGGGCCTCATCCCGGATGGCATCCATGTCTCCCCTGCCCTTTTTCGCCTGATCCACCGTTGCCGCCGCCCGGCCCAGATTTACTATACCACAGACGCGATGGCCGCCGCTGGAGCACCACCCGGCCGATACCGGCTGGGGGCGCTGGAACTGGAGGCCGGCCCCGATCACGTGGTGCGCCAGCCAGGGCGTCAGAATTTCGCCGGCTCGGCCTTGGAGCCGCTGGCGGGCCTGCAACAGGCCGCACGCATGCTGGGAAAACCGTGGCGGAAGATTTGGGCCTCAGGCAGCGTGGTGCCGGCCCGGTTCATGGGTTGGTCCTGGCAACTGCGACCCGGCCGGGCCGCGCGGTTTTGTGCCATCCATGAGGATGCCGAAGGGGGGCTGGAAAGTGTCCGCCTGCACTGTCCGCAACCGGCCTGACGCACCGGCTTACTCGTAGCGCAACGCGGTGATGGGATCCAGCCGGGAGGCCTTGATGGCGGGGATCAGCCCGGCCAGCACACCCACCACCGCACTGAAGGCGAACGCCATGATCATGGCGTCCACCGTGATGACGGGGGCGTTGGAGGTGGGGGTGAGGCTTTGCAGGAATTCCACCAGCCCATAAGAAGCCCCCAGCCCCGCCACTCCGCCCACCATGGCGATGACGACGCTCTCCACCAGGATCTGGATGAAAATATTGGCCGTGCTGGCACCCACCGCCTTGCGCAGCCCGATTTCGCGCACCCGTTCGGTGATGCTGGCCAGCATGATGTTCATGATGCCGATGCCCCCCACCAGCAGGCTGATCACAGCGATGATGCCGCCGCTCATGCGCGCATTGCGGATGGTCTGGTTGATGTTGTCCACCGAGCTTTCCTGGGTCTGGAAGGAGAAATCCTCAATGGCATCATGGGTGACCATCATGACATTGCGGGCCTGTTGCAGTGCCGATTCCAGCTTGTCGAGACTGGCCACTTTGATGTCGATGTCCGACAGCCGGGGATCCGGCACATTGTTGGTGCCGGTGGAGGCGCGGAACCGCAGCCACATCGTGTTGAGCGGAATGTACACCGTGAGGTTCTTGCGTTGAAACACCCAGTTGGCACGCCCCCGCCCAAACCCCCGGCTGCGGGAGACTCCCGAGGCGGATTTGGTTTCAATCTGCCCCTTGGCTTTCAAATCGCGGGTTTTGCGGTCGGCCTCGCTCTCATACCTCGTGAACATCCCGACGATGGTGAAAGGGTTGCCGTTGATCTGGATGATCTCCCCCAGCGGAACCACCTCGCGCCCCAGCTCCTCGGGGGATCCGAACAGCTCATCCCGCACCCCGGTGCCAATGACGCACACGCTGTTGGCCAGCTCCTCATCCAGATCGCAGAAGAACCGGCCGTGCTCCAGCGTGTGGAGATTCATTTCCAGCACCGCCGGCCACGCGCCGACCAGCTCGGAGGGGATCACTGTTTTGGTGCCCCGGGTGAGCACCGAGTTGCGCAGGGACATCTCCGGGGAAATCACGCGCAGGAGGGGGGCGGATTTCTTGAGGGCCATGACGTCGCGGATGGTGCGGCCCGGGGCCTGGTCCGCCCGGTGTTCCTGCTGGGCGGGCACCGGCTGCTCAATGGTGAGCACCTTGTCCAAGCCGCCCAGGGCGATGAGCGACTCCTTCATCCCGTTCTCCATGCCCTTCACCAACGCCGACATGGCCACCAGACTGGAAACACCCAAAATAATGCCCAGCATCGTCAGCGCGGAACGAAACTTGTGCGCTGCGATTTCCTTCAACCCCACCAAAATGGCGTTGGTAAAGCTCATGACGACAAAACGATGACCCAAGACTGCCGTGTTTGGCCCGGTTTTTCCAAGCGCAATCTCATTCCCGCAACAGGCTCCCAGCAAAACGGGCCGGGATTGCTCCCGGCCCGTCGAAATGCTTTGGAGGACAGCGTTTAATCGAGCACCGGCTCGCTGCCATCGATCATCTTCACCTTGTTATGGGCGAAGTACTCGCGGGTGAGGGCCTTGAGGGCCTTGGCGCGCTGATCGTAGAGGCGCTTGAGCTTGCGCGGCTTGTGCCGGGCGAGCGCGTAACTGGTCAGGATCGGCATGGCGATGGTGGTGTCGGTGTAGCAAACCACGGCATCCGGCAGACGATCCGGATCCACCTTGCCCCAACTGACCGCCTCGCTCGGGGTCGCGCCGGAGAGACCACCGGTGTCCGGACGGGCATCCGTGACCTGGAGGAAGTAATCCTGACCGTACTCCTTGATGCGGAGGACTTCCTGGATCTGGGGTTCGGTCTGGAGCATGAAGTTCTTCGGACTGCCGCCACCCCAGAGCACCACCGCGCTCTTGCCGCCCGCGCGTTTGGCCGCGAGGACGATGGCCGTGGTCTCATTGACGTCAACGGAGGGGTTCATGCGGAGCTTGCTCCCGCGCAGTTCCACGCCGGCCACGTTCATGCCGATGGTGGAGTCGCCCGGCGAACTGGTGTAGCACGGCACGCCGGCACGGTAGGCGGCGGCGAGCACGGAGACATCCTTGAGCCCGGCCTTGCGTTCCCATTCGGCGCAATATTTGCCAATGAGATAATGCAATTCGGCCGTGCCCATCTCCTTCTGGAATTCAGGCTGGATCAGAATGTTGCGGAGGATCTCGTCCGTGGCCATCAGGCAGTCGCTGTAGCCCATGAGCACGTCGTACACGCGCACAATGTCATTCTCGCGCAGCTCCGTGTCATCGAATTTGAAGCTGCCGACCTTGACCGGATAGTTCAACGCAAAGTGCATGTCGTGGTAGAGGTTGGCGCCGGTGGCGACAATCCAATCCACGAACCCGGCCTTGATCAGCGGCACAATGCTGGAGCAACCCATGCCCGCCGGCGTCAGGGCACCGGAGAGGCTCATGCCGATGGTGACATCCGGCTCCAGCATCTTGGCGGTGAACAACTGGCAGGCCTCCTTGAGGCGCGCACCGTTGTAGGCGAGAAAGGTCTCGTCCACGAGGTCGGCGAGCTTTTCCTTGCCGGTGATGTTCTTGGGCAGAATGCGCTTGCCCGACATGAACTTTTCCCGGTTCGGGCATTTCTTTGCCTTGAGCCACTCCGGGGTTTCGGTCAGGTCTTCGCGATAGCGCGACGTGCGGGCTGGTTTATGTTTGGCCATAATCAAAATCGATATTGTGGACAACAATACGACCGGAACCAATCTTGCCAATCATTTTAATCAAAAAAATGGCCCCGGGAAAGGGCCATTCACCGCTTGACCCACCGGCCGGATTCCGGTTTGCTTGCGGCATGGCTGGCGCAACTCCGGACCCCAACGCATTTGGCCACGAGGCCATCGAAGCCTTGCGCGAGGCTTTGCGGTTATCCCCCAAGAATCTCCCCCTGCGGCAACACCTGGCGGACTCCCTGCTGGGTTGCGGCCGGTTTGCCGAGGCCGAGGCCGAATACCGCGAGGTCATCAGCCAGGCCCCAGACCACGTGGGAATGAAGCTGGGTCTGGCCCGGGCCTTCCACGCCCAGGGGAAAAACAGCCATGCCCTGGCGCTGGTGGAGGATATCGTCAAGCACGCCCAGGCTCCGGCACG
Organism: uncultured Verrucomicrobiota bacterium; assembly: GCA_903930345.1. Taxonomy (GTDB): domain Bacteria; phylum Verrucomicrobiota; class Verrucomicrobiia; order Limisphaerales; family CAIYYI01; genus CAIYYI01. The sequence continues at coordinate 8,685 of CAIYYI010000030.1, forward strand.
GGCCTTCCTTCTCCACGCCCGCCTATTGGCCGGCATCGGGGAGGTCGAAACAGCCGTCAGACAATACCGGCGCGCCCTGGAAATGGACCCCACCGCAGTCGATTTGACGCTCGCCACCCGCCTGGGCATTGACGCCCGGGAAACGGACAGCGAAGTGGTGGATGGGAAAGTCCGGGCGGCCTGGGGGGAGGAGGGCGCGGAGCCGACCCCGGAAATTGAGCGGCCCAAGCTCGGTTTTGCGGATGTGGGCGGCATGGATACCCTCAAGGAGGAGATCAGGATGAAGATCATCCACCCGCTCACCCACCCGGATTTGTACCGGGCCTACGGCAAAAGCATTGGCGGCGGCATCCTCATGTACGGTCCGCCGGGCTGTGGCAAAACCTACCTGGCCCGGGCCACCGCCGGGGAGATCAAGGCCGGATTCATCGTGGTGGGCATCAACGACGTGCTCGACATGTGGATCGGCAACAGCGAACGCAACCTGCATGCCCTGTTTGAGACCGCGCGCGCCAATAAGCCGTGCGTCCTGTTTTTTGACGAGGTGGATGCCCTGGGTGCCAGCCGCACGGACATGCGGCAGCATGCCGGCCGGCAGTTGATCAATCAGTTCCTGGCCGAAATGGATGGGGTCAAATCCTCCAATGAGGGGGTGCTGATCCTGGCCGCCACAAATGCCCCCTGGCATTTGGACGCCGCGTTTCGACGGCCGGGACGGTTTGACCGCATCCTGTTCGTCCCCCCGCCCGATACGGCGGCCCGGGCCGCCATCCTGCGCCTGCATTGCCAGGGGAAACCGATGGGCGATATTGACTTCGACCACCTGGCCAAACGCACTGAGCAGTTCTCCGGGGCGGATTTGAAAGCCGTGCTGGACCAGGCGGTGGAGGCCAAGCTGCGGGAGGCCATGCAGCATGGCGGCCTCAAGCCCTTGGAAACCCGCGACTTGCTCACCGCCGCCCAGCAGCTCAAGCCGACCACCCGGGAATGGTTTGCGACCGCCCGCAATTACGCGCTCTATTCCAATGCTGGCGGAGCCTACGACGAAATCCTGAAGTACCTGAAAATCTGAACCGCCCGGCGGCGCGCCCTTAACGAGCATGACTCCCCAACTTGAGCGCGGATTATTGCTGCTCCAACAAGGCCGGGCGGCACTGGCCGAGACGGAGCTGCGCCAGGCCATCGGCCAGGAACCGCAGGATCCGTTTGCGCGCGCGCTGCTGGCCCTGTGCCTGAGCGAGCAGGAGAAATTTGAGGAGGCCTCGGAGGAGGCCGCCCAAGCCATCCAATTGGGGCCGGACCAACCGTTCTCCCACTATGTGGTCGCCCAGGTGTGGCGGGATCGCCGCCACTATCCCCAGGCCCTGGCCGCCGTGCGGGAAGCCATCCGACTGGACCCCGAGGATGCCGATTACTGCGCCTTGGAAGGCGAAGTCCACCTGGCCATGAGCAATTGGGGCAAGGCTTTGGTGGTTGCGGATCGCGGACTGGCGCTGGATGCCGAGCACGTGGCCTGCATCAACTTGCGTGCCATGGCGCTCAACAAACTGGGCCGGTCGGCCGAGGCCACCCGGACCCTGGATCAGGCCCTGGCCCGCGACCCGGACAACGCCACCAGCCATGCCAATCGTGGCTGGAGCATGCTGGAGCAAAACCAACCGGATAAGGCGGCGGAGCATTTCCGGGAATCACTCCGTTTGGATCCGAACAACGAATGGGCGCGGCAGGGGATGATTGAGGCGCTCAAGGCCAGGCATCTGGTCTATTCCTGGATGCTCCGTTATTTCCTGTGGATGAGCCGGTTCAGCGCGGGAGCCCAATGGGGCATCATCGTTGGCGGCTACGTGGGCAACCGGCTGCTGAGCCTCGTCGCGCAGAAGAACCCCGAATGGGCTCCCTACGTCCTGCCGTTGCGGATCCTCTATGTCGTTTTTGCCCTGCTCACCTGGATTGCCAACCCGCTGTTCAACCTGCTGCTGCGGCTGAGCCGCTTTGGACGGCTCATCCTCTCTGACGAGGAAATTACCGCCACCAACTGGATCGGCGGCAGCCTGTTGCTGGCGGTCATGTCGCTGGCCGGGTGTCTGGTGTTTGGCTGGAATGGATTGTTGTTAATCTCTGCGGCGGTGTTTGGTTTCCTGCTCATCCCCCTGGCCGGGACCTTCAATTGCCAGCCCGGCTGGCCCCGCAAAACCATGGGCCTCTACACCGGGATACTGGCCGCGTTCGGCCTCGCCTGCCTTGGCTTGTTCCTCGCCAGCGGGTATCAGAGGCCGGAAGTGGGCCGGGGCTCCATTGGCCTGGCCACCACTTTCTTTCAATTGTTCTTCATCGGATCCATCCTCTCGGGCTGGGTGGCCAATTTCCTTATGATGCAGCGTCCCAAACGGTGAACATTCAACGCAATGCAGTTGTCAGTTCAAGACGGGGTGAGCTATAGTGGATGCAATCAGTGATGGATTGCTTCCTGATTCAGCCCCCGGATTTGCGCTGGAAGGCGTGAGACTCTGACTGAACCGGACAGTTCGAGTTGGCAAAACGGTCAGGCAATATGAGCGCCATATGTGAATTGCATTTTGGTATGTGCGAAAAAAACGGAAACCTAATGTTGTCGCTGTGCGATCATTACACCGAAAAGGCCTTTGGCCCCGGCGAGATTGTGTTGCGGCAGGGGGAGAAGAAGGACCAACTGCTGGTGCTGGAAACCGGTTTGGTGGAGGTGGTTAAAAACGGCACCCAAATCTGCACCATTTCCGAGCGCGGAGCCGTGCTGGGGGAAATCTCCGCCCTGCTGAGCTGCTACCAAAGCGCCTCGGTCTGCACCCTGAAACCTTCCACCTTTTTTGTCATTGAGCATGCGGAAGAGTTTCTGAAACAACAGCCAGCCGTCGCCCTTTTCCTGGCGCGCATCCTCGCGCGCCGACTGGCCCTGCTGGATTCTCACTTTGCGGACATCAAAAGCAAAATGACCCTCCTGCAAGGCGAGACCATGTCGGCAGCCAAGATTGAGCCCGGCCTGCCAGCGGGCTAGGCCGACGGAGCTACTACAACGGCAGGCGCCGGTAGAGTTCCGGCAACCAATATTCCCCCGCCTCCCCCAAACCGATCACCAAGGCAATCCCCAACACCGGGGCCAAATCCAGCTTGCCGAAGCGGCACCAGGAAAGCGGGTAAAGCAGGTTGCGACCGGTGACGGTGATGAAATTCCAGAACGGCGCGCCGCCCAGATAGACATAAGAATTCAGGAAATGGAGCACGAACAGGCCCGCCAGAAGGTACTTCCACGCCAGGACCAGGCTGCCGCCGATCACCAGGGACTGTTGCAGGGTGTGCCCCAGACCCTGCGGGGCGGGCATCATGCCCAGGCGAACAAACAGCGAACCCGCCAGCAGCCAGAGCAAACTGGCCACCAAAAATGGTACCAGCAACTGCACCAAGGCCGGCAACCGGCCCAACCAGCCGAGATGGAGCTGGATGAGACGCTGGCAGCTATCGGTCTCCTCCATCCGGTGGTTCACCGCTGAAACCAGGCAGATCCAGGAGAAAAAAGCCCCCAGCATCAGCCCAAAACTGAGGAAGGAATAAAGAAAGGCGCGCCCCAACATATCCACCCGGAAGGAGACGACAATGGCCCCGAACGAAAGATTGGGGGTCCAATCCAAAGCCGGAGCCATCTGCCAATAGAGCAGGCTGCGGACCAACAACACGGAGGGCAGACCGGCCAGAAACAGCCAGCGGTTACCGGGCTCGGCCTCGGTGCGTTTCAAGGTGGAAGCCAGCGTGAGGGCGGGCGGCGGGGCGGAAAGCCCTGCTGACCTCCAGTTCAACCACAACAGCAGGCCTGCCAGATTCAGAATGAAATCAATGTACCCCATGCTTGAACGGTCAACGGGGCGGCCCAACCCCACCCGCGTTCACCCACCGGTCACATCAGCTTGAGCAACGTGTCCGCCATTTCGGATGGGGTGACCGCCACCGCGATGCCGGCATCCAGAAATGCGGCCACTTTGGCCTCGGCGGTGCCTTTGCCTCCGCTGATGATGGCCCCGGCGTGACCCATCCGACGCCCGGGCGGGGCGGTGGCACCCGCGATGAAGCCGGCCACCGGCTTCTTGCAATTGTGTTTGATCCACTCCGCCGCCTCTTCCTCCGCGCTGCCGCCGATCTCGCCGATCATGATGATGCCGTGCGTGTCCGGATCATCGTTGAACATGCGCATGATCTCCAGGTGGGAGGTGCCGTTGACCGGGTCGCCGCCGATGCCGACACAGGTGCTCTGGCCGACACCCCGGCAGGTCAACTGCCAGACCGCCTCATAATTCAAAGTGCCGCTGCGCGAGACCACCCCGATGTTCCCCTTCTTGTGGATGTAGCCGGGGGAGATGCCAATGCGGCAGCCGCCGTGGGAGTCCTTGCCCTCACCGGGCGTCACAATCCCCGGACAGTTGGGCCCGATGAGCCGCGTTTTCTTGCCCAGCATGGCGTGGCGCACCTTCACCATGTCATTCACGGGAATGCCTTCGGTGATGCAGACCACCAGTTCGATCTCAGCGTCCACCGCCTCCAGGATGGCGTCCGCCGCAAACGGCGGGGGCACAAAGACCGCCGTGGCGGTGGCCCCGGTGTCTTTGACCGCCTCGATCACGCTATCGTAGATGGGCACCCGGTTTTCAAAAAGCTGCCCGCCCTTGCCGGGAACGACGCCGCCCACGACCAGGGTGCCGTAAGCGAGGCTGAGCAGGGTGTGACGCGCGCCAAAGCTGCCGGTGATACCCTGCACAAGCAACTTGGTCTCGGGAGTGACAAGAATTGACATAGCTGGTGAAATTACACTGAATTTTTAACGGCCAGAACGATTTTCTCAGCCGCTTCCGCCATGGAGGTGCCCGAGATGATCGGCAGTCCGGAGTCCGCCAGGGTTTTGCGGCCGGTCGCCACATTGTTGCCTTCGAGGCGCACGACCAGAGGGAGTTTGAGCCCGGTTTCCTTGACGGCTCCCACAATGCCAGTGGCGATCACGTTGCAGTCCATGATGCCGCCGAAAATGTTCACTAGGATCCCCTGCACGTTGGGGTCGCCCAGGATGATTTTAAAAGCCGCCGATACCTGCTCCCGCGTGGCGCCGCCGCCGACATCCAGGAAGTTGGCCGGCCGACCCCCAAAGTGTTGGATGATATCCATGGTGGCCATGGCCAGTCCGGCCCCGTTGACCAGACAGGCGATGTTGCCGTCCAGCTTGATGTAGTTGAGGTTGTACTTGCTGGCCTCAATCTCCAAGGGCGCCTCCTCCGCCAGGTCACGCATCGCCTGGATGGTTTGGTGGCGGTACAGGGCATTGTCATCCACGGAGACCTTGGCGTCCAGCGCCAGCAGCTCCTCCTTGCCATCCGGCCGCTGCACGATGCAGAGCGGGTTGACCTCCACCAAAGAGGCATCGCATTCCCAGAACGTGCGATAGACCCCGTGAAAAAGCTTGGCCGCCTGGTGCAGCATCTCCCCGCGCAGGCCCAGACCGACCGCGACCTTGCGGGCCTGATAGGGCATCAACCCAAGGATGGGGTTGATGGTTTCATGGATGATCTTCTCCGGCTGCTTTTCCGCCACCTCCTCGATATCCATGCCGCCCTCGGTGCTGGCCATGATGACCGGGTTGGCGGTGTTACGGTCCAGCAGCACCGCCAGGTAGAACTCCTTCTTGATGTTTTCAGCGCTGGTGACCAGCACTGTGCTGATCAGGCGACCCTCGGCACCGGTCTGCTTGGTGACCAGGATGTGGCCGATCATGTAGGAGGCGATATCAAAAACCTCCTGCGAACTCTTGCAGACCCGGACGCCGCCTTTCATGCCGTTCTTGAAAACCCCTTTGCCGCGGCCTCCGGCGTGGGTTTGGGCCTTGAGCACCACTTTCTTGTGTCCCACGGCAAAAAGACGCTGGGAAACCTCGCGGGCTTCCTCAGGACTGGTGCAGGGTTCACCTCCCGGAACGACCACGCCGAACCGGGCCAGCAGTTGTTTTGCCTGATATTCGTGAATATTCATCGTGCAAACTTGGTTAATCCCGTCACCCATCCAACGGGGCCCAGGCGGTTGGGTGAACAAGTATCGCGCTCTCGGACTCTAGGAAAGGGTTCCCGCACCGTCAAGGTTTTCGATAGAACTTGTTGAATGCCCGGGGCTAATGATGAAATCAAGCGTCATTCGGCATCATAATACTGACGTAAAACAGACTGATTTTGGGCATTTTCCCGGTGGTTTGCCATTGAATTTGGCCGCCCGGGGCGGCAATGCTCTCCCGGCACATGCGTTTCTGGCTCGCGATCCTATGCTTATGGGCAGCCATTGCTCCGGCGGCCCCCGGGGCAACGGGGGCGGCAACCTTGAACGGCCTCCCACGTTACAGCCTGTTCGGCCGGGAATACGTCAATGTGGCCGCCTGGGCAAAAGCCGCCGGGTTCGAATGGGAATGGACCCGGCCACGGGAGGAGCTACAGATCGCCTCCAAATATTCCCGCGTGATCCTGACCATGGATTCCCGCAAGGCCACCATCAACGGGGCAACCGTCTGGCTGTCCGCACCCATCGCCCGCAAGGATGACGAGGCCTTTATTGGGCCGGTGGATCTCCGCACCGCCATCTTTCCCGTGCTTTATCCCCCCAAACTGCGTCAGGGCACTAAAATCCGCACTGTGTGCCTGGACCCCGGGCACGGTGGAAAAGACCCGGGAAACGAGGAGGGCGTACTGCAGGAAAAGAAATACACTCTATTGCTGGCCAACGAGTTACAAGCTGTTCTAAAAAAGGCCGGCCTGAAAGTCGTCAGCACCCGCACCAGTGACACTTTTGTGGATCTGGCCCAACGCCCGGAAACCGCCCGGGCGAAAGGCGCCCAGCTCCTCGTCAGTCTGCATTTCAATTCAGCGCAAGGCGGCGGGGCCAAGGGTTTGGAGACATATTGTATGACTCCCGCCCACACCAGCTCCAGCAACGCCCGGGGCGAAGGGGCGGAAACCGGGCCCCGCGCGGGCAACCGGAGTGATGCCTTCAACCTGCTGCTGGCTTTCCATGTCCATAAGGCCATGGCCGGCAGCACCCTGCGCATGGAGGATCGCGGCATCAAACGGGCGCGCTTCGCCGTGCTGAACACGGCCACCCTGCCTGCCATCCTCATTGAGGGAGGGTTCATGGACAATGCCGAGGACCGTCAAAAGATCCTGGATGCGGCCGCGCGCAAAAAGCTGGCGCGCGCCATTGCGGATGGCATCCTTGCCTACAAGAAGCAGGGGGAGCGTTAAGCCCCGCGCGGGCGGAGTCTGGCCGCTGCCATCGGTGAAAATTGAATGACATGACACCCAGCAGAAATCTGCCCATTGGCATATTCGATTCCGGCATTGGCGGGCTGACCGTGGTGCGCGAGCTGCGCAAGGTTTTGCCGCACGAGGACCTGGTCTATCTGGGGGATACCGCCCGCGTGCCGTACGGCACCAAATCCCCCTCCACGGTCACCCGGTTTGCAGTGGAGGACACCGCCTTTCTGGTCCAGCAAAACGTGAAGGCGGTGGTGGTGGCCTGCAACACCGCCTCCGCCTGGGCATTGCCCACCCTGGAGAGCCGCTTTAAGGTGCCCATCTTCGGCGTGATCCACCCCGGGGTTGAGGCGGCCCTGGAGCAATCCCGCCAGCTCCGGATCGGCGTGATCGGCACGGCGGCCACCATCCGCAGCCGGGCGTATGAAACCGCCCTCCTCGCCCGCCAGGACAAGGTGAAAGTCTTCACCCGCGCCTGCCCGCTCCTCGTGCCGCTCGTGGAGGAAGGCTGGATGAACCACGCCGTCACCCGCACGGTTTTGGAGGAATACCGGGCTCCGCTGCTCCGCAAAAAAATCGACTGCCTCGTGCTGGGCTGCACCCATTACCCCCTGCTGACAACCGCCCTCCGCAAGCTCACCGGCCCGGGAGTGCATCTGGTGGACTCAGCGGAGAGCTGTGCCCGCCATGTGCGGCGGCAGTTGGAGACATCCGGCCTGCTCCACCCCCACAACAGCCGCAAAGGCACCATTTTGTCCTACGTCACGGACGAGACCGGGCGGTTCTCCGCCCTGGCCACCCGTTTCCTGGGCGCCCCCGTGCAACAGGCCTGGCGGGTGGATTTGCCAACAGTCGCCCCATAGTTGGCCTCCCCATTCCTCTCCCTGCCAAGTCACGCGCACAAACTCTTGGGCCACCAATCGCTCCCCCTATTCGTGTCATTCGAAAAATTCATGGTGTCGCGGGGCGAGCAAAACAGGACAAATAGTGGAGATAGCAAAACAGGACAAACCGGGACAATTGCGGGGAAAATGCCCTCCCCCCGCCCAGCCCTTGAGAAGGCCTGAGCGTAGCGAAGGCCTCCGAAAGGGCTGGGCGGGGGGAGGTGGAAGGTGGAGGCTGTGCTCTTGAAAAGCATCAGCAATTATCCAATCGTCACGCCCCAGCTTCCATCCGACATTTGTGACCGTCCCGTGGTCAGTTGTCCGTAGTCATTAGTCATTAGGGTCCATGAGGTCAATGTGGTCCATGTAGTCCACGCAGCCCGTGTTTTTTCATAATTCATCCTTCATAATTCAGCCTTTTCCCTCGCCACCCCCCCGTCCCCCTTGGTAACTTCCCCCCCTAAACCCTTGTGGTGTTGTAGGTAGGCCCAAAATGAAGCATTCAAAACACGCCCGAGTTCTCGTCCGCGCCCCCCGGCGCACCACCACCCATCAATTTCCATGAACGATACCGCCAAATTCAACTCCGTCGTCAGTTTCCTCTGGGCCATTGCCGATCTGCTCAACGGTGCCTTCAAGAAAAGCGAATTCCAGAAAATCATCCTCCCGTTCACCGTTTTGCGCCGTCTCGATTACGCCCTGGAGGCCACCAAGGATAAAGTGCTCGAGACCGAGCGCAAGCTGAAGGAGAAAGGCCTGGAGAACCGCCACGGTCAGTTGTGCCGGGCCGCCGGGTACGCCTTCTACAACACCTCCAAGTTCAACTACGAGAGCCTCTTGCACGACGACGCCAACCTCGCCCTCAACCTCCGTCAGTACATCATGGGCTTCTCCCCCAACATCCGGGAGATCTTCGCGGCCTTCAATTTCGACGACACCATCCGCGACCTCGGGCGGGTCAACCTTCTCTACCTGCTGATGGAGCGCTTCAATGAAAAGAGCAAAGTGGACCTGCGCC